>NZ_CP014639.1:742088-1113133 GCF_001653975.1 Candidatus Chlamydia sanziniae
TCCTGTAGTGCTTTGCCCTAATGTGAGCATGGGAGCTTATGTACAAAAGCGTCTTGTTACGCTATTGGCACAGTTATGCAATGAATGTTATGACATTCGCATTACGGAAACTCATCATCGGAATAAACAGGATCGTATATCAGGAACTGCTCAAGATTTAGTCACCACTGTATGTAGAACAAAGCTAGACTGTTGGGGACAGGAATATTCTTTAGGATCTTTTGGCAAAACAGGGAGAAAAATTGAGTTGCATTCTTCTCGAGTAGGAGATGTCCCTGGAGAGCATGAGGTTGCTTTTGTCAGTAATGGAGAGCAAATTATCGTACGTCACACAGTATTTTCCCGTGAAGTATTTGCCTTAGGAGTGTTACATATTTTAGATTGGCTTTTTACTGTGAACCCTGAACCTTCTCTTTATGGTTTTGAGGATGCACTAAAGGTTGCCTTGTGGGATGAACATTGCTTGCTTAAAAAATAAAACCATTATTAGAATGGGGTCACAGAGGTTCTTAAAACGCCAGATATAAGAAAATTTAAGTAATTTTTAAGACACGTCTTTCTAGACAAATATTCTTATTTGTTAATTTCGAATGAGCACAATATAACAATCGGGAAAGGAAAAAAGTAATGCAAGTCGCTGTTTTAGGGGCTACCGGACTTGTTGGTCAGAAATTCATGGCTTTGCTACACAAATGGTATGACTGGACTGTCGCTGAGATTGTTGCTTCAGAATCTAAATATAGACAACTTTATGGTTCCGTGTGTCTTTGGCAGGAACCGCTTGGTCCAATGCCTAAGAAAGTAAGTTCTCTATTGTTACGTAAGGTGGAAGAACTTGAATCCCCTATTGTTGTCTCTTTTTTACCAACAGCACGTGCTAAATTGATAGAGGCGTATTGTCTTTCCCAAGGCAAAATAATTTTTTCTAATACTTCAGCACATCGTATGTATCCTTGGGTACCCATAATCATTCCTGAATTAAATGCGGATCACATTCAGCTTATTGAAAAGCAACCTTATCCAGGAAAAATCATTACAAATCCTAATTGTTGTGTTTCGGGTATTGCCCTTGCTTTGGCGCCTCTTAGAGTTCTTTGCATTGATCATGTGCACATTGTTACTTTGCAATCTGGAAGTGGCGCAGGTTATCCTGGAGTTCCTTCGTTAGACCTCCTTGCCAATACAATTCCTCATATTGTAGGGGAAGAAGAAAAAATTCTTAGGGAAACACAAAAAATTTTAGGTACAATTCAACAGCCTTTAAATTTTAAGCTCTCAGTTTCAGTACATAGGGTACCTGTAGTTTACGGCCATACCCTAACATTGCATGTTACTTTTGTTCAGCCTATAGACTTGGAAGAAGTTCTTAGCTGTTATCAAAAGAAAAATGAGGAATTTCCGGATACCTATAAGCTTTATAATCACCCTTGGGATCCACAAGCACGAAAACATCTCTCTCATGATGATATGGGCGTTCATATAGGACCGATTACTTATGGCGGAGATGCCTGTACTATAAAAATGAATGTTTTAATACATAATCTCGTCCGTGGTGCTGCAGGTGCTTTGCTTGCGAATATGGCAAATTATTACCAACAGTATCTCGGGAGGAAAGAATGCCTCACGTAGTTTATAAATTCGGTGGAACTAACTTGGCAACGGCAGAAAATATTCAGACAGTCTGTGATATTATTTGCGCGGACAAGCCTAATTTTGTTGTTGTCAGTGCTATTGCTGGTATGACAGATCTTCTAGATCGCTTTTGCTCTGTTTCTCTAGAAGAACGGCCAAGATTACTGCAAGAGTTTAAAGACAAACATGAGCAAATTATCAAAGAGTTAGGGATTCCTTTCTCTTTGCTTTCTTGGATGTCTCGTTTAACTCGTTATTTACAGCAGCCGTGGCTCTCTGCTCTGGACTCTGCGAGTATTCTCGCTTTAGGTGAAGATCTTTCTGCTTCTTTGGTGCATACTGTTTGTCATATTAGAGGCCTAGCTTTAGGATTTTTAGAGGCCCGAAGTATTATTTTGACAGATGATCATTATAATTGCGCAACGCCAGATGTTATACGCATGCAAAAAAAATGGCATCATCTCCGGCTGTATCAAGAGTGTTATATTACTCAAGGGTTTATTGGAGCCAGCCGTTCAGGAGACACTACCTTATTAGGTCGTGGAGGAAGTGATTATACCGCAGCTTTAATTGCAGAGATGTGTGGAGCTTATGAAGTGCGGATCTATACTGATGTCAATGGGATTTATACTATGGATCCTAAAATCATAGAAGATGCTCAGCAAATTCCAGAACTCAGTTTTGAAGAAATGAAAAATCTTGCTACCTTTGGAGCTAAGGTACTCTATCCTCCTATGCTTGCTCCTTGTATCCGCGCGGGAATTCCTATTTTTGTTACCTCAACTTTTGATCCTATAAAAGGAGGAACATGGATTTATGCTATGGATAAAACTATAAGGGACGAGCCCTGTGTAAAAGCATTATCATTGCGCCAGCATCAAAGTTTCTGTTCTATAGATTATAGTTTGCTAGGTCATCGAGGCTTGGATGAGGTATTGCGAATTTTGGAGTCTTATGAAATTCTTCCTGAATTGATGACAGCCCAAGGAAATGTAGTTACATTCATCATAGATGACGCCCTTATTTCTAAAGAAGCCCAGGAACACCTTGTTGCCGTACTATCTTCATTTAGTTTAATAAGACTGTATCATGATTTAGCCTTAGTGACTATGATTGGGGATGGATTATCATCGCCAAAAGTTGTTTCCACTATTACAGAAAAACTGTACAATTTACCCTGGCCTATATTATGTTGTTGTCAAAGTCAGATGTCTTTGAGTTTTGTTGTCTCTGCAGAACTAGCAGAAGATATTGTACAACAGTTTCATAATGATTATGTGAAACAAAATATATTAGTAGTGTAGGAAGACCTAACATGCGCTTACTTACAGCATGCGTCACACCTTTTTTGCTAGATTGTAGTATAGATTTTCTTAGTCTAGAGCAACTGTTGCGTTTTCAGAATGGTATCGCAGATGGCATCCTCCTTTTGGGAACTACAGGTGAAATCCTCTCCTTAACTTTAGAAGAAAAACAAGAAATAGTCAGTTTTGCCTGCAACTTGCAGCTTGACCTCCCTATTTTTGTAGGTGTTCCAGGTATATTGTTAAATCAAGCCTTGCAATGGATAGATTTCTGTAATCATTTGCCAATTTCTGGTTTTTTGATGACTAGTCCTATCTACGCAAGACCGGGCATTCGAGGACAGACCCTTTGGTTCCAAACATTACTTAATGCAGCTGTACATCCTGTAATCTTATATAATATCCCTTTGAGAGCTGCAGCTCCACTTTATGTAGAAACTGTACAGGCATTAGCACATCACCCACAATTCTATGCAATTAAAGATTCTGGTGATTCCATAGAAAGATTCCAGCATTATAGAGAGAGCGCCTCACACATCCGCCTATATTGTGGTAACGATCAACTTTGGCCTAAAATGGCAGCATGCGGGGCCTATGGGATGATTTCTGCTACCGCAAATATTTGGCCTAAGCAAACTCGTGATTATATAAATCATCCTTCTTCTGTAGAATATGATACATTATGGCAAGAAATGTACCGGTGGCTCTATAGAACCACCAATCCTATTGCTGTAAAGGTGGTTCTTAATTACAAAAAACATATCGCGACTTCTATGTTACGTTTACCTTTATCTGTTGAGGATTTTGATCAAGCAGGCTCTTTGCCTTTGATGGTGGATAAGATGAACAACTGCTGGCCACAACCATATCTTTCTAAATAGTTTGTTTCGTGTAATTTACATCCTCACGAGCATTTTCTTATTATCAACAATAAAGAAGGAGTATGTCTAAAAAACACAAATGTTAGTTCTAGATTTTAAATGATAGATAGAGCATTTTCTTTTGCTGTCATGAAGTACGTCACTTGATTTTCTATGCCTTCGAAAAATTACACACCGTCTGCTTCCTTGTTTATACAACCTATAGAGATGGTAGAAAAAATTTCAGCTGTAAAAGTGAAATCAACCGTTTCTTTCAAAAAAAGATATCTTCTTGAATTTTTGGAATTACTCTGGCTGTTTCTGCGTTTTCTTGGTTTTTTACGTTGTAGCTATTTCGTAGCTGTCTTTATCTTTCACAGTGTACTTTTATTTCTCACTTTTTTGTATTTATCTTTAGTGTATTTTTTACATTTTCTTACTTTGCCACTGATCGAATCTGTAATTGGGAAGATAAAATGAATGATGGTGGTCATGACCACAAGACATGCTGAGTCTAGTCCCCATGTGTACAGATAAGTTTGTCATTTAAGACACAGTACAAGCTCCTATCTGAAGTGCCAAAAAAAATTGTTTCGCATGCGAAAAGCTCTTTACCAATTTTTCTGTAATATTGTAGGACTGCTGTGACTCAAGTTGGTGAAACCTGTGAGTTCTATTATGCGCTAGCTACGCATAGCAAATACAAACAATCGAGAAAAAGCTTATCTTTAATGGAAATGTATCTACGGGCTTAGAGATGATTTTCTAGGTTGAGTGGGTTCGTAAGACATCTTACTTATAAGTATAGGGTTGCATGATGAAAAGAAGAGCGGTTGTTTCATTTCCTATTCTATACGACTCGTGTTTAGATATTTTTGTAATTCACTTGATTTATTTGCTCTCCTCTTGTATTTCGTGGGGGAAATTTGCATTTCATATAAGTACGAAAAATGAAGTTTTCCGTGTATCGAGTTATATTTGCTTTTTCTCTAGTAGTCTGTGCTTCTATTTGTTTTAGTATTAGTGCGACTACGGTAAATTTAGGGCCGGGTGATAACTATAAGGGAGGAATAGGGAGTGACTTTAGTAAAACTACGTCTGATAGTAATGGGACAATATACAACTTTATAGGAGACTTCTCTGTTACCTCAGTAGGAGTAACAACAGTAGCGACAACAAGTTGTTTTTCTAATACTGCGGGAGATTTAACGTTTTTAGGCAATGGTTACAAGTTTTCCTTTACTAATTTGCGGAGTTCCAACTCTGGAGCCGCAGTTAACGCTACTAAGCCTGAAAAGAGCGTGACTTTTTCTAGATTTTCTTTGCTTTCTTTTATTATGGCGCCCTTACAGGCTACAAATAAAGGATCTATTTATACAACTGGGTCATTAATTTTTGGAAATAATACAACCATTCTCTTCGAGCAGAATATGTCTGCAGAAGATGGCGGAGCTATTAATGTAGCAAAAACCCTTTCTTTAACAGATACTCGTAAGTCTATTGTCTTTAATCAAAATCAAAGTTCAAAAAAAGGTGGGGCGATTTCAGCTCAAGGAGCTGTAACTATTACATCGAATTTGGGTTTGTTAATGTTTAACAATAACTCTGCTGCCAAGGCTGGTGGAGCCTTGAATGCTGAAGGATCAGTAACAATTTCTGACAATGTTGAAGTCGTGTTTAGTAATAATACAATAACAGGAACAGACGCAACTGATTCAGGGGGAGCAATTTGTTGTAATCATACAACGGGGGATCCTATTTTAACGATTACGGGAAATAAGAAGCTTTCTTTCTTGCAAAACTCGGCCACAACAAGTGGAGGGGCGATTTATGCTAAGAAGCTTATCTTATCTTCTAAGGGACCTGTACGATTTACTGGAAACCTAGTACGTAATGCTACTCCTAAAGGTGGGGCGATTTCTATTGCTGCAGATGGTGAAATCAGTTTATCTGCAGATACGGGAAGTATTATTTTTGATAACAATTCTGTTATTACATCTGGTGATAGTCCAACGACAACACGTAACGCTATTGATGTTGGTAGTAATGGGAAGTTTTTAAAACTACGGGCAAGTGCAGGAAACTCGATAATTTTTTACGATCCTGTTACTTGTGCAGGAACCGGCACTCCTGCCTTAAATATTAATCAAGCGGATTCTGGTAAAGATTATACAGGCTCAATAGTCTTTTCTGGAGAAACGCTCTCTCAGGAGAGCTCCGCGGTAGATCGCACTTCCACATTCACCCAGGATTTGAATTTAGCTGCGGGTTCGCTTGTTTTAAAAAGTGGCGTAACTCTGAAAGGGAAAAGTATTAAGCAAACGCAAGGCTCTCGAGTTATTATGGATGCCGGAACGACATTGGAAGCAACTGCAGAAAATGTCACTTTAACGAATCTCACCATTAACTTAGCTTCCTTAAAAGCTACACAACCTGCGATTATTAAAGCTTCAGGAACAAACAAACCTGTTTCATTAACAGGTCCTGTTCTTCTTGCTGATGAAAAAGGGAACTTTTATGAAAACCATGAGTTAGTCAGTTCTCATGCATTTTCAGCAATACAATTGATTCCTTCGGGAACAGGCGTTGTTACCCTTAATCAAGTGAATGTGCCGGAGCCAGAGGCTCATTATGGATATCAAGGAAACTGGTCATTGACTTGGGCAGACGCTACAGAAAAAAGTAAAGTAGCAACTCTTACTTGGAGTAAAACTGGATATCGTCCGAACCCTGAAAGACAAGGATCTTTAGTTCTTAATAGTTTATGGAGTGCCCATATAGACACACGTTCTTTGATGCAGCTTTTGGAGACAAGTGCGGACAGCTTGCGATCTTCTCGAGGCTTCTGGATAGGAGGATTGGCTAATTTTTTCCATAAAGATAGAACAGGAACACAACGTGGATTCCGACATATCAGTGGGGGGTATGTACTTGGAGCTAGTGCAGAAACTTTTTCTGATGAGCTCTTTACAGTAGCCTTCTCTCAGCTCTTTGGTAAGGACAAAGATTATTTAGTGGCTAAGAATAATGAGCGTTTCTACGCTGGATCTTTTTTTTATCAACGTACAGCATTTTTAAATCGTGGTTTATTCATAAAGACGGACAAAGGAAATACACGCCTAAGATTCTTCCCCCATCTTTCTGGAAACGCTCCCGTAATTTTAGAAGCCCAGTGTACCTATAGTCACGTTAATAATAACATGAAAACTCGTTATACAGAGTATCCTGGAGTCTCCAGCCGTTGGGGAAATAATTGCTTCGCATTGGAATGTGGTGGTAGTTTACCAATTTATCTTTTTGAAAATGGCAGGTTATTTCAAGGGATAACACCCTTTATTAAGACACAGTTTATTTACGCACATCAGGGGAGCTTCAGAGAAAAAGGTTCTGAAGGTCGCGCTTTTACTCCCAGCAACTTAACCTGTGTCTCTCTTCCTGTGGGAATGAAATTCGAAAAACTTTCTAAAACAGAAGCTTCAGCTTATGATGTAAGTGTAATCTATACTCCGGATATTATCCGCAGCACTCCCTCTTGTGAGACATCCTTAATAATAAGCCAGGAGTCTTGGAAAACATATGCAACAAATTTAGCGCATCAAGCTCTAACATTGCGGGGGACAAGTTATTATGTCTTCAATCATTATGCAGATATCTTTGGTCAAGCAGCTTTTGAATGGCGTAGTTCGTCAAGAAATTATAGCTTTAGTCTAGGAAGCAAAATGCAGTTCTAGCCTATCTTTTTAGATTGGCCTATTATAGACTTGCTTTCTCAAGAGAGCAAGTCACATTCTCCCCTAGGCTTGTTTTCTTTTTTTAATTGCTGTATGGATACCCTAAGGTTCTTGATAAATATAAGTATTTAAAATGAAATTTTCTCTGCAAAATCAGCTGATTATATCAGCATTAATTGTTCCTATTTTTAGTTTATTTGCAGCAGTTGATGAGATCAATTTAACTCGTGCAGATAGTTTCTATGGAACAGATGGAACGGCGTTTGTGACTAAAACAACGACGAACGCAGATGGAACTCATTATATTTTTACAGACTCAGTCAGTATAGCCAATGTTTCTCCCCCAGATGGGGGAGTTACAGCTACCAGTTGTTTTAAGGAGACTGCAGGAACACTTAAATTTAAGGGAAATGGCTACTCGTTTACTTTTGATCGTATTAACGCATCGACAGCAGCAGGAGCTGTAATTAGTAATACAGCAATAAATAAATCCGTAACTCTTACAGGTTTTTCTATACTTTCTTTTACTCAAGCTCCTGCTATTACAGATGTCTCTGGAGCGGGGACAATTAATGTTGCGGATACTTTAATATTTAAAGAAAACTCTACTATTCTTTTTGAAAACAATAGTTCTACAAGTCCTGGCGGGGCTATAAAAGCAAAAACTCTCTCCATCACTGGTACAAACGTTTTTATGTCATTCAAAGAAAACATAGGGCAAAAAGGTGCAGCAATTGCTGCAACAGATGGCATAACGATATCCGAGAATCCAGGAATTGTAATTTTTCAAAAGAATGTCTCAAAGTCTTCAGGAGGCGCGATAGATTGCTCTGCTTCATCTGCACAACCTGAATTGATCTTAAGTGGGAATCGTAGTTTGTCATTCATTAAAAACTTATCAGCATCTTCTGGGGGCGCGATTAACACTGGAAAGTTAGTACTTTCTTCCGGAGGGCCTACAATATTTGATACGAATCAAGTTACCACTGGAAATGGTGGAGCCATTAAAATCTCAAGTTCTGGAGAGTTGAGCTTGTCTGCTGATAAGGGGGACATTACGTTTATAGGTAATGTGGTTGGAGTTGGAACAACGCGTGTGCATAATGCTGCCTATTTAGAAGCTGGTGCTAAACTAACAGATTTACGTGCAGCTTTCGGACAATCCATTTTTTTTTATGATCCTATAACTGTTGCAGGGAGCACAGTTGTTAGTGATGTCTTGAATATTAATCATCCTGTTGCAGGGAGCACAAGACAATATAATGGAATGATCGTTTTTTCCGGAGAACAACTGACACCAGAAGAGTCTAAAAAACCAGAAAATCTTACCTCTACGTTGTTGCAGCCTATAGCTTTACAAGCAGGAACTTTGGCATTGAGGCAAGGAGCAGTTCTGGGAGGAAGTAGTTTCACTCAGGAAACAGGATCTACACTCCTGATGGATGTAGGTACAGAGCTGAAAGCAAATGCTGAAGATATCCTACTTACCAGTTTAGCAATCAATACAAGCTCATTAGGTAATTCAGGGATTATTAAGCTTACGGTTACAGCAGCAGATAAAAAGATCTTAATATCAGGACCCATTAAATTCTTGGATAGTACAGGGAATATGTATGAGGACTCTGGTTTTATGAATGCTCATAAGTTCTCTTTACTAGAATTGACGGCTCCAGGTGGCATTACTCTTACAGGAGTGCCTGCAACCGTAGAAGAAACACCCCACTATGGCTATCAGGGTTATTGGACAATCACATGGAAAAATACTACAGAAAAAGTCAAGACAGCGTCCTTTGAATGGACAAAGACAGGCTACAACCCAAATCCTGAAAGAAGAGCATCTTTAGTTCCTAATACACTGTGGGGGTCTTTCGTTGATATACGTGGGTTCCAGCGGCTTGTAGAGGCAAATACAGAAAGCGCAATATATAATAAAGGACTTTGGGTTGCTGGGATTTCTAACTTTTTTCATAGAAATAGCATGCTCTCAAATCGTGGGTTTCGCCACGTCAGTACAGGAGCTGTATTAGGAGCTACGACACAAACTGCTGCTGAAAGTATCCTTACCATTGCTTTTGGACAATTGTTTAGTTGGGATAAGGATTACTTAGTGAACAAGAATCGTGCATATACATATATGGGTTCTCTAGGACTACAACATGAAATGCCCTTATTTTCTGTCGCACAGATACTTTTGGGAACCTCAAAGCCTGCTTTGCGCCTGCTCGAGCTATTTTCTCAGGATCTCCCTACAGCGCTATACGCTCAACTTAGTTATAGTCACGTCGATAACCGAATGATAACACGGTATACTCATCATCCTGAAACTCAAGATTCTTGGGATAGCAGTACCTGGGCAGGAGAACTCAGCGGACGCCTGCCCTTACGTTCAGGCGTAAATGACGAGTGGTTGTTCAGTGAATACTCGCCATTTTTCAAGGTACAAGTAGTTTACATTCATCGAGGAGGATTTACAGAAAAAGAAGAACAAGCCAGAACATTTTCTTCTGGCAATCTTTTGAATATCTCTTTGCCTGTAGGGATAAAGTTGGAGAAAATCATGAACAATGCTCATGGAGCTTATGACCTTATTCTGATGTATGTTCCCGATGTATATCGACGTAATCCTGATAACAAAACTTCTTTAGTTATTAGCGGTGATTCTTGGACTACTAAAGGTACAAACCTAGCCAGACAAGCTTTAATTGCAGGTACTTCTACTCGTCGTGCTCTCTCTACTCATGCAGAACTGTGTAGTCATTTTGCCTTTGAATGGCGGGGATCTTCTCGTAATTATAACGTAGATCTCGGCAGCAAAATTCAATTTTAAGTTGTAATATCTTTATAGGAAGAAGCCTTCCTTCCTTGAAGTTCTCCGTTAGGTATTCTTTGTCTTGCTTTGTTTATTTTCTTGATGTATTGCTCGAATATTATTTTCAAATTATATCTAGTACTTTATAATGAAGGTTTTTTCTCCTCGATTTCTGTTTTCCACTTTATTTACTTTGCCACTATCAGTAAGTGCGGTAGAGGTAATCCTAGATTCAAATGCTAACTTTAGTGGTGCTGGCGGAGGCTCTTTTGTTCCTAAAGAGACAACAGAGGCTTCGGGCACAACCTACGTCTTAAAAACCGATGTAACCATTGCTAATGTTCCAGGGCCTACGGGGTCTGTGGTGGCAAAAAGTTGCTTTGCTAACACAGCAGGAGATCTCACTTTTGCAGGAAATGGCTACACTCTTATATTCAACACTCTTGATATGGGAACTACAGCGGGAGCAGCGATTAGCAGCACAGTCGCAGATAAAGCGATGATATTCACTGGCTTTTTTCAACTTTCTTTTCTTCTTGCTCCGGGAAGTACTGTAGCAACAGGAAAAGGAGCAATCAGCGCAGCGAATCGCTTGAGTTTTAATAAGAACATGAACCTTTTCTTGAATCGAAATTTTTCAAGTGAAAATGGCGGAGCTATTACAGCAAAAACCCTTTCTTTAACAGAAACAATGCAGGCGGCTATTTTCTCTCAAAATACATCATCCAAGAAAGGCGGCGCTGTTAATGGCACGAATAGTGTAACGATTAAAGAAAATAAAGGACAGGTTATATTTTCAAACAATACTTCTGAAGATTCAGGAGCTGCTATATTTTCAGAAGGGAACATAACTATTACGGATAATACGAGTGTTTCTTTTATACAAAACACAGTGACGGGAGAGACTTCAACGACTCCAGGAGATAAATCCGGTGGTGCTATCTGTGCCTATAAAGCTTCAACAGACAATGCTCTTGTTTTTACAAACAATGTGTCTTTAATTTTTTCTAACAATTCTTCCACATCAAAAGGAGGAGCCATTTGTGTGAAAAAGCTGACACTCTCTTCTGGTGGTCCGACAGTATTTACAGGGAATAAAGTTCATGGTGGGACAACTCCTGCAGGGGGAGCCATTGCTATTATTGATTCTGGAGAGCTAAGCTTGTCAGCAGATCATGGGGATATTATTTTCGAGAATAATACTGTGACTTCCACAACACCAACTTCAACAAGAAGTGCTATTGACTTGGGAACCAGTGCTAAAGTTACCGCTTTACGCGCAGCTCACGGACAATCGATATTTTTCTATGACCCTGTCACTACAGCAAGTACGACAACAGTGGCTGATAATTTAAATATTAATGCTCCGGATGGCGCTAACACCACTCAATACACAGGGAACATAATTTTCTCTGGAGAAAGACTTTCAGTTCAAGAACTTGCCGATAAGAAAAATCTCACGTCGAAATTCTTACAACCTATGACGCTGACAACAGGTACCTTAGCTTTGAGAAGTGGCGTAATGCTACAGAATGGAGGTTTTACACAAACCCAGGGTTCTACATTCGTTATGGACGTGGGAACGACATTAGAAACTACTGGGGACATTGTACTGACGAATTTAGCTATCAATATAAACTCCATAAATGGGACTAAACAGGTAAAAATAGAGGCTAAAAATACTTCGAAAAATGTAACAGTTTCAGGCCCAATTGTTCTTCTTGATAGCCAAGGCACTTTCTATGAAAACCATGATTTGCGATTACCTCAGGACTTTTCGTTATTAGATCTTAAAGCTACAGGAACGGTAACCCATACAGGAGTCCCTGGAGGGTATGTAGAGGGAGTAAAATTCCATTACGGCTATCAAGGAACCTGGGGAATAACTTGGAATGATGCCACAACGAATACAGCTATAGCGAAGTTTCATTGGACAAAGACCGGCTATATCCCCAACCCACAAAGGAAAGGATTTTTAGTTCCTAATAGTTTGTGGGGGTCTTTTATAGATATAAGTTCTCTTCACCAGTTGATGGAGACATGTGCTGATGGCATACAGCATCGTCGAGGCATTTGGGCTGCGGGACTCTCTAACTTTTTCCATAAGAATAGAACAAAAACACGAGCAGGCTACCGCCATCTCAGTGGTGGCTATGTCTTAGGCGCTAGTACACAAATGCCTTCTCAAAATGTTTTTAGTATTGCTTTTTGTCAGTGCTTCGCACGTGATAAAGATTATGTCGTTGCTAAAAATCAAAGTACAATTTATGGCGTTTCTCTTTATTATCAACATCCCGAGCTTTCGTATTTTTTCTCAGAACTTTCGCAGAGATACTTCCCTGAAAATCTTCCTATGATATTTTCAGGAACCTTAAGCTACACTCATACAGAAAATAACTTGAAAACAAAGTATTCTGCTTACCCCACAGTAAAAGGAAACTGGGGAAATAACTGCTATGCCATAGAACTTAGTGGGCGTACTCCTGTGTATCTTTCTGAGAAACTGCTCTTACAGCAGTATACTCCGTTTGTGAAATTGCAATTTGTGTATGCACATCAAGAGGATTTTAAAGAAAAAGGTACCGAAGGACGTGCTTTTGGAAAGAGTAGTTTGACGAACCTCGCCGTGCCTATAGGAGTGAAATTCGATAAAGAATCCGATATAGAGCAGGCTTCTTACCACGCCACAATCGCTTATGTTGTTGATGTTATCCGTAATAATCCTGAAACAACAACAACACTTCTCATTAGCCAGGACTCTTGGAAAACGTTCGGAACTAACTTGGCAAGGCAAGCCCTCGTTCTCCGTGCGGAAACTCATTACAGCTTTAATGCAAATTTTGAAGCATTTAGTCAGCTTGCTTTTGAACTCCGAGGCTCTTCCCGTAATTATAACGTAGACCTTGGCGGAAAGCTCCGATTTTAAGCAAAATTTTTTATTTATTGTTATGGATTGATCGGTTTTATATAGTTTAAAAATATTTTCACTTATACGAAGTATGCAATATGAAGTTTATTTGTCATTGGTTATTAATCTCTTCCACCGTTACTTGTTCAGCATATGCTGCAACTACCTCCTTAGGGCCTAAGGATAGTTATGATGGAGATACAAATGCTAAAGCTTTCTCTGAAAAAGAAACAACTGGGGGAGCAGATGGGACTGTCTACAATAGCACTGGTGATGTGACAATTAACCAAGCGGGAAAAAGTACGGCTCTTACTAAAAGTTGCTTTAGTGAACAAGATGGAGACTTAACCTTTAAAGGAAATAGTTACTCTCTTTTCTTTAATAATATCAAATCTACAGCAGAAGGTGCTGTTATTGGTAGTGCGGGAGCTTCGAAAACTGTAAAACTGACAGGATTCTCTACACTTTCCTTTATCGCTGCACCCTCGACTAGTGGAAAAGGCACCATGAAATCTACGGATGGGTTAGTTTTTGAGAATAACGCTAAACTCATATTTAATCGAAATTTTTCAAGTGAAAATGGCGGCGCAATTACCACAAAATCGTTCTCTTTAGTAGGAACTACTGAATCGGCGTCGTTTCTTCAAAATAATTCTTCGAAGAAAGGTGGCACCATTTATAGTACAGGAAATATGACTCTTTCTAAGAATCCAGGGTTGCTGCTCTTTAAAGGCAATACAGCTGTAGAGTCTGGAGGTGTTTTATCATCAGAAGCGAATATCACAATCTCCAACAATACTAAAGTCGTGTTTGATAGTAATACTACTACGAGTGCAACAGCGAATGGCGGCGCTATTGATTGTAGTAAAACAGAAACAAATCCCGTTCCCGTTCTTACTTTGACAGGAAATGAACGTCTTGAATTTATAAATAATACTGCTGTTGCTAATGGGGGAGCTATTCATACTAATAAACTTGTAATCTCTTCGGGGGGGGGGGGGGTCCTCTTTGCTAACAACACGGTCTCTGGTACAACAGAGGGTGCAGGCGGCGCAATTGCGATAAAAGATAGCGGAGAGATTAGTCTTACGGCACAAGATGGTGACATTATTTTTAATGGCAATACTCTTGTTACGACGGGATCGTCCGGCACTAGAAAAAGAAATTCCATCAGTCTTGGATCCGATGCGAAATTCTTAAATCTTCGTGCTGCTCCCGGGCAGGCGATTTTCTTCTATGATCCCATTGCAGATGGGAAGAAAAAGATGACAGATGTATGCAACATCAATGCTGCAGATGCGGATGATTCTGCGATTTATAGTGGCTCTATAGTCTTTTCTGGGGAGAAGCTCTCTCAAGAAGAAGCTGCCCTGCCCGCCAATCTTGCATCTACATTTTGGAAGGCAATAAACTTGAGAGGTGGGAAGCTAGTACTCAGGAAAGGAGTTGCGCTTGACGTCAATTCCTTCACTCAAACCAAGGGAACCACTCTCTTAATGGATTCCGGAACAACAATGACTGCGTATGAAGGAATCACGGTTAACAATTTAGCCATCAATGTGGATTCTTTGGACGCGAAGAAAAAAATCATTTTCAAGGTTTCAGGATCAGGAAAAAAGATAGTTTTATCTGGTCCACTCATCTTAACGGATACCTCAGGCTATGCTTATGAGAACTCTGTCCTTAGTCAAGATCAAATCTATCCTTCGATTATTTATCTAGAAACACCCCTCATGAAAGATATCGATGTTTCCAAATTCGAACTTAACTCTGTACATGCTGAACCACACTTTGGATATCAAGGTATCTGGGCTTTAGAATGGCAACCTGACATACCAAAAGTACTTACTGTGCCGACAGGGTCGGTAGAAGCGAGTCTGCCGTTGTTAGCATTGACAGACGACCGTAAGGAACCTATAAAATCCGCTGTCCTTATCTGGAAAAACACAGGTTATCTTCCTAATCCTGAGAGGCGGGGGTCTTTAGTTCCCAATAGCCTATGGGGTGCGTTTGTCGATATTCATGGTTTACAGGCTGTGTTGGAAAGGAGTGCCAACACTCTTTACCAACAGCGAGGGTTTTGGGTGGCGGGATTAGCAAACTTTTTGCATAAGGATAAGATGGAGATGCGTAGTGGATACCGTCATACGAGTGCAGGTTATGTTTTAGGTGTAGGCACACAAACGGCAAGTGAAGATGTGTTTCAACTTGCTTTTTGCCAGCTTTTTGGTAGGGATCAGGATCACTTAGTAGGTAAGAACCATGCTGATGTATATTCCGGGGCCGTCTATTACCAACATACAGGAATTATGGAAGATTTTTCACGATTTTTCCCTTGGAATATAGAATTGGAGGCCCATTCTTTAGTTTTAGAAGCACAACTTGCGTATAGCCATACGAACAATGAAATGAAAACGCGGTATCCTGAGATGCAGGGAAGCTGGGGCAACGATGCGTTTAGTGTAGAGCTCGGAGGTAGAGTGCTGTACTTTCCTGAATCTATAGCGTGGTTAGATAATTATGCTCCGTATGTGAAGTTACAAGTGGTGTATGCGCATCAAGAAGATTTTAAAGAACAAGGTCGGGAAGTGCGTGGCTTTACTAACAGCGATTTGTTTAATGTTGCTGTACCTTTAGGGCTACACATGGAGAAATTTTTAGAGGATGAGGGGGGATCTTTTGATGTTATGGTGGCGTATGTCCCTGATGTGATTCGTAGCAATCCGGCTAGTACGGCTTCATTAATAATTGGTGGGGGTTCATGGCAGGCTTTGGGTACGAATTTGTCAAGGCAAGCCGTGGTATTCCGTGGGGGAGGCCATTACGCTTTAGGTTCTGAGTTGGAAATGTTCGGACAATGTGCTTTTGAGTTGCGGGGTTCTTCACGGAGCTACACTATTGATTTGGGTGGGAAACTCCGCTTCTAGAGATAGTGAGAGTTTAAAGGAACTCAATTAAGCTCTTGCCCCACAGGATGTGTTTTGTAGGGCAAGAGCTTTTTTGTTTTTTTTATTTTGTATGACCAAGGTTAGCCTTACCACCAAGAATGCGATTAATTTAGGTGATAGTGCAAAAATTTACAGTGTTACAGACGGCTCGAAGCCAGGCGATTTTTTTTAGGATCTCTTTAAGTAGTAATTAGACGTCCGCTTGCATTAACAATAGAGGCTCACCTAAAATATGAGTTTTTTCATAAGAAACAATTGTTGTCCGGGAATTGCATGATTTTTTAGTCCCGATATAGCTTGAAAAGACATGGACTTAGGAACAGAGCATTTTGTAAAATTAAGAAATACCCGGCATTTGAAATGCAGAATTATGATTTCAAGCCCATACTTGCGCATATCTGCCTTTCCAAATAATAGTCATTTTTGTGTTATTATCATCAGTTAGTACTATAGGACGAAGTGTCATTCCTTTTAGCGACCATAGAGATGAAACTAAGAGATTTCCATAAGTAAGGCCTCGAAATTTAGAGTTCCACGTATCGTTATCAATGGGACAATTGTCAGTAGCATGATGGTACCATACATCAGGTATACGTCGTGTAAAGTCTTGATGATTAAATAGGTAATACCACACAGTAAATTCTGTCTCACCTGTTGTTCTATTAACAGTATAATAGGGGAGATGCGTAACTAGAGCTCCCGTCTCAGGATCTTTGGTACAAGAGTAGTATATATAAGAAAAGAAAAGTGCCATCAGATGCGTGTGTGCCCGATAATCTAAGACTTCCAGAGAGGAGTACTTCTTTAGGTATTTGATAGAACTCTTAATGCCAGGAATATTGCTACAAAGATGAGGGGCTTTGGCATAGAGAGTAGGAAAAGAATAATTCCAAATAGAATGTGCACCCCAGCCCAAATGCTCTTGAGCATGGTGAATTATATTCTTAATATGAGGACAAACGTAGATTTTAGGAACTTGGATTGGCTCTCCAGTTTCTTTAATGCTAACAGTAGCCAACGTAAAATATGCGTGTACATACTTTTCAGGCAAATAATTCACTACGAGTGCCATGCGATTCAATGCATGTTTAATTTCCTCTGGCATAAGAAGCGCTTCATTTTTGATAGATATCGGTTCACGAATATACAAAATGCGGTAATGACGATTCTGATAAATCTGAAGAAGAAGGAATCGAAGAATATGAAAAATAAGAACGATAGGAATGAAAAGATATAGAAGGACTATAAGAATCTTTCTACACGTGGAACAGGCTTTTCTTTCCTTGATTGAGGTGAGACACCAGATTTTACCGTCAACAGTGGCTTTACCTAGAATACAATTTTCTTTTCCACCCCATGTGAGACAATTGTCCAGGAATTGAATAGTTTTTTCTAACCCCGAAGGTTTATAGTTAAGGGAAAACGATAAATTAGACATGAGATCCTTTGTTATAAGGCAAAAAAGAAAACATTATAGCATTATAATAAAAAAATAATTTTAAATTTCATTATTAAGTGTTAGTATAAAAATTATTTTAAAAAATAAAAGTCTCTAAGAGACAAGAAATCATCCTAGCTCATTTCAAAGTTTCTAAAGTAAAGTCGAGACAATCGTCATACGAATTCACGCAACATAGAGATTTATTTAGATCTATCCTTAATCAATCGAAATGTTATTTTTTAACCCCTGAAGAGGAAGTTGATCCCCATTATAATTCAATATAACAGTCAACGATGAAGTAGGTCGAATCTTCAAAGCCATTTCTGACAGGGGGAGCAAGGATAAGCGCTGTATACTTGTTACGCAGATAAACAGTAAACCTGACAGCTTCCCTTAATTCTAAAGGAACACATCCATGCCCGGATTCTGCTAGTGCAATAAAGTAGGAAAAATAAATTCAATTAAAACAATTACTTTACTAATGATTTAGTTTGTGATCTTGCTTTTTAATTCCTTTCATTGCATAACTTCCTTCAATTTTGATTCTTTGAGTCTGTTTTTTTTATAGGATTTTTATGTTTAGAAAATTTTTTATTTATAATGTTATATGTGTGTGTTTATTAAGCTTAGGTTGCCATGTTTATGGTGACTCCTCTTTAAAGGACCCTAATAAGAAACTTATTGTTGCTTGTGAGAATACTTTACAAAAAGAGGAAGAGGAGAATCATCAGTTTGATATACTTTTTCAAGTATTGTTAGAAGAAAGCGCGAAGATGTATGAACAACTTGAGGCTGCATGTAAAGAAGACGAAATAGAAGATATTATTCAAGCTATTGAGATTCTTAAGGCTTCTTCCTCAGGAAAACGATTGATGGAAGTCGTTCGCGATATTCAGGCTTGTTCAGATTGCTCCGCATGCGATACGATGTCAGAAGAATGCCTCTCTTCGGCAGGTATATTACAGCAACTCGCAGAAATTACTGAAACTTTACAAAATTATAGTGTCTCAACATCTTCTGACTACTTAGATCGTAATCTTGATATCCGTGAGAAAGAACTAGAGTTTAAAAGAGAGTTGTTAGCTTGGGAAAAAGAAAAAGCTAAGCAAGATTTAGCTTGGAAACGTGAAAGCTACGTACGCGACGCTTTGTTACTCAAAAAATAGCCTTTAAATATAAGAACGATGTTTTAAAAACAGTAAAGATTTTTTTTACTGTTTTTTATTTTCTAAATTTCTTTATTCGGTACATATTTAAGGAATATTCATGTCAGTACCTTCGTCTACTTATTCAGGATCCTCAACTGGTGGGGATCTCATAGAAATGGCAATTTTAACTGCCCCCCCCCCCCCCAGATCTAGCACATCTGACTCGGATATATCCGATTCCTCTATATCTACAGAAGGAACTCAAGGAACTCTTTGTACAACTCAAAACATTATCACACTTGTAGAAGAAGGCTCCCACCACCAACCGTTAACAGTACCAGAAGTATACGAGGCTATATGTGTAGCAGATCCTTCTCAACAAGATCCTATGGATTACCACGTTGGAATCACATATATTAATGGATCTATGCAAACATGTTTTGAAGCTACTAACGAAGCAATGCATATAAGCACTACGCGTGGAGGAGATCCTGTAAGACTCCTCTATAATAATGGTGATGGTCTTGGTTTTTGGTGTTTTGGGACACGGTGCCGTACCACTCCTCCTCTGGAACACCCCCTCTGTCAAAGTCTTCTGGAGGTTTGGAACCAATTTTTCGAACATCCCCAAAACGCAGGAAGAGAACATCTTGTCTTCTTTTACGGTAATGGGGGTATTTACGTTCGAGTTGCTTTAGAGGTTTCTCCTCATTCCTCACACATTTGTGTTGTTGGAATTAGCCCTAGCATTACCATCCCAGTCCCTCATCGAGCACATCATTATCGTGTTACTGGAGATTGGACTAACATACAAGAAACTCGGACAACTACTCTGCCTTATTCAGATGGATCAGAAGGATTATACTCGCCCAGTCTGCGCTGTCCTTCATTTGCTTGGGCACTAAGATATGGAGAGAGAGTGCTGGGTAGTAGTGGTAGATCGGAAGGAGAAGAATCACAACCACAACTGGATGAAAGAAGAGTCGCACTTATCGTCAATCCTCGTTCACCCGTAATGGATCAGCTTACCTCTTGGCTAGGGACAATAGATATGGGAATAGAGACAATAGCTGAATTTAATCCCCGTCCACAAACTTGTAATGAGGTAATGCTAACAATGCTTTTTTCTTTGACTAAAGTTTCTTCTGTAGTTCAAGAATGCCTACTAACGTTTTTAGCTGAAGGCTTTGATTTGACAATGTGCTACGTTGTTATCACAGGATACACAGCTCTTACAATACGTTACTTTTTCCTTCTCTTTACAAATCATCCAAATTGTCGAAGACTACTACGTCTTCCAAGATTGTTTGCTTTAGGGGCATATCCTCTGACTATTGTGACTCCTCTATTTGATCATATGAATCTAATACGAAGATTACTTGGAATCTGGACTGTGACCCCCTCGTCCCTATACAGTACAATGTTTATTATAGGCGCAGTTATTAATGGAAGTGTAGTACATGTAGAATGCGTACGAAACTTTTATCCATGTCTTCGTGGCCGTATTCAAAGGTTTTTTTATCGTTTTTTAAGTGAAGAGGGAACCTTACGTTCTGGATTAGTTCGAATAGATCAGACAAATACTCGAGAATCAGCAATAAATCTATTCGATACTCTATACGGGGGAATTTTTCTACCTGCACTAATTATAATTTTTAACCAAGTAGTTATACAAATTCCCCAATCAATAATACATTTAAATAATAGCACGAATTCTTCTATCTACCCTGAAGGAAACCTTACACGCACATCATCAAATATACAAGGAAGCCAGGCTCTTTTTTTCGGACAAACCTTAAACAGCATGTTGTACCTGATAGTTTTCTGTATAAATGTTATGTTTCTTATAAGGTTAGTACGTCAATACTACCGTTATCATCGCCGCTAAAAATAATTGTTTTTTAGAAACATTGGGAAAAATCATAGTTTATTTACCCTCAGTAAGGCAATAAGGACAGACTTTTAACCGCTTATCCCAAGATTTCTCAATGATTTTTATGGCGACTTGCTCATGGTTGGCATTATAAGCCAAATATTGAGCCCCTAAACCTGTCTTATTTAAAAACTCTTGAAATGCCTTAAATTCATGGCTTTCATAACCTGGAAAGTTATAAAACTCATCAAAAACAATAATAGTTCCTGGACATATTCTAGAACCAAAAGCTTCAAAAGCCGTTACTGATGACGAATACAACTCACAATCAATATGTAAAAAAGCAACTTTTTCTTTTGGATCCACAGTTTGTGCAAAATTTATTAAAGTATCTTTAAACCATCCTTTAATGAGTTTTACGTTATGTAAAACAGGGGGAAGAAGATTTGGATTTCCAAAGGCAAAAGTACCTGCAATAAAAGTTTTATCTTTTCTCACCCAAGGCTCGGGTAACCCCTCAAAAGAATCAAATCCAAAGATCGTCTGATGAGGATTTAATGCCGCAAGAAAATTGGCACTCCTCCCAGTACACACCCCAAGATCAATATACAGTCCTTTTAATTCCACGCTGTCAGAACCATATCTCAATACCTCTACATCCGAAAGCAGGGGTACAGCATTCGATAGATATTGTTTTACAAAAATTTTAGCTGTTTCACTATTCTCATAGGGTTTATCTCCCGACGCAAAATGATAAAGCTGATGACCTGGTTGTGGAGAAGCAGCAAAAGGTATGTTAATTTGTAGTAACTGCACTAGGTCTACTTGTTCTACAGAACATAAAGCCGTTTGATAAGTAAATCCGTACAAAAGTAAAAATAAAATCTTATGTATTAGCATCGTACATTCTCGGTTTTTAAAAAGATAAAAAACTTGGTTCATGGTGGACTCAAAGTTGTCAATAAAGATGCCACCAGAATCAACTGCAAATGACTTGCAGGGACAAAAAGTTCATCAACTTACATTATGTAGTCGAATCCTTGCTTTGCTATTCCTATCTTAGACTTTATTTTCAGGTAGAGAAAATATGAATCTTTCATCTAAATAGATATTAGCACCCGCCAGGGTGATTATACACAAGATTTTTGTCTAGAAAAATTTATTCATGGAACTTTACAATCCTATAAAAAATCCCTTATTCTGTAAAAATCCTAAGCCTTCTTTGAAACGAATTTTTATAAAGCCATAAGGCAATCTAGACAGTTCATTCTATTTACAAGATTGAACACGAGGGTTATTGTTGCAAATTAGTATTTCGTTTATCTTGTTCAAACAAAGATTGAAGTAGTGGATTTACTGTTTCTACTTTGTAGTAGACACAAAAAAGAACACAGGCGTGTGTTTCATGTTTCAATATAACGAGTATAAGAATAAATTGGAGTAGGAAGATTATGAATTCAAATTGTACCTGTACCATACAATTTAATGATGAGCATTTGAAGCATATTTAAGTAATTCAACTTCGATCCAGTAGTCAATAAAATGCAGTTTGTTGTCAGTATCTATAGGGTGATATTTTAAATAACAGGCGATGATGTCGTCTAAAAATTCTTGATGCAATTCTTTAGGTAGTTGTTGTAAATACCACAACCAACCTGTAATCCATGTTGCAAAAGCTACCTGAGTTGGAAAAGTCTCATCCACAGTAATAATCTCTAATCGTTGAAGAAGTAAACCTGTTTCTTCAACATAGGTCGCGAATTTAGCAGGAGTGACAAGAGAAAGTGGATTTGAAAAATTAACAAAATAATTCGCCCATTTTGATGAAGCAACTACGGTATTTATCGCAAAATCAAAACGATCATACCCATAATCAGGTGCAAAATATAGAAACACCTTACCGCCAGGTTTTAAGGCTTTTTCTATTTCTTGCAGCGCGACAAAATGGTCACAAACCCAATGAAAGCAGCTAAATGATACGATAAAATCAAATTCACTTTCAAAACCTAAATTCATAGCATCACGCTTAATAAAGTCTAAGTTATTTAAACGAATTTTATTCTTTAGATTTTGAGCAACTTGTAACATAGAGTCCGAAGTATCTACTCCAAAGACAAAACCATAAGGTACTGCTTGTGCTATTTTAGCTGTAATACGTCCATCACCACATCCAATATCTAAAATTTTTTCATAACCACTCAACTGAAATTTTTGAATATACGAAATCGCCCATTGACATTGTAAATCAGAGTTATTCAAATAATGTTGACCGTCCCAATGATCATCTTGTATAGGAATTTCATTTGTAAAAATTAATAAATAAGAACTCAAAAAACATAAGCAAAGCAAAAACTTCATTGTTTTTCCTTGTATTTCAGTGTTACAGAAAATCATGAAGCTTTCATGTAATGACATCGAGCTATTTTTTAACAATATTCTCTATAATGGGAAGTAGTGTAACACGAATGCCCCTTAAAGACAGTCCTCAGAACCTTTTTGTCATTAGACATATTCTTGTGCTTCTAGCGATTTGACTACAACATTGATATCGGGATTAAATAAGATATTGCTTATACAGAAGAAGAAATCGCCTATCTAATAAAGAGAACGAGATTATTTTTAGGATAAGTCTATAGCGTTATCTTTTCGCAATATAGCACATTCCAAAATACCTCAGAGTAGTTAAGTAATTATTCTTAAAACAAGTTACGTTTATTATAAGAATATTGTGATAGCACATAATATTACTAGGCTATTTTTAGGGTGATTTTAATAAAAGAAATCTATAGTTGGGATAGAAAATTTTTCCAAAAACTTGGATCTAACTCAATTAAAGAAACTCAGCTCCCTTGGTAAACTTTAACTTTAGATAATGACTCGCTTGCTTTTTAAAAATAATAAATGGGGCAGCCTGGATTTGAACCAGGGACCTACGGGTTATGAGTCCGCAGCTCTAACCACTGAGCTACTGCCCCAAATTAAAGAAAACTATGCTAACACAAATCTTCCGAGTAAAGCAAGTGATAACCATGTTTTAATTATGAGCAATCTTTTAAATAGCGTACAGAAATCTGTTTCATCTTCATATATAAAGATTCACCACCGTTCACTCGGCCAAAAGATAAATACTCACGCAGTCGTTCAAAAAACACCGGCTTACATGTCAAAATTGTCGTAGGAGTTTCTCCTGAATAAACTTCAGTAAATATACTCGCAATCCCTCCAGATATCAAAGCTTCAGTATAGGTGAAAAAAAATAAACGCCCTTCCTGATAAACCTCATATAAATAAAGATTGCTTTGACAACCCAAAACTAAGTTCTCTTTACGGATCTGCTGTTTGTCAAACGAATGAGATTCAATGTTATACCCCATCAATCCTAGATATAGAGCATCCTTATAAAAGGGTTCGGAAAAAAGTTTCCGAATTACCATACGTTGCTTTTCAAGACATCGGGCATGCTGAAGAGGACAAATAGGTTCCAAATTTACTCCTCGATGACTCTATCAGGCTCTTGCTTTAAATGTACTAGGGTTTGCGATAATGTCTGAATACACTGGTTCGCTTTTTCAATCACTGTATTTGGATTTTCTGATAACCAAGTTTGTGATCTCCCTAGCCCTGCAATATCAACTGTGTAGGGAAGCGGCCAACTTGTTTCTAGCTTTAAAGAATCCATTGTTTGTGATAATACTGCATTTTGATTAGCAGACTGATTAACTTCTAGAAGTATCTGAATTTGCTTTTGCATGATCATTTGGTGTTTTAAAAGCTGATACCCATTAATTGCGCTCTGGATACTTGCTATTTGGTTTTCATGAGCCTTTTTATCAAGAGTATAAGTCGCTTCTTCCCCAAAACGTAATTGGTAGGTTGCCTTAATACTGATCTGATTGCCTATGCAAAAACCTATAACACAACCTACAGCTTGAGGGATGGCATAAATTAGTGCAGAAATAGATGAAATAATTGTAGCTAAAAGAATTTGCCGCGTCCCATGCGGATCCAGCTGCTGGATCCCATAATGTATCCAATTCCATAGGCTATTATAATCTTTATACTTATTCTCCTTATCGAGAAAATTCGAAGTAATAATACCTACAATAACGCCAATACCTAGGCCAATACCTAGCCAAATAGTCAAAGTCATTGCTACAGCATGGTGACAGATTAAAATTAATGCCCAAGCTAAAATATAAAAAAGTATATACTTCCAATTATCCCTTAAAAATCTGCTAATTTTTTCTAAAACCGAACGTACATGCATCCAAATAACATGTTTAGACGGAGTATAGGAAATTTTAGGTAGGAGGCCTAACGCCGGTAAAGTCGAAATTGCCGGCTGAACTGGTAGGGGTGAAAATAAGACAATACTTACTTCTTCTAAATTCGGCTGCGAAGAATCTGCCTGCGATGGAGAAATCGGGGAAGTAGTAGTATTTAAATCACAAAGTGATACTAAAGAAGATGAGCTTCCTCTAGAGGATATTGGAGAAGACATTATTATTAAAAAATAAAGCAATAAAAGACTTTTATAGTAAAATAACTTGTTTTTCTTTGTAAATACTGGTTTTTTGTTTTGTCAGTAGGCAAGGGGAAAGTATTCAAAAATTTATTACTATCTTCGCTCTGTTGTGAAAGAGATTTGACTTTTTCTAAATAACCAATATAATCCTGTCGCGTTTATAGAATAGGCTAAATGGGAGCCTGCTCTTCTAAATGTGGGGCTAGATCTATATTTAAGGACAACTTCATTGCAATGACCTTAACCTGAAATTTTTTGAAGAATAGTTTGATACATGGCAAAAAAAGAAGATACTCTTGTTCTCGAGGGTAAGGTGGAAGAACTTCTCCCAGGAATGCATTTCCGTGTTCTATTAGAAAACGGTATGCCAGTAACTGCGCATCTCTGTGGCAAAATGCGTATGAGTAATATCCGTTTACTTGTCGGAGACCGTGTAACTGTGGAAATGTCCGCTTATGATTTAACAAAAGCAAGAGTTGTCTATAGGCATCGTTAATTGTTTTCTATTGATGTTTTAAAATAAGTGACATAGACTAGGCAAGTTTCTGAGCCATGAAAATCGTGGAAATAAGTAGGCCCAGGTAGCTCAGTGGTAGAGCACTTGCATGGTAAGCAAGTGGTCATAGGTTCAATTCCTATTCTGGGCAGAAAGGAATAGTTGGAGTAATAAATAATTTTTTTTAAAGAGGATTCAGAGATGTCGAAAGAAACTTTTCAACGTAATAAGCCCCATATCAACATTGGTACTATCGGGCACGTTGACCACGGGAAAACCACACTAACAGCAGCAATTACACGTGCGTTGTCAGGGGATGGGCTAGCCGATTTTCGCGATTACAGTTCGATTGACAATACTCCTGAAGAAAAAGCTAGAGGGATTACAATTAATGCTTCTCACGTTGAATACGAAACTCCAAATCGTCATTATGCTCACGTAGATTGTCCTGGCCATGCTGACTATGTCAAGAATATGATTACAGGAGCAGCACAAATGGATGGAGCTATTCTTGTTGTTTCTGCCACCGATGGTGCTATGCCTCAAACCAAAGAACACATTCTTTTAGCTAGGCAAGTAGGCGTGCCTTATATTGTTGTATTTCTCAACAAGGTAGATATGATTTCTCAAGAAGATGCAGAACTCGTTGATCTAGTGGAAATGGAATTAAGTGAACTTCTCGACGAGAAAGGATATAAAGGATGTCCTATCATTCGAGGCTCTGCATTGAAAGCTTTGGAAGGAGATATCTCCTATATCGAGAAAGTACGTGAATTGATGCAAGCGGTAGATGACAATATTCCTACCCCAGAAAGAGAAGTTGATAAGCCTTTTCTTATGCCCATTGAAGACGTATTTTCAATATCTGGTCGTGGTACAGTAGTGACAGGAAGAATTGAGCGTGGGATTGTTAAAGTCTCTGATAAAGTTCAAATTGTTGGGTTGGGAGATACAAAGGAAACTATCGTAACTGGCGTAGAAATGTTCAGAAAAGAACTCCCAGAAGGTCGCGCAGGAGAAAATGTAGGCCTACTTCTTCGAGGTATTGGCAAGAATGATGTAGAAAGAGGTATGGTTATTTGCCAACCTAATAGCGTAAAACCTCATACTAAATTTAAATCTGCTGTTTATGTATTGCAAAAAGAAGAAGGCGGGCGTCATAAGCCATTCTTTAGTGGGTATAGGCCGCAATTTTTTTTCCGCACCACTGATGTGACAGGCGTGGTTACTCTCCCTGAGAATGTGGAAATGGTTATGCCTGGAGATAACGTCGAGTTAAATATTGAACTTATCTGTCCCGTTGCTCTAGAGGAAGGAATGAGATTTGCTATTCGTGAAGGTGGTCGTACTATTGGGGCTGGAACGATTTCAAAGATTATTGCTTAAAGAAATTAAGTGAAAATAATGCGCAATACAGCATTGTATTGTGCTTTCTGGGTGTGTAGCTTAGCTGGTAGAGCAGTGGCCTCCAAAGCCGCCGGTCGGGGGTTCGACTCCCTTCGCACCCGTGGGTATTTAACTTTGATCTAGAAGTCAGTTTATGAAACAGCAAAATCATCGCGAGGCTTTATCTCATAAACTCGCTGCAGCTAAAAAACAAGCAAAGTCTGCAGGTGGTTTTTTAGATGAAATAAAAAAAATTGAATGGGTGAATAGGCGAGACCTTAGAAAATATGTTAAAATCATTATTATCAGTATTTTTGGATTCGGATTTGCCATCTATTGCATAGATTTAGTGTTTCGTAAGTTGCTCACATTTTTGGGTAGTATCATAAGCTTTTTGTTCGGTTAGTTGCATGTTTAAATGGTATGTCGTTCAAGTCTTCACGGCTCAAGAGAAAAAAGTAAAAAAAGCTTTGGAAGATTTCAAAGAATCCTCCGGAATGATTGATTTTATACAAGAAATTATCTTGCCAATCGAAAACGTTATGGAAGTTAAAAAGGGTGAACATAAAATTGTCGAAAAATATATTTGGCCAGGATACCTGCTTATTAAGATGCATCTTACCGATGAATCATGGCTCTATGTAAAGAGTACTCCAGGTGTTGTCGAATTTTTAGGCGGAGGTGTTCCTGTAGCGCTTTCTGAAGATGAAGTAAAAAGTATTCTCACAGATATAGAAGAAAAAAAATCCGGTATTGTTCAGAAGCATCAATTTGAAGTGGGTTCTCGGGTTAAGATTAATGATGGAGTGTTTGTCAACTTCATTGGGGTGGTTTCCGAGGTCTTTCATGATAAAGGTCGTTTAAGTGTTATGGTTTCGATTTTTGGGCGAGAAACTCGTGTAGATGATTTAGAATTCTGGCAGGTGGAAGAAGTAGCTCTGGGACAGGAAAGTGAATAGTAGAATAAAATCTGTGTATTCTTATTCTCTATCTTCTTATAATTTTAGTTTTTTTGCCCTCTGCTTGCCGAGGTCCTTGAATACAAAATAAGGTCTAGTATGTCGAATAAAAAGGTAGTGAAAATAATTAAATTGCAAATCCTCGGAGGTAAAGCAAATCCTGCTCCACCCATCGGACCTGCTTTAGGTGCTGCTGGAGTAAATATTATGGGATTCTGTAAGGAATTTAATGCTGCAACTCAAGATAAGCCAGGAGATTTACTGCCTGTAGTAATTACTGTATATTCAGATAAAACTTTTACTTTTATAACGAAGCAGCCTCCAGTTTCTTCTTTGATTAAAAAGACCCTAAATTTGGAGTCCGGTTCTAAAATTCCTAATCGCACTAAAGTAGGAAAATTAACTCAGACTCAGATTGCAATTATTGCTGAACAAAAAATGAAAGATATGGATGTCATTCTTTTAGAATCTGCCAAGCGGATGGTGGAAGGTACTGCCCGTAGCATGGGTATAGACGTAGAATAACTTGTTATTTATAGAGCTACATAATTATGACAAAACACGGAAAACGTATACGAAGCATCTTAAAAGGTTATGATTTTTCAAAGCCATATTCTTTGCAAGAAGGTATAGATATTTTAAAACAGTGTCCTGCAGTGCGCTTTGACCAAACGGTAGATGTTTCCATTAAATTAGGTATAGACCCTAAAAAGAGTGATCAGCAAATCCGTGGGGCTGTTTTTTTGCCTAATGGAACGGGAAAAATTTTAAAGATTTTAGTTTTTGCTGCTGGAAATAAGGCTAAGGAGGCTATTGACGCTGGTGCTGATTTTGTCGGTAGTGATGATCTTATTGATAAGATCAAAACTGGGTGGTTAGAATTTGATGTTGCCGTTGCCACGCCTGATATGATGCGTGAGGTGGGGAAGTTAGGAAAGGTTTTAGGGCCCAGAAATCTTATGCCTACTCCTAAAACAGGCACCGTAACCACAGATGTTTCCAAAAGTATAGGAGAGCTACGCAAAGGAAGAATTGAATTTAAAGCAGATCGTGCTGGCGTATGTAATGTGGGTGTAGGCAAATTATCTTTTGATGGTTCTCAAATTAAAGAAAATATTGAGGCGTTAAGTGCAGCTCTTATTAAAGCTAAGCCTCCAACAGCTAAAGGTCAGTATTTGGTTTCATTTACAATCTCTTCTACTATGGGACCTGGAATCTCTATAGATACTAGGGAATTAATGGCATCTTAATCATATAGAGGGAAAATGAAAGAAGAAAAAGTATTGCTTCTTCAAGAGGTAAAGGAAAAGATTTCTGCATCTCAGGGTTTTATTTTATTAAGATATCTTGGAATGACAGCAGTTTGCTCTCGGGAGTTTCGTAATTCATTATCCGAAGTTTCTGCAGAGTTTGAAGTTTTGAAGAAAAGGATTTTGTTGAAAACTTTAGAGGCTACTGGTGTAGAAATAAGCTACAGTGATGAAGGACATCTTGGAGTTGTATTTTCTTATGGAGATCCTATTGTAGCAGCAAAACAGGTATTAGATTTTAATAAACAACACAACAATTCTTTAGTTTTTCTTGCTGGAAGAATAGACAACGCCTCCCTTTCTGGTGAAGAAGTGGAAGCTGTCGCTAAACTACCATCTCTCAAAGAGCTTAGACAGCAAATCGTCGGATTATTTGCTGCGCCTATGTCTCAAGTTGTGGGAATTATGGGTTCTGCTCTTTCTGGTATTATCTCCTGCGTACAGCAGAAGGCAGAAAAGAATTAAGGAATGTAGTTAAAGTTCTCAAAATCAAGTAAGGGTGACAAAAGTGACAATAGAAAGTTTGGAAGTCTTGGTAGAGAAGTTGAGTGGCCTAACAGTGCTTGAACTCTCTCAATTAAGAAAATTATTAGAAGAAAAGTGGGATGTTACTGCTGCAGCTCCTATGGTTGCCGTGGCAGGTGCCGTTGGTGGTGGAGAAGCTCTTGCTCCTGTTGAACCTACAGAGTTTATAGTAACTCTTGAAGAGGTTCCCGCAGATAAAAAAATTGGTGTTTTAAAAGTTATTAGAGAAATCACAGGCTTGGCTTTAAAAGAAGCTAAAGAAATGACAGAAGGCTTGCCTAAAGTTGTCAAAGAGAAAACTTCTAAAGTTGATGCTGAAGAAACTGTCAAAAAATTACAAGAAGCAGGTGCAAAAGCTTCCGCTAAGGGACTGTAGTGTTATGGAAAAGAAAAATATAAGAGTTTTTCTTTTCTTTTCATGTTAAAAAATTAAATCCGCCCCAGACAGGCATAGGTGAGCTTGTTTAGGGAAGTTTTGTTGCATCACAATAGCAGGAGAGCGCGCATGTTCAAATGCCCTGAACGGGTCAGTGTCAAAAAAAAGGAAGATATCCTAGACCTTCCAAATCTTATCGAAATTCAAATTAAGTCTTATAAGCAGTTTCTTCAGATTGGCAAGTTAGCAGAAGAAAGAGAAAATATTGGTTTAGAAGAAGTTTTCAGAGAAATTTTTCCTATTAAATCTTACAATGAAGCCACGATTCTCGAGTATCTTTCTTATAATTTAGGTGTGCCTAAATATTCTCCAGAAGAATGTATTCGGAGGGGAATTACTTATAGTGTGACTTTAAAAGTCTGCTTCCGATTAATCGATGAAACGGGCATTAAAGAAGAAGAAGTTTATATGGGAACCATTCCCATCATGACTGATAAAGGAACTTTTATTATTAACGGCGCAGAACGCGTTGTTGTTTCACAGGTTCATCGTTCCCCAGGCATTAACTTTGAACAAGAAAAACATTCCAAGGGGAATATTCTTTTTTCATTTAGAATCATTCCTTATCGAGGGAGTTGGCTCGAGGCCATTTTTGATATCAATGACTTAATTTATATTCATATTGATAGGAAAAAACGTCGTCGTAAAATTTTGGCAATGACCTTCATTCGTGCTTTAGGATATTCCTCAGACGCTGACATCATTGAAGAATTTTTTAAAATAGAAGAGAACGTTCTTAAAAGTGAAAAAGATTTTGCTTTGCTTGTGGGAAGGGTTTTGGCTGATAACGTCATTGATGAGACCTCTTCCTTAGTTTACGGTAAGGCTGGAGAAAAGCTCAGTACAGCTATGTTAAAACGTATGTTAGATGCTGGGATTACTGCAGTAAAAATTGCTGTTGATGCTGATGAAAATCACCCTATTATTAAAATGCTAGCTAAAGATCCTACCGATTCTTATGAAGCCGCGTTGAAAGATTTTTATCGTCGATTACGTCCAGGAGAACCTGCAACTCTAGCAAATGCACGATCTACAATTATGAGATTATTCTTTGATCCTAAGCGCTATAACTTGGGACGTGTAGGTCGTTATAAGCTTAATCGTAAGTTAGGCTTTGCTATGGATGATGAAGCTCTATCTCAAGTTACCTTGAGAAAAGAAGATGTGATTGGCGCTTTAAAATACCTCATTCGCTTAAAAATGGGAGATGAAAAAGCTGGTGTAGATGACATTGACCATCTTGCAAATCGGCGGGTCCGTTCTGTTGGAGAACTAATTCAGAATCAATGCCGTTCTGGTCTTGCAAGAATGGAGAAAATTGTTCGGGAAAGAATGAATTTATTTGATTTTTCTTCAGATACCTTAACACCCGGAAAAATTGTTTCTGCTAAAGGTCTTGCAAGTGTATTGAAAGATTTCTTTGGGCGTTCGCAATTGTCACAATTCATGGACCAAACCAATCCTGTGGCTGAGCTGACTCATAAACGACGTCTTTCTGCTTTAGGTCCTGGGGGGTTAAACAGGGAACGTGCAGGGTTTGAAGTTCGAGATGTCCATGCCAGTCACTATGGACGTATCTGTCCTATTGAAACGCCGGAAGGACCGAATATTGGTTTAATTACTTCTCTGTCGGCTTTTGCTAAAATTAATGAGTTTGGATTTATTGAAACGCCCTACCGTATTGTCAGAGATGGTATTGTAACAGATGAAATCGAGTATATGACAGCCGATGTGGAAGAAGAATGTGTGATTGCTCAAGCTTCTGCAAGTTTAGATGAATACAATATGTTTACTGAACCTGTATGTTGGGTGCGTCACAGTGGTGAAGCTTACGAAGCGCCTACGAACACAGTAACACATATGGACGTTTCTCCCAAACAGCTTGTCTCTATTGTAACAGGCTTGATTCCTTTCCTAGAGCATGACGATGCTAACCGTGCTTTAATGGGATCCAACATGCAACGTCAAGCAGTGCCTTTACTTAAAACAGAAGCTCCTATTGTAGGTACAGGACTAGAGTGTCGCGCTGCCAAAGATTCTGGAGCGATTGTTGTTGCAGAAGAAGATGGTATAGTAGATTTCGTCGACGGTTATAATGTTATTGTTTCTGCTAAACATAATCCAACGATTAAGCGTATATATCCTTTAAAAAAATTCTTAAGATCAAATTCTGGTACGTGTATTAATCAAAAGCCTTTGTGCTCAGTAGGTGATGTAATAATAAAAGGCGACGTGATTGCCGATGGACCTGCGACAGACAGTGGAGAGTTGGCCTTGGGTAAAAATGTCCTTGTTGCCTTTATGCCTTGGTATGGATATAACTTTGAAGACGCTATCATTATATCCGAAAAACTAATTCGAAAGGATGCGTATACCTCAATTTATATCGAAGAATTTGAACTAACCGCACGGGATACAAAATTAGGGAAAGAGGAAATTACTCGTGATATTCCCAACGTATCTGATGAGGTATTAGCTAATCTTGGAGAAGACGGGATTATTCGTATTGGTGCTGAAGTAAAACCTGGAGATGTTCTTGTCGGTAAAATTACACCGAAATCAGAAACAGAATTAGCTCCTGAAGAGCGCTTGCTGCGTGCTATCTTTGGAGAGAAAGCCGCCGATGTTAAAGATGCCTCTTTAACAGTTCCTCCTGGTACGGAAGGTGTAGTTATGGATGTGAAGGTCTTTAGTAGAAAAGACCGCTTGTCTAAAAGTGATGATGAGCTTGTAGAGGAAGCTGTTTACCTTAAAGATCTCCAAAAGGGATATAAAAACCAAATTGCCGTATTAAAAACGGAATATCGTGAAAAATTAGGAGCTCTTTTACTGAATGAAAAGGCTCCAGCTTCTATTATTCATCGTCGTACGGCTGATATCCTAGTCCATGAAGGAGTTGTTTTTGACCAAGATACTATAGAAATTCTTGAGCAAGAAGCTTTAGTCGATCTTCTCATGCCTCCTTGTGAAATGTATGATGTATTGAAAGGATTATTGTCAGGTTATGAAACTACTCTGCAACGTTTAGAAGTAAACTATAGAACTGAAGTTGAACATATTCGAGAAGGCGATGCAGATTTAGATCATGGTGTAATTCGCCAAGTAAAAGTTTATGTTGCTTCTAAGAGAAAACTTCAAGTCGGAGATAAAATGGCAGGGCGTCATGGAAATAAAGGCGTCGTATCCAAGATTGTTCCTGAAGCGGACATGCCTTATCTTGCCAACGGTGAAACCGTACAGATGATTCTTAATCCTCTAGGTGTGCCTTCAAGGATGAACCTAGGACAAGTATTGGAAACACATCTTGGTTATGCTGCAAAAACTGCAGGCATTTACGTTAAAACTCCTGTATTTGAAGGATTCCCGGAAAATCGTATTTGGGACATGATGATCGAGCAAGGATTGCCAGAGGATGGCAAGTCCTTCCTTTATGACGGTAAAACGGGTGAGCGATTTGATAATAAGGTCGTTATTGGTTACATTTATATGCTAAAACTCAGTCACTTAATTGCTGATAAAATTCACGCAAGATCTATTGGACCCTACTCCTTAGTTACACAGCAGCCTCTTGGAGGTAAAGCTCAAATGGGTGGACAAAGGTTTGGAGAGATGGAGGTTTGGGCTCTAGAGGCTTATGGTGTGGCCCATATGCTTCAGGAAATTCTTACAGTAAAATCTGATGATGTCTCTGGACGGACGAGAATCTATGAGTCGATTGTTAAAGGAGAAAATCTTTTAAGATCAGGAACTCCTGAATCTTTTAATGTCTTAATTAAGGAGATGCAAGGTTTAGGACTTGATGTTCGTCCTATGGTAGTAGACGCTTAAAAAAAATACTTGTTGGAGAAAATAATGTTCGGAGAAAATTCTCGAGACATTGGTGTCCTTTCCAAAGAGGGGCTGTTTGATAAATTAGAAATAGGCATAGCTTCAGATGTTGCGATCCGAGATAAGTGGTCTTGTGGAGAAATTAAAAAACCTGAAACGATAAATTATCGTACATTTAAACCAGAAAAAGGTGGATTGTTCTGTGAAAAAATCTTTGGTCCTACCAAAGATTGGGAATGTTGCTGTGGAAAATATAAAAAGATTAAGCATAAAGGAATTGTTTGCGATCGTTGTGGAGTTGAGGTTACTCTTTCAAAAGTACGTCGAGAACGCATGGCTCATATTGAACTCGCTGTTCCTATTGTTCATATTTGGTTTTTTAAAACCACACCATCAAGAATTGGTAATGTACTTGGTATGACTGCTTCGGATCTTGAACGCGTCATCTATTATGAAGAATACGTTGTCATTGATCCAGGTAAAACTGACTTAACAAAGAAGCAGCTTTTAAATGATGCCCAGTATCGTGAAGTAATAGAAAAGTGGAGTAAAGATGCTTTTGTTGCCAAAATGGGAGGCGAAGCAATTTATGATCTATTAAAGTCTGAAGACCTTCAAAGTTTACTTAAAGAATTAAAAGAACGTTTGCGTAAAACGAAATCCCAACAAGCAAGAATGAAACTTGCTAAACGATTAAAAATTATTGAAGGCTTCGTTTCTTCTTCTAATAACCCTGAATGGATGGTATTAAGGAATATTCCTGTAGTCCCCCCCGATCTTCGTCCTCTAGTTCCTTTAGATGGCGGACGTTTTGCAACCTCAGACTTGAACGATTTATATCGTCGTGTAATTAATCGTAACAATCGTTTGAAAGCAATTTTACGATTAAAAACACCAGAAGTCATTGTACGCAATGAAAAACGTATGCTACAGGAAGCCGTGGATGCACTATTTGATAATGGTCGTCACGGTCATCCAGTCATGGGAGCTGGCAATCGTCCATTAAAATCCCTTTCAGAGATGTTAAAGGGGAAGAATGGACGTTTTCGTCAAAACCTTCTCGGAAAACGAGTAGATTACTCCGGACGTTCTGTTATTATTGTTGGACCTGAATTGAAATTTAATCAATGCGGGTTACCCAAGGAAATGGCTCTAGAGTTATTTGAACCTTTTATTATTAAGCGTCTTAAAGATCAGGGGAGTGTCTATACTATCCGTTCTGCTAAGAAAATGATTCAACGTGGAGCTCCTGAAGTTTGGGATGTGCTGGAAGAGATTATTAAAGGACATCCTGTACTGTTAAATCGCGCTCCTACATTACATCGTTTGGGGATACAAGCTTTTGAACCTGTACTTATTGAAGGTAAAGCCATTCGAGTACATCCTTTAGTGTGTGCAGCATTTAATGCCGACTTTGACGGAGACCAAATGGCTGTGCACGTTCCTCTTTCCATAGAAGCACAACTTGAAGCTAAAATTTTAATGATGGCACCAGATAATATTTTCCTTCCTTCTTCTGGAAAACCTGTAGCGATTCCTTCTAAGGATATGACTTTAGGATTGTATTATCTTATGGCAGACCCCACATACTTCCCTGAAGAACATGGGGGGAAAACGAAGATTTTTAAAGACGTCATTGAAGTGCTGCGGGCATTAAATAATGGTGGATTTGTAGATGAAATATGTGGAACTCGTCGGGATGAGACAGGACGAGGTATTCATATTCATGAGAGAATTAAAGTTCGCATAGATGGACAAATTATCGAAACTACTCCAGGAAGAGTCTTATTTAATAGAATTGTTCCCAAAGAATTAGGGTTTCAGAATTACAGCATGCCAAGTAAACGGATTAGCGAGTTGATTTTGCAATGCTATAAAAAAGTCGGCTTAGAAGCTACTGTATGTTTTTTAGATGATCTTAAGGATCTCGGATTCATCCAAGCAACAAAAGCTGCTATTTCTATGGGATTAAAGGATGTGCAAATTCCTGAGATTAAAAGTAAAATCTTACAAGATGCTTACGATAAAGTGGCTATTGTTAGAAAACAATATGATGACGGAATCATCACAGAAGGAGAGCGGCATTCAAAAACGATTAGTATTTGGACAGAAGTTTCGGATCAACTTTCTAACGCACTTTATATAGAGATTAGTAAACAAAAACGTAGTAAGCACAATCCCCTATTCCTTATGATTGATTCTGGTGCTCGAGGAAACAAATCTCAGTTGAAACAGTTAGGAGCTTTACGAGGATTAATGGCGAAACCCAATGGTGCTATTATTGAATCGCCAATCACTTCAAATTTTCGCGAAGGACTTACCGTGTTAGAATACTCTATTTCTTCTCACGGTGCACGAAAAGGTTTGGCGGATACTGCTTTGAAAACTGCAGACTCTGGATATCTTACAAGAAGACTTGTAGATGTTGCTCAAGATGTTATTATTACTGAACAAGATTGTGGAACTTTAAATCACATCGAAATTTCTGCTATTCGTCAAGGTTCTGAAGAACTTTTACCACTTAAAGATCGTATTTATGGCCGTACTGTAGCTGAAGATATTTATCAGCCTGGAGATAAAAGTAAGTTGCTGGCTGAAATTGGAGATGTTCTTACTTCATTACAAGCAGAGGTTATCGATGATGCAGGTATTGAAGGAATAAAGATTCGTTCAACGTTAACTTGTGAAAGCTCTCGTGGTGTGTGTGCAAAGTGCTATGGTCTTAATCTTGCCAATGGTCGTCTTATCGGTATGGGCGAAGCTGTAGGAATTATTGCTGCTCAATCTATTGGAGAACCAGGTACACAGTTAACAATGAGAACATTCCACTTGGGTGGTATTGCTGCAACATCCTCAACGCCAGAAATTGTGACAAACAGTGGGGGGATTTTGGTTTACATGGATCTTCGTATTGTTCAAGAGAAAGACGGCAATAGTCTTGTACTCAATAAAAAAGGAGCCCTTCATGTTGTCCGCGATGAAGGACGTAGCCTTGAAGAATATAAAAGATTATTAAATACAAAATCTATCGAAAGTTTAGAAACTTTCCCCGTAGAATTGGGTGTAAAGATTCTTATAGCTGATGGAGAACCTGTCTGTAAAGGACAAAGAATTGCTGAAGTTGAGCTCCACAACATTCCTATTATTTGCGATAAACCAGGGTTTGTAAAATATGAAGATTTGGTTGAAGGAGTCTCTACTGAAAAGGTAGTGAATAAAAATACTGGACTTGTCGAACTTATTGTGAAGCAACATCGTGGAGAACTGCATCCACAAATTGCTATTTATGATGATATTCACCTTTCGGAACTTGTTGGAACTTATGCAATACCTTCAGGAGCAATTATTTCGGTGGAAGAAGGTCAAAAAGTGGATCCCGGAATGCTTTTGGCTAGATTGCCCCGGGGAGCGATTAAGACAAAAGATATTACAGGAGGGTTACCTCGCGTTGCTGAATTGGTGGAAGCTCGCAAACCCGAAGACGCTGCTGACATCGCAAAAATTGATGGGATTGTAGACTTTAAGGGAGTCCAAAAGAACAAACGTATTCTTGTTGTCCGCGATGAGTTTACTGGAATGGAGGAAGAACACTTGATTCCATTAACAAAACATTTGATTGTGCAGCGTGGTGATAACGTAATTAAAGGTCAACAACTTACTGATGGTTTGGTTGTTCCTCACGAAATTTTGGAAATTTGCGGTGTACGAGAGCTCCAAAAATATCTTGTCAATGAAGTTCAAGAGGTTTACCGTTTACAAGGAGTGGATATCAACGACAAACATATCGAAATCATTGTTCGTCAAATGTTGCAAAAAGTTCGGATTACAGATCCAGGTGATACAACACTACTCTTTGGTGAGGATGTAAATAAAAAAGAATTCTATAAAGAGAATCGTCGTACTGAGGAAGACGGAGGGAAACCTGCGCAAGCTGTTCCTGTATTGCTTGGAATTACTAAAGCTTCTCTAGGAACTGAATCCTTTATCTCTGCAGCTTCCTTCCAAGATACAACACGAGTATTGACAGACGCTGCCTGTAGTAGTAAGACAGACTATCTGTTAGGCTTTAAAGAGAATGTGATTATGGGGCATATGATTCCTGGAGGTACAGGATTTGAAACTCATAAACGTATTAAACAGTATTTAGAAAAAGAACAGGAAGATTTAGTTTTTGACTTCATTAGTGAATCTGAATGTGCTTGTTAAGTAGCCATGGACTAGAACATTGAACATTGGAGGTTAGAATCATAACCATAACCTCCTTGATGGTAATCATTTTTTTTGTTAACCTCACTTGTAGGCTAATAGTGATAGCAGGGTAATATGTCTAGCGAATTTGATCAACTAAAGCAATGGAGTACTATTGTTTGCGATAACGGAGATCCTGAATTAGTAAAAGCATCTGGGGCTAAAGATGCCACTACAAATCCCTCGTTGATCCTCAAAATTGCTCAAGAACCACGATTTCAAGAGTTATTAAATGAAGCTGTTGTCTGGGGAATTCGTCAAAACGGTGATGATATTCAAACCCTGACCTTCATTTTGGATAAGATTCAAATTAATTTTGGTTTGGAGATTCTTAAGAACATTTCTGGTCGAATTTCTCTGGAAATCGATGCGCGTCTAGCTTTCAATGTTGAAGCCATGGTACAACGCGCCATTTTTTTTACCGACCTTTATGAAGCTATGGGGGGAGACAAAAAACGCCTATTAATAAAGATTCCTGCGACATGGGAAGGTATCCAAGCTGTAGAGTTGTTAGAAGCAAAAGGCATTGCCTGTAATGTTACTTTGGTTTTTAACCTTATTCAAGCAATTGCTGCCGCCGAAGTCAAGGCGACGATAATTTCACCTTTTGTTGGTCGTATTTATGACTGGTGGATTGCAGCTTATGGAGATGAAGGATATTCTATAGATGCAGACCCTGGAGTTTCTTCAGTAGCAAATATTTATGCTTATTATAAAAAATTCAATATTTCTACTCAAATTATGGCAGCCTCTTTTCGCATGAAAGAACAAGTATTGGCTTTAGCGGGTTGTGATCTTTTAACAGTATCACCTAAAATATTAGAAGAATTGAAAAAATCTCAAAACCCTGTGATTAAAAAATTAGATGCTGCAGAAGCTAAAAAATTAGATGTGCAGCCTATAGAATTAACAGAAAGTGTATTTCGCTTTTTAATGAATGAAGATGCCATGGCGACAGAAAAGCTTGCCGAAGGGGTTCGTATATTTGCTGGAGATACCCAGATTCTTGAAACTGCAGTTACAGAGTTTATTAAGCAGATTGGTGCCGAAGGTACCTAATCTGCTTAATAAATGAGGTCTAGCTCGGAAGTAAGAAAGCGCGAACCTTAAGGCAAATAAAGAAAGATAAAATGAACCGTAATGCGTCGCTATTAGTGTTTTCTTGCCCTTGCTGTTGTAAAGGCTCTGTTTCCTTTTCTATTTTTAATTTAGAAGATATTCTTATTTGTAACTCTTGTGACTCTGCTTATACTTTTGATGCAGTTATGCGAACTGCTATCCGTCAGTTTATAGCCTTGTGTAAAAGAATCTATGAGGCGAACTCTATACTTGGAGATGCTGCAGTTTCAGTATCTATCCAAGATAATAATGTGGACATCCCTTTCCAACTGTTATTTTCGCGTTTTCCCGTAGTTTTAAACCTCTCTCTAGAAGGTAAACAAATTGCTATACGCTTCATTTTTGATGCTTTGAAAAAAACCATATTACATAGCGAAAGCCAAGTCCTCACTTAATGATTATCTTTTATCTCATTCTCTAATGCGTTTAAGGCTTCTTGAAGAATGACATTTCCTGAAGAAGACTCTTTACTAGTAAGCTGAAATGAAGCAACTGTTTTTAAAAAAGTAAAAGAGAGCGTGGGGTAATCATCTAGTGTTGCTGTGCTTGTAACAATATAGGCATTGTGATTTACAATGGTTACAGCTTGAAGACAAAATACACGTCCCCACGAAGATTTTTTTTCCGTTTTGATAATAGTAAACTCGCCGCTGGGTGATTGGATTTGAGTGAATACCGAAGATTCTAACGTGAGTTCATTGGCTTTATGATAAGCTAAAATCTCTTCAATATATTCAGAAAGTTGCTTGGAAGTGACTTCCTGAGCAATATTGATAGTAGGAGTGAGACTCCCGGTTCCCTGACCAATAAAAACAACATCTAACTTTTCAGGAAGTTGTACTTTGTCATCGATGCATTGCCAAGAAGTGGGAATACGGATTGTATAATCTGTATGAGAATACGAAATCCAATTAGAAATAGGGTGGATTTTTTTTGTAGATGTCTTTTCGGTTTGCTTACGCGATCTACCTCTCAGGTTCTCATGCCGAATATTTTTGGATTTATTAAAAAAACATGTCTGTTCATGTTTTCTTAATGTTGTTAGGCGTTGCTTAGACTGAGAAGTTGAAGACTGTCGGCTTGCTTGTGCAGCCCCTAGAGGTATATTAGTAAACAGAAAAGTAAGAAGAACAAGAAGTGTCATAGAAATTTTTATTTAATTTTATTTAAATGGGGTAATGACATAAACTACTGAATTAGTTGAATCATAATGTAATCTTTTTTTAAGATAAACTCTGTTTTCTCAAAAGGTCCGTGGTGTCGTGTAATGACAAATCTTAGCGCAGATGATAAACTTAAACACATTTGTGATACCTTGCGTTTGGAAACTTTGAAACCTGCAGAAGAAGAAGCTTCAGCAGTAGTGCAAAGTGCCAAAGAACAAGCTAAAAGAATCATACAGGAAGCTCAAGATCAAGCTAAAAGTATCCTTGCAACTGCAAAAGAAACAGCGAATCAGAAAATAAAGCAAGGGGAAGCTACTCTTTCTCAAGCAGGCAAGCGCTCTCTAGAAGCTTTAAAACAAGCCGTGGAGCATAAAATTTTCAAAGAATCTTTAGCAGAATGGCTTGAACATATCACTACGGATCCCGAAGTTGTTGCGAAATTAATCACAGCTTTAGTTCAAACTGTTGAAAATCAGGGCATCATGGGGAATCTTATGGCGTCAATAGGAAAACAGGTGAACCCACGCGCAGTGAACGAATTGCTAGGGAAAGCAATAACAACAAAATTACGAAAGAAAGGAATCGTTGCTGGCAGTTTTGTTGGCGGTGTTCAATTAAAAATTGAAGAGAAGAATTGGGTTCTAGACTTAAGCTCAGATACTCTCCTGGATCTCTTCATGCGGTATTTACAAAAAGACTTTCGTGAAATGATATTCCAGGATTCTTAGTATTGCCAGCAATACAATAGAGCCTGTCACTAGATTTAGAGTTAGTATGACTCAATATTATTTTTTATCCTCGTTTCTGCCTCTTCAATTACCTGAAGCTCCGCCAGCTTTTTCTATTGAAGATCTAGACGACCTTTTAAATTTAAATTTATCCAATAAAGATCTGGGCTATTACGAACTTCTCAAGCGTTTTTTTGATTTTGATAATTTTGCTTTTTTTTGGGCAGGGAAATCGCCTCCTCTTTCTTTCGGAACAGTCACTCAGGAAAATGTGGAAAGTATGATCGCACGCCAGCAGTGGACTGATGACTGTGAATTTGAAGATTTTTTTAAGGACTTCTTGATAAAATATAAAACTCCTGAAGAACGTGTATACAATTTTTTCTCTCTCATGCGAGATTTTCTTGTCTACTATCAAAATAGTTCTTCACAGTTTTTACACATGTATTTCACATTTCAACAGCAATTGCGGGTAGTCTTGGCAGGGTTTCGTGCACGTGTGTTACACTTGGATGTTTCTTATGTTTTAAGAGATGAGGATAGTTCGGATCCCATTGTACTTGAAGTATTAATGCAAAAAGACGCTCCGAATTATGAATTGCCTAAAGAATTTTCAGACTTAAAAGGCGTCCTTGAGGATTATGGACGTTTGCCACAAACATTGCATCGTACACTGGCTCTTTACGAATTTCATAAACTCGAGGAATTTTATCGGGAAGCCTATTTTAATGAAAATTTTATATTGGCAAGGGTCACAGCTTATATGTTTGCTATTCGTAACGGCTTGACAAATTTTGCGAAAGGAAATGAAATTATTAATCATATTGAACAGGCAATCACATGGTAATAACCTCAGAACAAACAACACAAGGCTATGTCACAGAAGCCTATGGGAACTTATTGCGCGTGCATTTTGATGGGTATGTACGTCAAGGGGAGGTTGCTTATGTCAATGTAGACGAAACATGGTTAAAGGCTGAGGTTATTGAAGTTGTTGGTCAAGAAGTGAAAATTCAAGTTTTTGAAGATACCCAAGGCATAAATCGTGGTGCTTTGGTTACATTTTCAGGACATCTTTTAGAAGCTGAGCTGGGCCCTGGGTTACTCCAAGGAATTTTTGATGGTTTGCAAAATCGTCTTCAGGTGCTTGCTGAAAGTAGCTCATTTTTGCAAAGAGGAAAATATGCAGCTGCTCTTTCTGACCAATCTCTTTGGGATTATGTTCCCAAAGCTACTGTTGGAGACGTATTAACGCGTGGCGATGTCTTGGGGACAGTAAAAGAAGGACGCTTTATTCATAAGATTATGCTGCCATTCTCTTGTTTTAAAGAAGTTACACTTACTTGGGTGATCTCGGAAGGGAGTTATAATGCTTATACTATAGTGGCAAAAGGTCGTGATTCCTCGGGTCAAGAGCTTTCTTTTACTATGGTGCAAAGATGGCCAATAAAACAAGCTTTTATAGAAGGAGAAAAGATTCCTGCTCATGAAATCATGGATGTTGGCTTAAGAGTATTAGATACACAAGTTCCTATATTGAAAGGAGGAACCTTCTGTACCCCAGGACCTTTTGGTGCGGGTAAGACAGTCTTACAACACCATCTATCGAAATATGCAGCTGTAGATATTGTGATTCTTTGTGCGTGTGGTGAACGTGCCGGCGAGGTGGTTGAGGTATTGCAAGAGTTCCCCCACCTAATTGATCCGCATACAGGGGAATCTTTGATGCATAGGACATGTATTATTTGTAACACCTCCTCTATGCCAGTGGCTGCCAGAGAATCTTCAATTTATTTGGGGGTTACGATTGCAGAATATTATCGCCAGATGGGGTTACATGTGTTGTTGCTTGCAGATTCTACTTCGCGATGGGCTCAAGCTCTTAGAGAAATTTCTGGTCGTCTTGAGGAAATCCCTGGAGAAGAAGCCTTTCCTGCTTATTTGGCTTCCCGTATTGCCACGTTCTATGAGCGTGGGGGAGCTCTAAAGATGAAAGATGGCTCCGAAGGTTCACTAACAATATGTGGAGCCGTATCTCCTGCAGGAGGTAATTTTGAAGAGCCAGTAACACAAGCAACATTGTCTGTAGTAGGAGCTTTTTGTGGCCTTTCTAAGTCACGCGCTGACGCACGACGGTATCCTTCCATAGATCCTATGATGTCTTGGTCGAAATACTTGGATCGGGTAGCTCAAATTTTGGAACATAAAGTTATAGGTTGGGGAGCAGCTGTAAAAAAAGCAGAGAACTTTCTCATTCATGGCTCAGAAATAGATAAACGTATGGAAGTTGTGGGAGAAGAAGGAATTTCCATGGAAGATATGGAAATTTATTTAAAAGCAGAGCTTTACGATTTTTGCTATCTTCAGCAAAATGCCTTTGATCCTGTCGATTGCTACTGTCCTTTTGAGCGACAAATAGAATTGTTCTTACTTATTAGTGGGATTTTCGACACCAAATTTACTTTCGATAGCTCCGATGATGCAAGAAGTTGTTTCCTTGAATTACAAAGCAAGATTAAGACCTTGAATGGGCAGGTGTTTCTTTCTGAAGAATATCTGGAAAGTAAGGAAGTTATTCTTAAGTTGTTAGAAACCAAAGTGATACAAACAACATAGAAAATATGCAAACAATATATACAAAAATTACTGATATCAAAGGAAACTTGATTACTTTAAAAGCAGAAGGCGCATGTTTAGGGGAGTTGGCAGAAATAGAAAGAGCTGATGGAAGATCTTCATATGCTTCTGTACTGCGCTTTGATGCTAACAAAGTTACACTCCAGGTTTTTGGTGGGACCTCAGGATTATCTACAGGCGATCATGTGGTTTTTTTAGGAAGATCCATGGAAGTTATTTATGGGGATTCCTTATTGGGAAGAAGACTGAATGGGGTGGGAAAACCGATAGATGGTGAAGGAGATTGCTTTGGTGAACCAATAGACATTTCCACACCAACATTCAACCCAGTATGTCGTGTTGTGCCTAGAGATATGGTGCGAACCAACATTCCTATGATTGATGTGTTTAATTGCTTAGTAAAATCTCAAAAAATTCCGATTTTTTCATCTGCAGGAGAAAATCATAATGCCCTATTAATGCGTATTGCAAGTCAAACTGATGCCGACATTGTCATTATTGGAGGTATGGGGTTGACATTTGTCGATTATAACTTTTTTGTCGAAGAAGCTAATAAGCTCAGCTTTATAGATAAATGTGTGATGTTTATTCATCAAGCTGTAGATGCTCCTGTAGAATGTGTATTAGTTCCAGACATGGCATTAGCTTGTGCAGAGAAATTCGCTATAGAGAAGAAAAAAAATGTCTTAGTATTGCTTACAGATATGTCAGCCTTTGCTGATGCATTGAAGGAAATTGCGATTACTATGGACCAAATTCCAGCGAATCGTGGGTATCCAGGTTCCCTTTATTCAGATTTAGCATTGCGTTATGAAAAAGCTGTGGATATTGCAGGTGGAGGTTCTATTACTATTGTGGCTGTCACAACGATGCCAGGAGACGATATTACACATCCTATTCCGGATAACACAGGATTTATTACTGAAGGACAGTTTTATTTAAAAAATAATCGTATTGATCCTTTTGGTTCCTTATCACGTCTTAAACAGTTAGTCATTGGTAAAGTAACTCGTGAAGATCATGGAGATTTAGCAAACGCATTAATCCGTCTCTATGCGGATTCTCGTAAAGCTGCGGAGAGGATGTCCATGGGGTTTAAGCTTTCTACTTGGGATAAGCATCTTTTAGCTTTTGCAGAACTCTTTGAAACGCGCTTGATGAGCTTAGATGTAAATACTCCTTTAGAAGAAGCCCTGGATATTGGCTGGAAAATTCTTGCACAAAATTTTACTTGTGAAGAAGTGGGGATCAAAGAACATTTAATAAATAAGTATTGGCCGAAGTTATGTCCGACCAAATCAAGCTGACCAAACATACCCTACGCCTAGAAAAAACTAAGCTTGCACGTTTAGAGGCCTATCTTCCCACTCTGAAGCTCAAAAAAGCTCTACTTCAAGCCGAAGTACACATGGCGAATCGAGACTTTATTAAGAAAAAAAAGATCTATAAACAAGCTCGTGATCGGGTGTATGCTTTTGCAGAACTATTTAGTATTCCTTTGTACATTGATTGTATAAAAAAGAGCTTTACCATTGATAGTGTGGATAAGGACTATGAGAATATCGCTGGAGTAGAGATTCCCTTAATAAGAAATGTTACCTTGGCTCTTCCTTCCTATCCTCTCTTAGGTACTCCGATATGGCTAGATGGTTTAATTTCATCTTCTCAAGAATTTGTCAGGACTAAAGTGTTTGCTGAAGTTGCAGAAGAACGCCGGAAAATTCTAGAGGAAGAGTTACGTTCAGTTTCAATCCGTGTTAATTTGTTTGAGAAAAAACTCATTCCTGGAACTAAAGAAACGCTTAAAAAAATTGCTATTTTCCTAAGTGATCGTAGTATTACAGATGTTGGTCAGGTCAAAATGGCAAAAAAGAAAATAGAATTGCGCAAGGGGAAGGATACGTGCGAGTAGATGTTCATAAATATCTTTTTATTGGACTAGATAAATCGGATTTTTTTTCTGCAAGTAGAGATCTCGGCATCATAGAATTTATTTCTAAGAAGCACTTTGTAACTCCGGCGTATGGGCGACGCTTTATCGATTGTTTAAAAATTTTTAATCGTTTAGAAGAAGAGTATTCTGAAGATGCATTACAATTCGTAAAGATTGGCGAACTCTCTGTTGATGAGATTTTGACAGAAGTCCTCACTTTGAATCAGGAAATCCAAGAATTAGCAGAAAATGTAAAGGCTTTAGGACAAGAAATTGTTAGAGTAAAACCCTTAGGACGATTTTCTTCCAGTGAGATCGCGGATTTTTCACAACGTACAGGGTTGTCACTTCGGTTTTTCTACCGAAAACATCGCGAAGGCCAAGAAGTAGAGGAAAACCAACAAAATGTATTCTATCTTTCAACAGCGTATAACTTTGATTATTACGTAGTCATCGGCATTGTAGATCTCTCCAAGGATTTGTATACAGAAATAGAAGCAGGAAGATCTGTAAATGAACTTCAGGAAGAACTTGCAGCGCTGCAACGTCAAATTCATCAGAGGTCGAATAGACTTTGCGAACTTTATGCGTATCGTGACGAAGTTATCCGTGGTTTATATGTGTATGACAATGCGCAACAATTACGCCAAGCTGAAGAATGCAGTCAGGAATTCTTTAACGGCAAAGTTTTTGCTGTCCAAGGATGGGTAATTGCCAAGAAAATCAAAGATCTTCAAGCTCTCTGTGACTACCACCAAATCTATATGAAAAGGGTGGCTATAAATCCTGAGGAAACTGTGCCTACATATTTAGAGAATAAAGGCATGGGCATGATGGGAGAAGATCTTATCAATATCTACGATACTCCCGCTTCTTCTGATAAAGATCCCTCTTCTTGGGTTTTTGTCTTCTTTGTAGTTTTCTTTTCTATGATTGTTAACGATGCGGGTTACGGATTTTTATTTCTTGCTTCCTCGCTATTCTTTGCCTACAAGTATCGTCGTAAAATAAAGACTTCCAAACATCTTGCTCGCTTTATTAGGATGTTTGCTATCCTAGGACTGGGATGTATATGTTGGGGAGCTACGACAACTTCGTTTTTTGGCGTTACTGTTGGTAACACCAGTATTTTAAGAAAGTATTCACTTACCCACGCTCTTGCTCTGCAAAAGGCAAAGTACTACTTAAAATTCCGACCCGCTCCGTATAAAGAACTTATTAATGAATATCCGACTTTAAAGTCTATCCGAGATCCCGAGAACTTTTTGTTGGCAGCGGAAACTAACAGTGGGGAATACGAAGCTCATGCTGTGGTTTATAATAAATTTATTGATCATATCCTTATGGAGCTTGCTCTTGTTATTGGGGTCGTCCATCTTTCTTTGGGGATGTTTCGCTATTGTCGATATCGCTACTCCGGAATTGGTTGGGTGATATTTATGCTTAGTGCCTACCTTTATGTGCCCATGTATTTGCATACCCTATCTTTAATCCATTATGTGTTTGGTGTGCCTTATGAACTCGGAAGCTATCTAGGATATTATGGTATGTTTTTTGGGATTGGCGTTGCGGTGGTGCTGGCAGTTATACAGAAAAGTTGGCGCGGAATTGAAGAACTGGTTGCTGTGATTCAGGTGTTTTCTGATGTTCTTTCCTACTTGCGTATTTACGCTTTAGGGTTAGCAGGCGCTATGATGGGAGCTACTTTTAATCAACTGGGAGCACGTCTACCAATTCTTCTCGGTGCTATAGTGATTTTGTTAGGTCATTCTGTGAATATCATTCTTTCTATCATGGGAGGAGTCATCCATGGGTTAAGGCTGAATTTTATCGAGTGGTATCACTACAGCTTTGACGGGGGAGGACGGCCACTGCGTCCTTTAAAAAAAGTAACCTACTATCAGGAAATTGATACTTAAAGTATTCAAAGTATTCACTTAGATAATAATTCCGAGGTTTGATACACTCGATATATTTTTAAAGAAGAACATAGGAAAATCTTTAGTGACCTAGGTTTTTCTAAGGACTTTTCAAAACGGATCGTACGGGGTACGTAATGATTGATTTATCTGTTGTTGGACCTGCTTTAGTCTTGGGGCTGGCAATGATAGGGAGTGCTATAGGCTGTGGTATTGCTGGCGTTGCTTCGCATGCTGTAATGTCTCGAATAGATGAAGGACATGGTAAGCTGATAGGTATGTCCGCTATGCCCTCTTCGCAATCGATCTATGGTTTTATTTTGATGTTGCTTATGCAGACATCGATTAAAAATGGGTCTCTGTCAGCAGCTGGAGGTATTGCTATAGGCTTATCCGTAGGAGCAGCACTGCTCCTATCTGCAGTGATGCAAGGTAAGTGCTGCGTTAGCGGAATTCAGGCTTACGCTCGGTCGTCATCGATTTATGGTAAATGTTATGCCGCTATTGGGATTGTCGAGTCGTTTGCACTCTTTGCTGTTGTTTTTGCGTTATTATTACTCTAAAGCTCTATTTGCTTTTACGTTATTGCTCTTAGGAAACTTTTTATGTTTGTCAGGTTGTTTTGAGCCTACACTCTCCTCATTTACAGAGTATATAGATACCGAATATACATCCGCAGCACAGCTGGATATCGAACAGGGGAGCATGCATGAAGTTTTTGGCCAGCAAGTTATAGTCAGCTGGACCCTTCCTTCTCGTATGCGAAAATGTTTACCAGCAACCCTGTATCTCTGGGTATATTATGGGAATGGTACGGTTGAAAAACTTATCTATGAAGTAAATCAGCTTGCAGGTTACCGTGTCTATTGCCTTAAAGGGCATAATTACGAGGAAATGCAAGGTATTGTTTCTTACCATATAACGTTATGCAGTGGAGATAAGGAGATTGTGAGTAGACGTCATCACCTATGGATGGAGGTCATTTCAGTAGATAACTCGTCCTTGTTATAAGTACTTCCTGAATATCACAAATATCTCTATCCTGTTTTAATAATCATTTGAATACACAGAAGATAATGAAAAAAGAAGATTTCCCAAAAACTTATAACTCTAAGGATATAGAAAAATCTTTATATGCTTTCTGGGAAGAGAATGGCATGTTTCACGCCGATACCTCAAGTGACAGACCCTCGTATTCTTTGGTTATGCCCCCGCCCAATGTTACAGGAATCCTACACATGGGTCATGCTTTAGTAAATATTCTGCAGGATATTTTAGTACGCTACAAACGGATGTCAGGCTTTGTAACTTGTTGGGTGCCGGGGACAGACCATGCAGGAATTGCTACTCAAAGTGTAGTAGAGAGATATCTTCATGCAAAGTATGGAAAGTGTCGTGCAGACTATTCTCGTGAAGAATTTCTGAATCACATTTGGGAATGGAAAGAAAAAAGTGAATCCGTAATTCTCTCACAATTACGACAGTTGGGTTGTTCTTGTGATTGGGATAGAAAATGCTTTACTATGGACCCTCTAGCCAATCACGCTGTAAAAAAAGCATTCAAAACTCTATTTGAGCAGGGGCATATTTACCGTGGCTACTACCTTGTGAACTGGGATCCTGTATTGCAAACTGCTCTCGCTGATGACGAAGTAGAATATGAAGAAAAAGAAGGGTGGTTATATTACATTAGGTATCGCGTTGTAAACTCCGAGACCTCTGTTGTAGTAGCAACAACACGTCCAGAAACCCTATTAGGCGACACTGCAATTGCTGTTCATCCCGATGACACCCGCTATACAGAGCTTATTGGTGCTAAAGTTATGCTTCCCTTTGTTCACCGTGAGATTCCTATCATTGGGGATATTTCGGTAGAGCCTACCTTCGGTACGGGAGCTGTGAAGATCACTCCTGCACACGATAAAGACGACTATCGCATAGGCAGAAACCACAACCTCCCCATGGTGAATATCTTAACACCTAAAGGAGAGATTAATGAGAACGGAGGACCTTTTGCTGGACTTAAGAAAGAACAAGCTCGTCAGGAGATTATCACAGCACTGGAAAACCTGAAACTCTTCGTAAAACAGGAGCCTTATATCCTCCGCATAGGGATCTCTTATCGGTCAGGAGCTGTAATCGAACCCTACCTTTCAAAACAATGGTTTGTTTCAGTTTCTAGCTTTCGAGCACCCTTAAGAGAGTTTGTTGATAACAAGAGTATCCGCATTTTTCCTAAGGAGTTTACCAAAAATTATCTGTCTTGGGTGAATAACCTTAGAGATTGGTGTATTAGTCGGCAATTATGGTGGGGGCATCGTATTCCTGTATGGTATCATAAAGATAATGAAGACCGTATGTTATGCTATGATGGTGAAGATATCCCCGAAGAAGTTGTTCAAGACCCTGAAAATTGGTATCAAGATCCCGATGTTTTAGATACTTGGTTTTCTTCTGCGTTATGGCCCCTTACTTGTTTTGGATGGCCAAGCAAGGAGACTTCGGATTTAAAGAAGTTTTATCCCACCTCAGTATTGGTTACGGGGCATGATATTCTCTTTTTCTGGGTAACTCGTATGGTGTTGCTATGTTCTGCCATGTCTGGACAGAAACCCTTCTTTGAAGTTTTCTTGCACGGGCTAATTTTTGGAAAGTCATATAAACGTCACAGTACCACAGGAAATTGGGCTTACATTGTAGGAGAAGAAAAACATTCTTACGATATGGGTAAGGAGTGTCCTAGTGACGTCATTGCTAAATGGGAAAAGCTCTCCAAGTCTAAAGGTAATGTTATTGATCCTTTGCAAATGATAGACACTTATGGAGCCGACGCTGTTCGTATGGTCCTGTGTTCATGTGCAAATCGTGGTGAGCAAATAGATCTTGATTATAGGTTATTTGAAGAATATAAGAATTTTGCAAATAAGGTATGGAATGGTGCGAGGTTTATCTTCAGCCATATTGCTGATCTAAAGGGAAAAGATCTTCTCTCGGGTATAGACCCAGTTTCTTTAGGACTCGAAGATTTTTATGTTCTTCATAGTTTTAACCAAATTATAAAGCAGATAGAAGAAGCATATATAAGTTATTCCTTTGATAAAATTTCAACTCTTGCCTATGAATTTTTCCGTAATGATTTGTGTTCTACATACTTAGAAATTATTAAGCCGATTCTTTTTGGCAAACAAGGTAATGAAAATACAAGAACAGCAAAGCGTAAGTTATTAGTTGTACTTTTAGTAAATGTATTGGGAATTCTTCATCCTGTAGCCCCTTTCATTACAGAAACCCTGTTTTTAAAAGTTAAGGAAATATTGGGAGATATTCCAGAGGGATGTGGAGACGTATTCACAAGCCATACTTTGACAATGTTGCGTGCGCGTGCATGTATGGAGGCCTCGTACCCTAAGCCATTCAAGATTGATATGCCAGATGATCTTAATGAATCGTTTATGTTCGCACAAAGACTCGTATATACCGTAAGGAATATCCGTGGGGAGATGCAGCTTGACCCTCGCCTTTCTCTAGACGCTTTTGCTATTTGTAGTGGAGATAAAGATATTCAACCTTATGTTCCGATTATTCAGGCTTTGGGAGGACTCACCTCTATCCAGATAGTATTAGAGGAACCTCAAGGACGTCTGTATAGTCTTGGTGTTGTAGATAGTATCCGTCTGGGAATTTTTGTACCTGAAAAATATCTAGCTAAAGAAAAAACTCGCTTAGAAAAAGAAAAACAAAGACTCGAGCGCAATGTTCAAAATATCAAGCGTTTACTTAGTAGTAAGAGTTTTTGTGAGAAAGCAGATCCTGATCTTGTTCGTGGGAAAGAGGAAATTTTAAAGAATAGTTGTATAGAGTTACAAAACATTCTTGATAAACTTATATCGTTTTCCTAACACAGAGGACCGGGCTTCTGTGCACCGCTATAATATTATCAGAATGATTGGAAAGGGAGGGATGGGTGAAGTCTATCTTGCTTACGACTCGTCCTGTTTGCGTAAGGTCGCTCTTAAGAAAATCCGGGAAGATTTGTCTGAACACTTGGTGTTGAAAAAGCGCTTTTTGCGAGAAGCAAGAATTGCTGCAGATCTTGCCCACCCCGGTATTGTTCCTGTCTATACAATCTGTAGTGAAAGTGATCCCGTCTATTATACCATGCCCTATATAGAAGGATATACGCTAAAAAATTTACTTAAAAGTGTTTGGCAATGTGAACCTTTATCCAAAGAGCTTGCGGAGCAAACCTCAGTAAGAACATTCTTGTCTATTTTTCATAAGCTCTGTTCTACAATAGAATACGTCCATTCTCGAGGTATTCTTCATCGCGATCTTAAACCAGACAATATCCTCCTAGGAATCTTTAGTGAAGTCGTCATTTTAGATTGGGGAGCTGCGGTTTCTTGTGGTGAAAAAGATGAACTCTTTACAAATGATCTGAAGGAAAAAGAGCTTTCGTCAAACATGACAATTCCAGGTAGAATTGTGGGCACTCCCGATTACATGGCTCCTGAGCGTCTCCTTGGAAATCCCGCTTCCGAAAGCACGGACATTTATGCTTTAGGTGTTATCCTTTATCAAATGTTGACACTCTCCTTTCCTTATAGAAGAAGAAGAGGTCAAAAGATCCTGGTAAATAGCGAAGCTACAATTCCTTACCCAGAAGAAATTGCTCCTTATCGAGAAATTCCTCCCTTTCTTTCCTCAGTAGTGATGAAGGCTCTTGCTGTAAATCCTGCGGCACGTTACTTATCCGTCGCGGAACTTAAGAAAGATATTGATCACCATTTACAAGGAAGTCCGAAATGGACACTAACAACGACGCTTCATCCTCGAGAATCTTATAGTTGGAAGTTACAAGAACCTATTCTGTTGTCTAAGTATTTTCCTATGTTAGAAGTTTCGCCAGCATCGTGGTACAGCTTGGCTATCTCTACTATAGAAAGCTTCTCTGAAGTGCGTTTGGAATACTCTTTGTCTAGGAAAGGCTTAACAGAAGGATTTGGTATTTTACTTCCTCCGTCAGAAAATGCCTTACGTGGGGATTTTTACCACGGCTATGGCTTTTGGCTTCATACCAAAGAACATGTGTTTTCTGTATCTCTTATAAAGAATGGACTGGAGATTCAAAAAACACAGCACAAAGTAGATACAATGAACGAGGCTTTTTCCATAGTGTTGGAAAAACGTGATCATTGCGTATCCTTGTCTATCGATGGTGTCCCTTGGCTTATCCATATCGACTACCTCCCTAGTCGCGGTGGACCTATCGCTGTCATCGTTCAAGATATGACAGATGTCCACGGAAGTATCAGTATTCTAGAAAGTAGTGGTGCTCTCCAGGTAAGTTGTCTTGCTGTTCCGGATGCCTTTCTTTCCGAAAAACTTTATGATCGCGCTTTGACTTTATATCGTAGAATTGCTAAGTCCTTCCCCGGACGTCGTGAAGGCTATGAAGCACAATTTCGTGCAGGAATTACCGTATTGGAAAGGGCTTCAGAGCACAATGAAGAACAGGGATTTTATTATGCTCTCGAAGAATTTGCACACCTACACCATAGTTCCGGCGCTCCTTTGGAATATTTAGGAAAATCTCTAGTATACCAAAGGCTTGGTGAATATAATGAAGAAATTAAAAGCCTTTTGTTAGGTCTGAAGCGCTACCCACAACATCCTGAAATCCCAAGATTGAAAGATCATATAGTTTATCGACTGTATGAAAGTTTTCATAAATGTCATTACGTAGCTTTAGCCTTCACTCTTTTGGTTCTACAGGTAGCCCCTCAGTTAATAACTGTAGAACAGGAAGAAAAATTATTCGCGTGGTTGGGAGGCAAAATCAGCAATACGTTATTTTGTCGCTTGGATAGGACTTCCTTGGACTTTCGTTCTTCTAAAATGGAATTATTTTTAAGCTACTGGTCAGGATTTACACCTCACCTTCCAGGTTTGCTACACAGAGCTTGGGATCTGAAAGATTCAAGAATGCTTGTAGAGATTTTCTACACAGCCCTAGATCTTGGAAATTATCAATTTATAAACACCCATGCGGATGTCCTCAGAGGATATATTCAAGATGCCACTTGTCCCAAAGAAGAAGTAGAAATCTCCTGTGAGGAATTGTGTTGTTTTCTTTCTTGTCTGGAGGCAATCAGTATACAGGCGCCTCTTAAGGAAATCTTCGCTGATATCGCGACCTTGTCATCCACTCTTATTCTCTACCTTTTCGATTTGTTTGCTAAAGATGCTTTTATACACTATCGAGCAGAAACAATATTTGATGCGATTTTGAAGGTAAAACCTTATATTCCCTCAAACCTTTATCAGGAATATCTTCTTCCTTATGAAATTCGCGCACATCTTTGGAATCATAATGGAGAAAAAGCAGGTGAGTTACTCCACAGCTATCAAGCCAATCAGTGGATAGATGACAGTGCAGAAATCTTTATTCTTTATGGATGTTGGCTTGCTCTTGTAGAAGATCATAGTTTTGTAGAACTGCATTTTGATGCTTGTACAGAAGAGTGTGTTTTTCCCCCCTCTTTGCTGGCGCGTGCTTGTGGGCGTCTAGGGCTATCGGATGATTCTCTCAGTTACCAAGAGCGTCGTTTGTTGCTGCAACAGAAGTTTCTTTATTTCCATTGTTTAGGAAGATATGAAGAACGAGATAGGTGCAAAGATGCGTACGAACGCCTTCCTACAGAGTTCCCACTTTAATCTAAGTTGTACTGTTTACCATGGTTTTGAAATAAATAGTTTTTCATTAAAGAACGATCACTTGAAAAGATGTTTTTGGAAGCTCCTGCAAAGAGTAGCTCCCCACCTTGTATTCCTGCTCCAGGACCGAGTTCAATCATATAGTCTGCTTGTTCTAGTACTCCCAGATTATATTCGACACAGATTATAGAGTGACCTTCATCTACTAAGTTATGAAAAAGCTGAGGTAACTGCCTTGTTCTCGCAACATCTAAAGAAGAGGATAATTCATCAATAAGAAAGAGGGTGGAGTTCTCTTGTTTTTGATAGAGAAACCATGCCATTTTTAACGCTGTTTTTTCACTAAAAGAAAGGGAAGTCAGTGTTTGCCCTAGAGGTAAGTAGCCAAGGCCTGCCTGTAATAGGGCGTGCAACGGTTTTTGTATTTTTTTAATAAAAGGAAAATGTCCTCTTATCATTTCAAGAGGGGTTTGAAGCAGCTCACCAAAATGTTTACCTTCATAGAGTACTTCTTGAGCGAGAGGTTGAATGCGGTACCCAGAACAGGTGGGACAGGAACGCTTTTCTAAAGCATAGAAAGCACGGTCTATGAGTTGGTAGCCTAACCCTAGACAATCAGGACATTGTCCTTGTTTTGTATTCGTACTAAACATCGTTGGAGAGATATGAAGGGCTTTGGCTTGCGTTAGTGAGGCATAGAAAGTTCGTAAATGGGGGGTAATATCGAAATAAGTGCCGATGTCAGAACGTCGGGATCCTGCAAAGGGATGAGAATTTATGACTACAATATTCGTAAAAGCAGTATTTCCCTGAGCAAGTTGACGTTCTGCCTCTTTTTGAAAACCTTCTATCAAGAGAGAGCTTTTCCCCGATCCTGAAACACCTGTAATGGCGACAACAGCATGAAGGGGGACGGAAACTTTAAGATTACGAATATAATGGATAGATAAACATACAGTTAAGCTGGCTGTTGAAAGTTTGTAGTGATGAGAAATCTCCGTTGGAGGAAAATAACGTTGGGGAGCACTGAGATAGCCCCCCTCAGGTCCTGATTGGGGACCAAGGTAGACAACATGATCCGCATAAGGGACTAAGGATGTCGTGCGGTCCGTAGCAATCACAGTATTATGATTTGCTACAAGTTCCTTCAGTAACTGTACGAGTACAGGAACATCGTCGGGATGCAATCCAGATAGAAGGTCTTCAAAAAGATAAACACTGTGGGTAAGATTTGTAGAAATTTTTTTTGCCAAGTGCAGACGATAAAATTCTCCGTTACTGAGTGTGTTTTGCTTTTGCCCTAAAGTGATGTAGTTTAAGCCTACCTTATCTATAAATGTAAGACGATTCATCAGATCTTGGATTACGTACATTGCAGTGTCATCCTGAATGTTTTTTAGAAAAGTACGTAAGAATGTGGTGTCCTTATTGTAAATATCTATGAGGGAAGTTGTTCCTATGCGAATGTTCTGAGCATAGACATGCAAGCCCCAACCCTTACAAGAGGGACACACCTGCTTAATTATCAGAGGTGTAATTAGAGGAACATGGGGAGCTTGACTCAGGTGTTCTGTAAGCAAATCATTCAACCCTCCATGGATCTTTGTGCCTTTACAGAGTATGTGAATAGCAGATTTGCTAAGAGTGCTTAAAGATTGTAATGGTGAGATTTTCTGACGCTTGAGTAGTTGTAGTAAGGGCTGAGTAGAAGAATTTGGAAAAAACACAGTAAAGAGTTCAAGAGGGGTGTAATGAAGGATTTTATCTTTATGATGCTCTAATGAAACTTTAAGTACTTTTCCAAAACCACGGCATTGATGACAACGCCCTTCTTCATGGTCTGTGGAAAGGAGTTCTTGCGAAATCTCAGGATAAAGAGTGCCTTGACTGTCCTGCCATCCCAAGGAATACGACAATGCAATCGGATTTCCTTGAGTCTCTATGTACACACAGGGTTGGGCAGATAGGGAAAATGCTAAGGATAACGCAGATAGTAGTGAAACTTTGTGCTGATCAGAAACTTTAATATGTTGAATGATCAGCGCGGGATTTTCCAAATTTTCATTCATGACTTCATCTAAGTCGTAGATTTTTCCTGCTGCAAAAAATTTTAAAAAACCTTCCTTACGTTTCGTCTCCAGGAAGATTGGAAGATTTGCTTCTGAAGGGATGGGAGCTGTGATAGTCACATAGCAGTCCATATGATGAGTGAGTAAGTCCTCAACAATCGTTTGTGGTGTTAGCTTACAGAGCTTTTCTCCTGTAAGAGGAGAAAAAGGCTGGCCTAATAAGGCAAACAATTTTTCTAAACCATGACTGATACCTAATGCCGAGGCTAACGTATGATGTGAAAGATCCCGAGGAATTCCGCGTTGTTTTACAGCAATAATGGGAGGGAGTCCTTCTACCTTACCTACGTTAGGTAAGGGTGTTTCTTTAAGAAGTCCTTGGCGGATGTAGGGAGGGAAAAGCTCAGCATAGGCAATATTCCCAGAGGCATAGAGAATATCAAAGACTAAAGAATGTTTTCCTGATGCTGAAGGTCCTGCAATAGCAATGAGAGCATTATGAGGTAAAGTCAGATCAATGTGTTTTAGGTTGTTCTGGTGAGCATTGTGTATTACAATGGTACTTGGCCCTGGAAGCGGAGAATACGATCTTTCAAGAGAAAATGGAGTGAGCTTATCTTGTAAGTAAGGGGCTAATGCTTGAGCCGTCGGAGTTCCTAGTTGGACTAATTCTTTTGGAGAGCATGAGGCTAATACATACCCGCCTTGATCACCTCCTTCGGGACCTAGCTCCAGAACATAATCAGCACTTTTCACTACATGCATGTTGTGTTCAATGACGATCACCGTATGTCCTTGATCAGTTAAAGAACGGAGTATTGTGATTAAAGTTTTCACATCGTGAGTATGTAATCCTGTTGTAGGTTCATCTAAAACATAGAGAGTGGGTTTTGAAGAGGCAAGAAGAAGCTCATAGGCAAGCATCAATCGCTGAATCTCCCCGCCTGACAATGTAGATAGAGGTCGTCCTAAGGGTAAGTGGTCTAAGCCTAACGAGCATAATGCGTCGATCTTTTCATAAATATGTGGATGGGAGATGAAAAACTTCTTTGCTTCGTACACTGTCATTTCCAAAATGTCGGCAATACTTTTGCCTTTATAGAGAATATCCAAAATCTGCGGTTGGTAACGGCGTCCTTGACATTCGGAACAAGGGAGGGGAGTATCTTCATGAGAGGGGGCCGTAGTGCCTAAGCCTCGACAGGAAAGACATCTGCCTAGCGGAAGGTTAAAACTAAAATGACCTTTTGTTAGACCACAGCGTCGGCTATGGGGTTGTGAGGAAAAAAGTTGTCGTAATTCGTCAAAAGCTTTGATATAAGTCAGAGGAATAGAACGCTGAGAACGTCCAGGAAGATCTCTCGTAATATGGACAAGGCGTTCTAAACGACCTCCTTCAAAATGTAAAGTCTCAGGACAATTTCCGTTAAGGAAGCTTTCGACAACAGGCACCAACGTGTCATTAATTAAAGAGGATTTCCCTGATCCCGAGACTCCTGTTATGGCTGTTAGCCTAGCTAAAGGTAAGCAGACAGTCAAGTTTTTAAGGTTATGAATTGTTGCCTGGGTTAACGAGAGCCAGGTAGAAGGAAGAGGACGTGCTGAAGGAATGGGGATAGTATACTCACAGCGGAGATATTTTGCTGTTAATGACTGTGATGTTGCTAAGAAATCCTTAGGTGTCCCATTAAAAAGAACTTTTCCTCCAAAGATGCCAGCACTAGGACCAATATCTATGATTCTATCGGCAAACGATAACATATGCTCATCATGTTCAACAAGTACTACAGTGTTTCCTTGGTCCCGAAGCTTTCGAATGATATGCATGAGCTTGTGTGTATCTTTGGGATGTAGGCCTATAGAAGGCTCGTCCAAGATATAAGTAATTCCAAATAATTGTCCGCCAAGATGTTTAGCGATCGCTGTGCGTTCTTGCTCGCCTCCTGAAAGTGTAGCTAAAGCTCTATCGGGAGTGAGGTAACCTAAGCCAAGATCTACGAGGAAAGAAAGTCGTTGTTGTAACCCTTTCAAGACTTCAAGAACAGTAGAAGAGTCGGTATCTAGATTAGAGAAAAAGGAGAGCCAATCACTCAAAGGAAGACGTTGAAAATCTGCAAATGTCTTTCCTCGCCATGTAGCTGCAGAAGCGTACTCTCCGATTCCTGTACCTGTACATTGGCGGCATATACAGCTTAACATACCATCAGAAAGATAATGAGAGGGTTTTGCAGTATAACGGACCTTATTTCCAATGTCGTTAAGAACACCTCTCCACACTTTATATGTGAGGTTTTTCTTTCCTGTAGCAGAGTCAAATAGACAGACGGGAAGAACGAGGTTTCCTTTTCCTCTTAAAAAAGCATCCCGAATATCTTCAGAAAGATTTCTCCACGGCGTATCTAAACTAAAATTTAGAGTATCGGCAAGAGCTTGATACAGAGCATGATTTAGCTGTGTCGAACACTTACCTGCAAAAGTGCAACAATTCTGTCGTATAGAAAGATCTTCACGAATAAGAGTAGGATCTTTAATAGTGATATATATTCCCGATCCCTGGCAGGAAGGGCAGTGAGGATCAGAAATGTGAGGAGAAAAAAGTCGGGGAGTAAGAGGCATGTACGTTTGATTTGTTTCAGCAAAGTATTGTTCGGTAGAGAATGTCAATAATTTTTGATCGACAAGTAGGGAACAGTGGCCTTGTCCTAAGGCGAGAGCAGTAAATAGACTGACTTTAAGACGCGCAGAATTACTCTTGTTTGTTATTAATGTATCAACGACGATATCAGCAGACCCTTCTTTAGGAATGCCTGTGGAGAGAAAGGAATAGATCGGCACTATAGTGTTGTTCATACGTATTTTTGTAAACCCTTGCTGAATATAGTCTTGGACTTTCTCAACATTTTTGTGAAAAATAGGAGCAAGGAAAGTAAGTTGTGTATTGACGGGGATCTCCTGAAGAGTAGCAAGAATTTTTTCTTTACTCTGTATGTTGAGGATTGTCTTAGTCTCAGGATCACGGGCTTCACCTTCCAAAGTAAAGAGAAGAGCTAAATGAGAGAAAAGTTCTGTAGTGTTTCCAATAGTAGCATGGTTATGATGAAAAAAATAATTTTGTTTTACCGCAATTGTTGGGGAGAGTCCTTGGATTTCACGGACTTTGGGATTGGGAAGAGATGAGAGCATAGTGGCAAAGAAGGTGGGAAGAATAGAAACAAAACGCTTTCTTCCCGCAGCGTATAAGGTATCAAAAGCGAGGGATGATTTTCCTGATCCAGAAACACCAGTGAGTAGAACGATTTCTCCAGAGTTAAAGGTTATAGAGATATTTTTAAGATTCCTAACCGTGATTCCAGAAAGATGAACAGGGAATGAGACCATAGGAGTTGCTCATGATAACTTAAGAGGTTGAGTTGCTCCAACCTGAAAACGAGAAGGCGGAGAAACTCAATGATGCTTAGGGATTTCTAAGTACAAAGTAAAGCGTAGTCATGTATATTCCTGCAAGTATCGTCAAAGTAATCAAGCTAAAAAATTATCTCAATATTAAGGTGGGGGAATACATAGAGATTCCCAACTCTGGATTTGGGTGTAATTTTGATAAGAAAAATAGAGGCGTATGATCACAAGAACTAAAGTTATTTGTACAATAGGACCAGCATCAAGTACCCAGGAAATGTTAGCCAAACTTTTGGATGAAGGCATGAACGTTGCCAGGTTAAACTTTAGTCATGGCACTCACGAAAGCCATGGAGAAATTATCCGCATGCTTAAGAAACTTCGAGAGCAGAAACAAGCACCTCTAGCGATTATGTTGGATACTAAAGGACCTGAAATTCGTTTAGGTTTTATCCCCACACCAATTAAAGTGACACAAGGACAGAAGATTACTCTCTTAAATAAAAAGGTTGAGGGTACTACCAAAGGAGGAGTTTCTTTATTACCCAGTGGAATTTTTCCTTATGTGCATGAAGGTGTTGATGTTCTCATAGATGATGGTTATCTACACGGTGTTGTTACTGCTTCTGGGACAGACAGTTTAGAATTAGAATTTATAAACTCTGGAGAACTTAAATCACACAAATCCCTGAGTATCCGTGGTTTAGATGTTGCACTCCCTTTTATGACAGAGCAGGACATCTCTGATCTTAAATTTGGCGTGGAACAGGGGATAGATATCATTGCTGCATCTTTTGTGCGTTACGGTGAAGATATCGAAACTATGCGAAAATGTTTGAAAGATTTTGGTAGCCCTCACCTTCCGATTATTGCAAAAATAGAAAATCGCCTAGGGGTAGAAAACTTTCTTCAGATTGTAAAACTCGCTGATGGCATTATGATTGCCAGAGGTGATTTGGGAATCGAGTTGTCAGTTGTTGAAGTTCCTAATTTGCAAAAGATGATGACGAAAGTTTCTAGAGAAACAGGACGTCTCTGTGTTACGGCAACACAAATGCTTGAATCTATGATGCGCAATGTATTACCTACACGAGCTGAAGTTTCTGATATTGCCAATGCTATTTATGATGGCACCTCAGCTGTTATGCTTTCTGGAGAGACAGCATCGGGGCAGCACCCCATAGCTGCTGTTAGAATGATGCGTGCTGTAATTCAGGAAACGGAAAAAAATCTTTCCTACGAAGCATTCTTAGTTTTAGATGATAGTCAGTCTGCTGTTAAAGTTTCTCCTTGCCTTGCTTCCATCGGATTGGCAGGGATTCAAATTGCAGAGAAAGCAAATGCTAAAGCCATCATTGTGTATACAGAATCTGGAAGTACTCCTATTTTCCTTTCTAAGTACCGCCCTAAATTTCCGATTATTGCAGTAACTCCGAATGCTTCGGTATATTATCGCTTAGCCTTAGAGTGGAGTGTCTATCCTATGCTTACTCATGAGGTAGAAAGGACTATATGGCGGCGTGAGGCATGTCTATATGGCATAGAACAAGGCATCTTGTCCAATTATGATAGGATTTTGGTGCTCAGCCGTGGGGCGGATATAAAAGAAACAAATAACCTAACTTTGACAATCGTTAACGATATTTTAACAAATACTACCTCTTGTTAATAAGGAGAGGGTTCCTTTGTTTTTTGTCATAAAAGCTTTGCAGAGCAGCTTCTAAAGATGCCTGAGAATTAGGGAGTTTTTTCTCCAAAGATCGCTTTGAGTATACAGCTACAGAGCCTGTTTTTTTATAATGCTTGTGAAGCTGCTTTGAATTATCTGTTAAATCAAAGACCGCAGGAAACTGATTAGGAAGAGTAAGAAGATCTTCAAAGTTTCTAAAAGTAAAAGAGGTATAGGCAGACAAGTTTTGCTGTGATTCTTGAAGGTGTGTGGAACTTTGTAAGGCTAGGGTTAAAGTAGCCCCAGAAAAGCATACGGCCAAAGCTTCAAGAAAAGACATATACTGAGGAAGAGAGGCTTGTACAACGATGACAAGAATGTGACTATAGCGATACTTCTTCTTAACAATAGGAGAAAGTTTCCTTTTCCATCGTTTATGGATCCATAGCCATTGTTCGGGCTTACAAGCAATTCCCTTCTCAAGAAAGGTCATCAGCTCGTCCATGAGCTTCTTAATTGCTTCTTTCATAGGAAGATTTTTATCAGCGTAGAATTTGGGACTAGGAATCACTTGATAATCTTGCTCCCGACGATAAACAGTAATGGCTATGACAGGCCTCCCTGTTTTATATGCTAGTAATGCAGGAGATGTTGTAGTAAACGCAGGAGACCCAAACAAAGAATAGGCATATGGAGACATGAGTAGTGCCTGATCTCCAACAATACCAACGAACTGACCTTTACGTAAAGCTTCTATAGCATGATGGATACCATGTTTTGGTTCTACTATTTTTCCCTTAAATACTTCTCGTAAGGCAAAAATCTTTTTACTAAGTTTGCGATTTTTTATTGGCTTAGCAAACGCTAATCCTGAGTAATTTTTTGTAATGAAAAGAAAAGGAAGTTCCCAATTTGCTTGGTGACCAGAAAATAGAATCACACCTTTGTTTTCTTCTAATTCTTGAAAAGTTTGTTTCAGTCCGTCGTCGGAAAGGACTTCTTGAGAGGTAAACCCTTCGGGTTGTTGTGAAGATGTCGTTATAGAAATTAAACTATCAATATTTTGGATAAGTTTTTCGATTCCGAGCAACTCTAAAATTGTAATCATAAAATGCTGCAAAGATTCCTTAGCCAAAATATAACGCTCGTGAAATGGTTTATGAGGAAACGCTAAGGCTAAATTCGTAAGGGATGTTTTGCGGTAATCTGCAATAGTATAGAAAGCCAATGTTCCTAAGATCTTCCCTACGCGACGTAAAATCATCATCGGTATTCGTTTACATACTGCAATCGTACCGATAACTACATAGTAGAGAGGCGCTTCTAAAAGATTTTGCTGAATCTGACGTAGTTTCTGCGGCATGATGTACCTTAAAGCCCGTACGTATACCGCGGGATGGGGTTTGTAAACAAATCAGGATAGTTATGGCTAGAATTCATGAAATATGAACTTTGGCTTTAAAGCATCCCACGGACAGACAGAGAGCTAGCAAGGCAGTACTGATGAGAATTAAACCAATTATGGGCGTACTCATGCCTAAAAATACACCAGTTTGTCCAAAAACTCCAACAGAAAGTAAAATCAATGCTATAACTGATGCAGTAGCGAGTAACCCAAAGACGAAAGTCAAGATTGTCATTATTATCTTTCTTGTTCTGGGAGTAACACAACAGCACATCGTATTGGTAAAACACCCAATCCCTAGAGGAATGCATTCTGTTAAACACATAACTATATCTTGATTTTGAGAACAACAAACAAATGCTAATCTATGAGAATAATCTTTTCTATATGTTTTGCATTTTATTTTTTTTAATTCATCATCAAAAAAGGCTTCCTGGAAAAAGTAAAATAGCATGGTTCTTGAATCAGAACTATTCTAATCTTATAGCGATTAGAATTAAACCAATTGTAGGCTTAGACATTGCCTAAAAGAAAACCGAGTCTCCAGTAATAGTAACACTAATATTTATCATAGAATTGTTATAGTTATTGATAGAGTAAAAATTATAACATAGGTTTTCTCTGTTTCCTCTTTGGTTACTGGGTTGAACAAGCAATAGCAATGTAGAGACAACAATATTCAGATCTAAAAGAAGAATTGTTCTGTAAACAACGAAGATATTTTTTAGCTATTCTCACTAGTAAAAACTACTCATTCATTTCAACGGTCTTGTTTATATATTTTTGTTGTTTCCGTGGGTTGGGTTTGGATAATCACTTTATTATTTCGGATTTCCGCAGAAAGATTTAAAGGAGCACCATTTTTAGTAAAGAGAGTAAGTTTTCTTAGATATTCACGAAAACGATGCCGGATGCCAGCTTCATCGATAAGAGCAAGATCATGCAAAATGCCATGTTCTTGAGCAATAATAGATTGGAGAAAGGTATTTTCTAAAGTCTTTTCATCCAGAAACTCTACAGCCCAACTGATAGGGATATGATTATAGGGAGGTGCCATCACAATGGTCAGTGCCATATTGTTCTTTACAACATCTAAAAACAGCTTACTAACATCCTTGACATAAAGAGGAAGATCCATCTGGTAAATGCCTTGATGTAAGACAATAGGAAGTACGGGCTCTAAAGTATATACTTGTGGATTTACAGTAGCAATGTACTTAACAGGGAAGAAGAGGAAGACAGGTAAATTAAGGTTAAGGGGAATAAATTCTTGTTTAAGAAAGAGTAGGCGTAGAAAATCCGCTTGAGGATCATTCAAATTCATATACGTGTTTTCAAAGGGAATCAGGATTTTTTTCCATCCTTGAGGAATAGGAAAAATAATTTCGTCATGATTTCCTTGAGCGATGCGGTTTCTTTCTAATTCTTCGAAGGAGATTTTATTTAAGTTAAAAGTCAACTCGAGGCCTTGCTCTTTCAAAGCATTCACGTATTCTTTAGGACCACTTACTTTTTGATTGAGATACTTCGGCCAAATATCTAAATACTCATACCCTTTGGGGGGACTGCCTATGGGAGTAGTTACGGTAATGACAATATCTTCAGTTACATATTGGGTAAGCCGGATGGAAACATCATTTGCATCTACACTGTGGATTTCTTTGCGTATATTAATTTCATGATCTAGAGTAACAAGATTACATTTATCGATAGTAGCAATCCAGCTTTCGGAATGACCTGTGACACTGATCACAACCTCAAGGTTTGTGGAACGTAGATCTTGAACAGTACTTTTATTCCCTGTAATGGTTAAGGAGACTTTTTTGCTCAGCAAGCCGTTTTTTTGTAGACCCAGGACCGTTTGTTCGGGTTCCAAGTCGACAATGCGTATGGGAATGTTCGTAAGCGTTCGTGTGATAGTCACGCTCTGTCCTACTAAGATCCAAATAATTATAGCAAATCCTAAGGAGACAGCTTTTCTAGGCCAGTTTCGAATAAACAATTGTGAAAAAAAATTAATCATTTCTTCCAAATCCGGGAAATCAAAGGTTTTCGTTTGTGTTCCTTAGGAGAAAGAATGCTACGCAGTACTGCCTTGAATTTATCAATTTGTACACCCCTTGTCAGTAGGCCGCCTCGTGATAAAGAAACACTACCATTCTCTTCAGAGACTGTGATAATTAATGCATCTGTGCGTTGGCTAGCTCCTAAAGCAGCACGATGCCGTGTTCCCATAGATCGTGAAAGTTGAGTAGTATCATGAGCAAGCGGAAGGACTACGCGAGCATAGGTGAGAGTTTCCCCTCTCAGGATTACTGCACCATCGTGTAGGGGCGACGAAGGCTCGAAAATTGTTTCTAATAGTTCTTCAGAAAAATTCGCATTGATGTTTACTGAAGAGAAACTTAAGTATTCATCAAAGGAGTCTTTGTTTTCCATGACGATAAGAGCCCCAATTTGTCGTTCTGATAATTGGTATACACTTGCGGCCAACTGCTCAACAAATTGATCTTGTGTATCAATAACAAATTTTTTCCCATGAAAACGTATTCGAGATAAAGCAAGACGAATTTCTGGTTGGAAAATGATAAAGACAACAATGGTAGCAATGTTGACGACATGTAACATGAGTCTACGAATAATAGGAAGATGGAGTTTGTCAGCAAGAACAAAAAGTAAAAGGAAAGCAAGCAACCCAAAGACTACGTCCATAGCACGCGTTCCCCAAAAAATTTTTAAAAGATAATTCAGCATTACCCAGATCAAAAGAATTTCTAGAAGAGGCGTAGTATAATAAATAATATCAAAGGGCATAGTGTTACTAGGTTTTTAGGCAGAATGCTTAAACAAGCACGCAGCTGTCGTCCAGAAAGGAGATGTCTTACATCGTAACATATCCAACAAAAAAGGTTAACAGCAAAGCATTTTATAGTTGCAATAGTTTGCTTTATACTTCAAATTGCAGTTTTTTAATTTGCATATTGATTCTGGAGCAATATGGACGCTGTCATCTTATCTAGAATACAGTTTGGATTGTTTGTAGGTTTTCATTACCTCTTTGTTCCTCTTAGCATGGGATTAAGTATGATGCTTGTTCTTATGGAAGGACTCTACTTAATTACCAAAAAAACCTTGTATAAACAGATGACTTGGTTTTGGGTAGGCATTTTTGCCTTGACTTTTGTTGTAGGCGTGGTTACAGGTATTATGCAGATTTTTTCCTTCGGTTCTAACTGGGCGAATTTTTCTGAGTATACCGGAAATATTTTTGGCACTTTGCTAGGAAGTGAAGGCATTTTTGCTTTTTTCTTGGAATCAGGGTTTTTAGGCATCTTGCTATTCGGTCGGCATAAGGTTTCTAAAAAAATGCATTTTTTTGCGACCTGCATGGTGATGCTAGGTGCACATATGAGTGCCTTTTGGATTATTTGTGCTAATTCTTGGATGCAAACACCTTCGGGATATACAATGGTCATGCAGCATGGAAAACTCATACCTGCACTTACCTCATTTTGGGAAGTCGTCTTTTCCCCAACCACAATGCATCGTTTTGGTCATGTAGTGTTAGGAACATGGCTTTCAGGAATTTTTCTTGTCATCGGAATTTCTGCTTACTATTTGCATAGACAGCGGCATACGACATTTGCTAAAAAAGGACTGAAATTAGGTGTGATTTGTGCTGCTGTAGTTCTTATTTTACAACTTTGGTCCGCTGATATTACAGCTCGTGGCGTTGCTAAAAATCAACCAGCGAAGCTAGCAAGCTTTGAAGGAGTGTTTAAAACTGAAAACTCTAGTCCTATGTGGTTGTTTGGCTATGTAGATGTAAAAAATGAACGTGTCATTGGGCTCCCACTTCCTGGAGGACTCTCCTTTTTAGTCCATAGAAATATTAAAAGTCCCGTTATAGGCCTAGATCAGTTCCCCAAGGAGGAATGGCCTAATGTTCCTGTTGTCTTTCAGCTCTACCATCTTATGATTCTATGTTGGGGCCTCATGGTCTTACTAACAGTGATCGCTTGGTTTGTTTATAAGGAAAAACGTTGGGCTTTAAATTCTTGTATGCTTGGTATATTAACATTTTCTATGCTTGTCCCCGAAGTCTGTAATGAGGTTGGCTGGTGCGCTGCGGAAATCGGCAGACAACCTTGGGTAGTTCAGGGCTTACTAAAGACTAAAGATGCAATTTCCCCAATCGTACAACCAGGTCAAGTTATACAGTCCTTGCTCATGTTTAGCTGTGTCTTTACAGGCCTTTTGTCTCTTTTTATCGTGCTTTTGTGTAAAAAGGTAAAACGAGGTCCTGATGAAAAGGATCTCATAGAACTAACAAACTTAAGTCAGAGGTGATTTTGTGGAACTCTCCCTAACCGCTATTTTACCAATAGTTTGGTATGTGATTTTGGGTGCTGCTGTCTTTGCTTATGCACTAGGCGATGGTTTTGACCTTGGATTAGGTATTATCTACCCAATGGCGAAAGACAACACAGAACGTCGCATCTTATTGAACTCCATAGGGCCTGTATGGGATGGTAATGAAGTTTGGCTTATTATTATTGTCGGAGGGTTATTTGCAGGATTTCCTAGAGCTTATGCAAATCTTCTATCGATTTTTTATATGCCCATTTGGACACTCGTACTCATGTACATCTGTCGGGGTTGTGCCTTAGAGTTTCGTAGCAAATCAGAATCTTCGTCTTGGCAGACGGTGTGGGATGTAGTCTTTGTAGTTTCTGGCATGGCCATTGGTTTATTTTTAGGTACACTTGTAGGCAACATTATCCTTGGTTTACCTTTATCCCCAGAGACTCCTTATTCCTCGTTATCCTGGTTGTTATTTTTCCGCCCCTACGCCGTTTTATGCGGAAGCCTTGTAGTTAGTGCTTTTGCCATTCATGGTGCATGCTTTGCTTTAATGAAAACTTCAGGACCCCTCCAAAAACGTATTGCTAATCGTTTTTCTCATGTCTTATCTGTATTTTTAGTATTCTACTTATTCATCTTGTTCGTGAGTGTAACGACTATTCATAAACGTTTTGATGCCTTTCCTACTAATCCCTTGTTGATTTTGTCTATTGTTTTGATCTTTAGTTGTTGCGTAGCGGCTAGGACCAGTGTATCTCGAAAACGTTATGGATATGCTTTTATCTATTCTGCTTTGAATTTACTGATGTTAATTTTATCTGCAGTTATTTTGACCTTTCCTAACCTTCTTTTATCCACAATAAATCCTGAATACAGTTACACGATTTACAATAGTGTTGTTGAAGTAAAAACTCTAAAAAGTTTATTGCTTATTGTCCTTATTGGTTTGCCTTTGGCGAGTGCTTATAGTATCTATGTGTATCGTGTATTTAGAGGTAAAACAGATTTTCCTTCTATTTATTAAGGAATTCCAGGGGAGAGCTGTTGCTTTAGGTTAGAAAACCCTAAGAGAACCTTTTAAGCCCATGTGATTCGCATAGCTCTTTATCAAGAAGCTTCTTTGATACTTAAAACATAGTAAGCAGGAAAGGCAAAATGGTTATTTGGCCGTGGTAGACATTCTATAACCACGGGTTTGCCTACCCACGGGTCTAAGTTTACATTTGTAGCATAAAGAAAGGCTGTTGTATTTTCCTTAACTATGTCTTTGAGTAAGTAATCCCCTGGGTTGTTTTTCACTATATGAGGATACACTTCTAATACACCTGTAAGAACTTGCTTGTTTTTTTGCTCAGCACGATAAAAATCTTCTCGCTTTAAAGATGGGGAATGATTTTGAAATTCTTGCATGGCTGCCCAAATCTTAAACAACGAATGCTCAAGATTTTCGCGTCCTTGTATAAGAGGAGAAGATTTTAACGTAGCTCGCTTTCGAATATGACGAGAAAGTAGCGACGTTGATGATGATGTGTGTATCGATGATGCTACAGGTTCTTCAGACGTAGAAGCTACAGGTACAGCTGATTGAATTTCTAGAGATTTAGATAGATAGGCTTCTTGGATTTCCTCTAAAGCTTTTTGTACAAGAACTTGTAGATTGGGAACACTACTAAATTCTTCGGATTGGACAAGATTGATTTTTTTATAAATAGCATCTAAATCAATCTCATTAAGATTTTTTGTTAACTCTGTATGAGCAAACTCCAAAGCAGATTGTAATAAATCTAAAGCAATTTTTTTTTGTCTTTCACATTGAGTATAAAGTTCAATCGGACCTTTCGAGACCACAAAGTTCTTTGCAACATAAAACACACAGTCTAGAGGTAGAGCAATCTCTAGCCATTTGCCTTGAGACACCTGTGTTGTAGGGGATACAGTTGTCCCTCGTTTGAGGCGTGCTAACACAGGAGCAGAAGTTGTAGGATTTAAACGAACATTAACTTGCTCGCCTTCAATCACATTGTCTAAGACAAAAGTACGAAATACATAACCCGTAAGTCCTAAAGGAGCAGCAACAACATAGTAGTCCTTGCTTTCACCAAGCACAGCAATAAGATCTCCTTTTGAGAGTTCTTTAATGATAGTACTGTCTGTATGGGGCGCTAGACGCATACGGACACGATTGCCTTTGATCTCTCCTGTAAATGAAAGAAACGCTTGATCTACTGAAGATGTAGAAATTTGGAGATCCACAGTATAGACAGTTGCTGGGCTTAACGCTGTTCCGAGAGCGAAAAGAAGCATAGAAATTGAGAGCATTCTCATGCTTTACTCCTAAGAAATACATTTGAGCTAGAGATCGATAAAAACCATCGCTTATCGTTTTAGAGACCTTAGCCCCCAGAAAAAGAATTATATCGGCCTAGAAGAAAAAGTCAATTCCCTTACCCAAAGCTTAGAATATCGTAAAGTTAGGTATAGAGAACAGCTTTTATATGTTCACAATTGGACTCTCCGCAAGTACAACCTATAGGAGTGCCTAAATAAACATTGAACTGCTCACTAGGATTCAGAGGATTAGTAACTACATAGAGTTTGTCTCCACTTTGGATAATATCCCAAGTACGAAACACAAGATCTTGATCGGAGACTGTGATATGGTCTTCTTCGTAGATCACTCTTCCAATTTGACAGTGCATGCAATTACAGTGAGGTTCCGGTTTTGGTAAAAGAGTTGCGTTGTTTCCTGCAAGAGTACGAATAACCGCGGCCATTTTTTCTAGCACATCCGCAGGGGCATCGGAGTGATCTTTGTGCTCAGGAATATGTTGAAGAATTGCCTCAATAGGATTTGTACCCGCAAATAAGGGAGAAATAAAATTCTTTGGTAACACTTGAATGTCATTTCCTTTCGTGACTTGTTGTAAAATATTCATAATCATATTCATACCAACTTTTTCATCTTCTCGGATAGAGTCTTCTTTGATATGAGTGAGTTGAGATGTTTCAAGGTGAAGAAGATGTTCATGAAAAGCAATGTCAATAATGGATTGGTCTAAGTTGGGAATCGAAATAACCTTACCATCAAGAAGGTGGAGTTTTAATGTTGTTTGGCCTTTTCCCTCCTCTTCTTGAGATTCGATAAATGCGATTTGACTCCACCGTGCTGAGATATAGGGAGGGATGCAGATTAATTGATCATTAATTTTGACTTTCATAGTGACCTCAGGAGAATGAGTCCTATCTTAGGGTTATTTATGGCTATTGTAGAGCACGCTTCTTTTTTTTGACAATAAATTAGCAGTTAAGAGTTTTGATTGCCAATTTTTTTCCAGGCACCTTAGGATCAGCTAGTGTACCTTTTTTGTTATCATAAGAATATTGTTTTTTTTAATCAGTACTATTAAAGAAGGGCAGGATGGCAGCAACGTTTATTTAAAAATAAGGCAGTTGCTGCGAATTACAATATAGGGCCTTTCAGGCTACTTTAGCAAAAAAATATTAATAGTATAGAGATATGCTGCTGAATACGAAAATAGGGTAATTATAATGAAAAAAGCTATGGTCATTGATACAAGTGTATTTATTTACGATCCTGAAGCTCTTTTCTCTTTTGAAAATACCCGTGTGATTATTCCTTTCCCAGTGATCGAAGAATTAGAAGCCTTTGGTAAATTTCGAGATGAACCTGCTAAGAATGCTTCTCGTGCTTTAAGTAATATTCGTTTGCTATTAGAAAATGTGGAGAGTAAGGTGACAGAAGGTACAATGTTACCCAATGGCAGTGAGCTACGTATAGAAGTCGCTCCTTTATCTAATGATGATCGGCGTGGGAAATTACAGACATTAGAATTGCTTCAAATGATCGCAGAACGAGAACCGATGGTTTTTGTAACTAAAAGTTTAGGCCGTAGGGTCCGTGCTGAAGCCTTACATATAGAGTCCAGAGATTATGAAAATAAACGTTTTTCCTTCCGTTCTTTGTATCGTGGGTATCGAGAACTTGAAGTAGCGGAAAGTGAAATTAAAAATTTTTATAAAAATGGCTTTTTAGAAATCCCTTCGGGAATTTCTCCTTCTCCAAATGAATATTTTTTTATTTCAGCAGGAGAAAGTTATTTTGCTTTAGGACGGTATTGTGTGAGTAAAGGCGGTATGATTGCTTTAAAAGCTTTTCCAGAGAGCATTTGGGGAGTGAAGCCTTTAAATACGGAACAGAAGTGTGCCTTTGATCTTCTTCTTCGAGACGACGTGAAATTAGTAACACTAATGGGACAGGCGGGATCAGGAAAAACAATTTTAGCATTGGCAGTCGCTATGTATAAGGTTTTTGATCAAGGAACATACAACAAGCTATTAGTCAGTCGTCCTATTGTGCCTATGGGGAAGGATATAGGATTTCTCCCTGGATTGAAAGAGGAGAAACTTTTGCATTGGATGCAACCCATATACGATAATATGGAATTTCTCTTCAGTCTTAATGGTATGGGAAAATTTTCTGAAGCTCTTCAGTCTTTAATAGATGCTAAGAAGTTGGAAATGGAGGCTCTCACTTACATACGGGGGCGGTCGTTACCTAAAGCTTTTATGATTATTGATGAGGCTCAAAATTTAACTCCTCATGAAATCAAAACGATCATTTCTCGAGCAGGAAAGGGTACAAAAATTGTGTTAACAGGAGATCCAACACAAATTGATAGCTTGTATTTCGATGAAAACTCTAATGGACTTACCTACCTTGTTGGCAAGTTTCATCATTTAGCTCTTTATGGGCATATATTTATGAACCGTACAGAACGTTCAGAATTGGCTGCTGCTGCCGCAACAATTTTGTAGCTACTTTAACCATACACCTCATCTATTTCCTGTTGTGGAGTCTTTAATTGCATAGGAACTGGTTGTGGACTTAATGGTGTTGGGAGGGGTGTGTCTTTTTTTCCATGGAAACATTCTGAGCAGAATCTTATAAGGATACGTACAATCTTGATGATTCCTTGAATTAAATAATAGATGGCTTTTATGCCAAATACTTCTAACCAAGCATTAAAGCGGATTTTGGGTATTTCCCTGTGAATTAAGACGCAGGGTTTGGTGCGACATTTCTTACTGAAGTTACCCATACGAATAGTAATTAGATTCTCAAGCTCGGTTATTCCTTGCAGAGCACGCATCCCTGTAATCGTACTCAGGAGGGGAAAATAGCTGAGAACTTTTTCAATAGGAGAACGGTAAAGCGGATTATTTAGTGGAATGTTCAATAAATTTTGAACTTGAGCAGCACTCCAAGATATGTGGGAATGTTGTATTAGAAAAATTCGATTAGAGATAATGCTCATGTCCGCTTTGTGCAAATACAATAAATTGCTTCTATAATGCCTAAAAAAATATTTTTTTCTCAAAAATTTTCTTTAATAATCCTTAAGATATAAAGGGTTAAGATCTTAACAATAAAAAATAAATTTTATTGGAATGGTAATGGAAAGTAACGAACAATACGGATCAGATTGCTATTAGGCTATCACTATCCTGAAACTCATACTCTCGTCAGAGTCGATCTCTTGGTTTTGGAAGTTGTAGTGTGATACATAACAGTCGGTTTCATGTGCGAACAAATGGAAACAGAAGCGATGAGACTATGCTCGATTGCAAATGTATATGTTCGTATTGGGACTTTTTTATACTAAGAAGGCAAAACGATTCCGCCTTAAGTACAGATTTGAATAACTAGGCGTGAAAAAACTTTCCAAAATATAGGAAAATACTTCGCCTGATTTAGCATAAATACAATCCTTTATAGGATTTTTTTGAGAACTAAATTTTATTAGACTTTGTCTATAAAAATGGAGGTGGAGAGACTCGAACTCTCGTCCTTGATAAACTCCCTGTAAATTTCTACATGCTTATCTCCTAGAGTAAGTACATTGAATTCTCTCAGCTAGGAGCCTCTATAAGAACCAATGAATCTCAATAATCTCGAACAAACCTTCTTGAGAATTAGAGAAGATAAGTTCCAACCAGATAGATGACGATGTTTCACTAGCCTCTGGTAGAACTGGTGAACATCGGGTTATCTAGAGGTTATCTCTAAATAACAACTTGTGCTAATTAAGCAGCAACTCTTTCCTCAATGAGGTCAGCGAAGCAGATAATTTCGCATTCAGCCTTTGGTTCGGCATTTATTGTTTTGTCGGCTTTTTAGGAGGCCAGCCAACGCCCTCCGCATGCAATTAACACTTCATTTTCAAGTCGAAACCTATACACCCCCAAAGATCATTGTAAAGTTTCTTCTTGTTTTATTGCAAATACGACTTTTTAGATTGCTACTTCAGTGTGAATTCTTCCCCCTCCTTTCATAGAGGAGAGCTGTGGACGAAAACCTCAAAAAGCTTTATGTTGAGATAGTTTTATATTTAGATTATACCAGAGACAAAAACATGACCGACAATTTGGAGAATAAAGATAGCTTTTCTGCAAGGGAAGAGCAGATCTTAAAGTTTTGGAAAGAAAAAGAAATTTTTCAAAAATCTTTAAAAAATCGTCAAGGTTGTACTCTTTATTCTTTTTATGATGGCCCACCCTTTGCAACAGGACTACCTCACTACGGACATTTATTAGCGAGCACAATTAAAGATGTTGTTGCCCGCTATGCTACAATGAATGGCTATTATGTTCCTCGACGTTTTGGTTGGGATTGCCATGGAGTTCCCGTAGAGTATGAAGTGGAAAAATCACTCAATCTTACCTCACCAGGAGCTGTAGAAAATTTTGGAATTGGTGCTTTTAATGAAGAGTGTCGTAAAATTGTTTTTCAATATGTTCATGAATGGGAAGCTTATATCAATCGTATAGGGCGATGGGTAGATTTTTCCTCTACATGGAAAACTATGGACGCTTCCTTTATGGAAAGTGTATGGTGGGTGTTTAAGTGCCTCTATACCCAAGGATTGGTTTATGAAGGAACTAAAGTTGTTCCCTTTTCTACCCAATTGGGTACCCCTCTTTCCAATTTTGAGGCAAGTCAGAACTATAAAGAAGTAGCTGATCCTTCAATTGTGCTCAAAATGCCCCTACAGGGAGATCCTGCTTCTTTACTTGTATGGACAACCACACCATGGACTCTTCCCTCCAATATGGCAGTTGCTGTCGGAGGGCATATCACCTATATTCGTGTCGAAGATAAAGAAACACGAGAGCAGTGGATTTTAGGTCAAGGGTCTCTTGCTCGTTGGTTTGCTAATCCTGAAACATTTACAATTTTAGAAAGCTTTTCTGCACAGGCTCTTATTGGTAAGACTTATGAGCCGCCTTTTTCTATTTTTGCATCTAAACGTGAAGAGGGAGCATTTCGAGTGCTTGCGGGTTCTTTTGTAGAAGAGCACGAAGGCACAGGAATCGTCCATATGGCACCCGCTTTTGGTGAGGCGGACTTTTTGCTTTGTAAGGAAAATCATATTCCCATGGTGTGTCCTGTAGATGACCATGGCAATTTCACAGAAGAGATCCCTGAATATCAAGGTCAATACATTAAAAATGCAGATAAACAAATCATCAAGTTTTTGAAACATGTGGGTAAGATATTTTATCATGGTACTTCGACGCACCGGTATCCATTTTGCTGGAGGACAGACACTCCTTTAATTTATAAAGCAGTAAACTCTTGGTTCGTAGCTGTGGAAAAGATCAAAGATAAGATCCTTCGAGTGAATAGTCATATTCATTGGGTGCCTGAGCATGTACAAAAGGGTCGGTTTGGGAAATGGCTTGAAGGAGCTCGCGATTGGGCAATTAGTAGAAATCGTTATTGGGGGACACCTATGCCGATTTGGAAAAGTATAGATGGAGATATTCTAGTTATAGGTTCTGTCCAAGAACTTGAAGAGTTCACAAAAACTCAGATTAGTGATTTACATCGACATTTTGTGGATTCTTTAAAGATTGTGAAGGAAGGAAAAGTTTTTTATCGTGTTCCCTATGTTTTTGATTGCTGGTTTGATTCTGGAGCTATGCCTTATGCACAGAACCACTATCCTTTTGAACATCAAGAAAAGACTCAAGCAGCATTTCCTGCGGATTTTATTGCTGAAGGACTCGATCAAACTCGAGGATGGTTCTATACTCTTACAGTAATTTCTACAGCCTTATTTGATCAACCTGCATTTCATAATGCTATTGTCAATGGCATTATTCTTGCAGAAGATGGAAATAAGATGTCAAAGCGTTTAAATAACTATTCTAGCCCTAAATATATCTTGGATATTTATGGCGCTGACGCTTTGAGATTGTATTTACTACATAGCGTTGTAGTAAAAGCTGAAGACTTGCGTTTTTCTGATAAGGGTGTTGAAGGTATTTTTAAGCAGATACTTCTTCCTCTAACGAATGTAATAGCTTTTTTTAAGATTTATACAGAACTGTACGAATTTAATGCTCAAGTTCAAGAAGAACCAAGTTCTGTAGAAATAGATCAGTGGATTTTATCTAATTTGTACAGTGTTGTAGGTAAAGTTCGTGAAAGCATGCAAATATATCATTTAAACTTAGCTGTAGAGCCCTTTGTGACTTTCATCGATGACCTCACGAACTGGTATGTACGCCGCTGTAGGCGACGATTCTGGGAGGCTGAAGATTCCTTAGATCGCAGGGCAGCTTTTACAACACTTTATGAAGTGCTCAGAGTATTTTGTAAGGTAATTGCTCCTTTTGTTCCTTTTATAGCTGAGGAAATCTACCAGCAGCTAAAAACTACAAATGATAAAGAATCTGTGCATCTTTGTGATTTCCCTCAAGTTGACATGGATAAGATTCTTCCCGCATTAGAGCAAAACATGAAAGATGTCCGAGATATTGTTGGACTTGGCCACTCTTTGCGTAAAGAGCACAGGCTGAAGGTGCGGCAGCCGCTAGCAAACTTTTATATTATTGGATCTAAGAATCGTTTGGATCAGTTATTGGCGTTCGAGACTCTGATTGCAGAAGAGCTTAATGTGAAACGAGTCGTCTTTTATCAAGAAACTCCGAATTTTGTAGTCACAACTATAAAACCTAATTTTCGTTCCTTAGGTAAAAAAGTCGGAGCAAAAATAAAGGAAGTACAAAAGGCTCTCGCAGAACTTGATAAAACTGCAATTAAGCAATTAGAGCAGGGACAAGATTGTCTGTTAAATCTTGATGGAAAAGAAATCATTTTAAATAGTGACGATATTGTTTTCTGCCGTCAAGTAGATCCTGGATACGTTGCTCGAAACTCAGCGTTGTTTATTGTAGTACTTGATTGCAAGTTGACAGAAGAACTGATTACTGAAGCTATAGCTCGTGAGCTAGTGAACAAGATTAATACAATGCGAAGAAATCAAAAGCTTCACGTATCTGATCGCATTGCGCTGAAAATAAAGAGTTCTGAGGTAGTGCACAAAGCCTTTTTACAATATGAAACCTATATTTGTGAGGAGACGCTGACTACAGGATATGAATTTGTAGAAGTCTCACACCATGATGGAGAGGACTGGGAAATCAATGGTCATGCGGCAAATATTACTGTAATTAGTTCTATCCTAGCCTAAGAACATCTTGTCCGTGGTTATTTTGAATAAGAGTAAATTTACTTTTTATCCTGTTGGGATTCTTGTCTAGGGAATAAACGACGGTGCTTTTGATAATAAATATAGCCAGCTAAAGATAATATAAATGTAAGAGCAATTCCATTAACTAAGTAACCTGGTAGAGTCGTTGGTGCCGAAACATTAGCAAGTCTATGAAAATGGTCTAAAGGCCAAAAAGTACAAATAGGAGATCCTAAAAGATTTTCCACGGGGACAAAACCAAATTCGCGACTGTCAGCGCTCATTGGGTAGTTATCTCCTAGGACTAGGACGTGTCGTTTAGGTATTTGAATTCCAAAATTGCGAATAAACTCGGCAAATTCTTCAGGATCTGTGGGAGGAGCACCTTTTTCAATAAAAGCAATGTAGGGTCGGGTGGATGAAGACTCAGCTTGTTTAGTTTTTTCAGATTCAACAAATTTTTGTAGCATAGGATCGTTCTTTATAAAAACTGGAGAATCCATGATGTAAAGGTTCTCTTGGTTAAAGAAAGCATAACGATTAGGTAAAGGAGCTTGTTGTGGATTTATAGGGTTGTAAATGGAACTAAAATTAACACCACAGTTGAAAAGCTCTACGACTTGATTGTCATTAAGTTGAGCTAAAGGATGAGAGGATTTTAACTTGTGACGCATGCCTCCAAAACCAATTTGGTAAGCTTGTCCTCTGGAATATTCATAACAGCCGTCAGGAACTGTAGGAAAGGCAAGAGCATAGGCTTGTGCAGCTCCTGAAGTGTTAATTTTAAATGGATGATATTTATAAGCAAGGCCTCCTACAACAACAAAACGTGATGTAGTTAAGTTATTCCGAATAAGATGCAAATGCTCCTGACGCAGCGGAAGAAGTGTTTTCATAGGCTGAATTGAAGGAATTAATCTTTGATCATAATGATGTAATAGAGGGGGAGGATAGGAAATATTTGGAGTATGACAAATTTCTAGATACGCCTGGGTTGTTGAGTTTTGGGTTAGTAAAGAATGAGCTTGCATGGCTTGCTTTTGGGTGAGAATACGTACCATAGCATAGTGACCCATACCAAAAAGATCTGCATAGCTTACTGGTGAAACATGCAAATCTTTTAACTTATTTGGGAGATCATCATGCCAAGCCTGATTATAAAAAAACTGGCCATAAGCATTGATTTGAGGTAGGGTAAGCTTACCACATGCCCGGTTCATTTGCTTAAAGTATATCAAGGTTTTCCCATTTTGGACATTCACGTTTGTTGTGCCATCAAATGAGATATAGGGGACATGGTAAAGATGCTCTAAACGTTTGTCGGAAGGTGGATAGATTGGATTCCCTACTTTGTCAAGACCATAAATTTTCCCCCCATAAAAATATAAAATGTCTTCGGGTTTTCCCATACAACGTTTGATGTAACGTTTTTTTCCAGGAATAAAACCAAAATACTTTGTTTCAGCGTCAGGAATCGGAAGATTTCCTACAGTAAAGACAACAAGGCTTCCTCGAGTAATTGACTCAGGATTAAAGCCCCAAGGTTTTTCCCTAAAAGGATAATGCAAGCCAAAAGTTGTTTTAGAAACCAGAATGCGATCTTGTTCTAGAATCGTAGGTCGCATGGATCCCGTAGGAACTTCATAAAGTTCAAACCAAAACTGACGAATTAAAAAAGCCACAATACCGGCGAAAAGAATCGCTTTGATAAGCTCATAAACTTTTTTTACAAAAGAACTAGGAAACCTTTTACAAAATTCCAATGCTTGTTGGGCTAAATTGCTCGCTGTTTCTTGATCACGTTGAAAAATAGCACCTTCTAGTTGCTCTAAAAGGTTATGTAAATATTGGTAGGATTGCGGATGCTTTGCTAATTTTTTGGTTTTAAGGAGCTTATAAGTATGGTGAAGAATTTGTCGACTTTTACGTATAGAATAGTGTTGTTTCATAGAGATACTGGGTTAAAAAGCTAAGTCTTCGTTTTTAATCAGGCTATTTTGGATTTTTCAAGATTCGTCCCATACAATCACAACCTAAAATAGAAAGGAATCATAGTACGCATTCAAAATGATTCCACCTAGCGGAAGTTGTGAGTATATTCTATCGCATTAGATTTTTTGATCAAAAATATTTTGCTGAATTATCAAAAGATCTTCTAGGGCAGAGGAATTTGTGGGTAAGAGTAGGTGTAAGGTGATGTTGCTTCATGCCCTACATCGATAGTTCGTAATGTCACGGGTCCCTTAGGAGTCTGAATGCTCGCCCATAAGGGGAAGACGGAGATTTCAGGAAACGTAAAATACATTAAGACATCAGTTCCAGACAAAGGACTCAGGTCATTAGGCCATAGACCATGCCACATTTCCGTAGCTACAGAAACCTGGGGAGTACCTTCAATGGAAACTTTGGGGGACCAAGGTGTCTGGTTTTTGCCTTGTATTTTTATCAATTCCTTAGGTGCAGGAAGTAGCGAAAGTTGTAGAATCTTGCTAAATAAAGGGGCTTCTTCAAAGCTAGTGAGAGGAACTAAGGTGTGAGTTTCCATATTTAAAGCAAACATCTTAATATATTGTGAGTGCAGTAGAAATACGAAAATCTTGGAAGAAGAATTGAGTTGATGGATTGCTATTTTCCATGAAGTCTTTTGTGTAAGAGTACGATCCCTATAGGTTAGACAGGGAAAGTCAAGTATTTCTAGCCAAACAGCGTCAGGAGTCATGGATTTCACAAGTAAAAAAATCCTTTGTGTCCCGCGACTCAACACTGTGTAGTCACCTGGCTTAGCAAGAAAAATATTTTGTTTTATAGTTCGCGTGGACATGGGTTGAGAAGAATAGACGCTTAAAGGAGTCGTCAATAAGAGTCCCAGAAATAAGAAAAGTATTTTTCCTTGCTTTTTCATCAAATATTTCGCTAAAATTTTTTCCTAAAACATCGTGCTGTAATTCCCTATGGTAAGATGGTGATTTTGGAGTTGTCAATATGAAAAAGAATACTCATCCTGAGTATGGGCAAGTTTTATTTGTAGATTCTTCTACAGGCTATAAGTTTGTATGTGGATCCACATATCAGAGTGATAAGACAGAAGTCTTTGAAGGACAAGAATATCCTGTATGTTATGTTAGCGTATCTTCTTCCTCACACCCTTTCTTTACAGGAAGTAAGAAATTTGTAGATGCTGAAGGTCGTGTTGATAAATTTTTAAAACGTTATAGCGCTAGAAAACAGCCTTTGCAGCAGCCACAGGCTGAAGAAAAGACACGTCCTACCGTTAAAAGTAAAAAGAAGGTTGTAGGAAAGAAAAAAAAGTAATTTCTTTACTTAAACTAAGCTTTTCTCCTCTTTAAAATACATTACAACTCTTTTAAGATTGAATAGTTGTGGTGTATTTTTTATTTGGTTTTCCATCTTGCAACATGGCCTTTGATGCTGTATACTTAATATGATTTAGCATGCTGCTAAGTACTGTAAAGCTTCCTGGGAATGATATTGAATTCATGGATGTTGGGGTGTTTAATGCACATTGCCTTTGTAAGCTCATTGATAATGAAGTTGATGCATGAAAAAAAAGATATGTGAATATTTAAAACGTCTAGAAGAAATAGAAACACAAATTTCCAATCCTGAAATTTTCAACCGTCCTAAGGAATATAGTAAACTCAGTAAAGAACATGCACGCCTTTTGGAATTAAAAGGAATGTATGATCGAATCCTAAGTCAAGAAAAAGTACTTACCGATGATAAGCAGGCTTTGGCTGTAGAAACAGATCCCGAAATGATTGCTATGCTCACAGAGGGTATTGATGAGAGTAAGGGTAAGCTTGAGCGTTTAAATAAGCTGTTGGAAAATTTGCTTGTTCCTCCAGATCCTGATGACGATTTAAATGTTATTATGGAATTACGCGCAGGGACAGGAGGAGATGAAGCTGCTCTTTTTGTTGCAGATTGTGTGAGGATGTATCATCTCTATGCAGCTGTTAAAGGGTGGAAATACGAGGTGCTTTCCGTCTCAGAATCTGATTTGGGGGGCTATAAAGAATATGTCATGGGTATCTCTGGGATGGGAGTCAAGCGATTGCTGCAATATGAAGCGGGCACACATCGGGTTCAAAGGGTCCCTGAAACAGAAACCCAAGGACGAGTTCATACTTCAGCAGTTACTGTTGCTGTACTTCCAGAACCTCTGGAAGATGATACAGAGATTGTCATTGATGAGAAAGATTTAAAAATTGATACATTTAGAGCTTCTGGTGCTGGAGGGCAACACGTAAATGTTACAGATTCTGCTGTAAGGATTTCACATTTGCCTACAGGGCTTGTGGTTACTTGCCAAGATGAACGTAGTCAGCACAAGAATAAAGATAAAGCTATGCGCATTCTTAAAGCTCGTATTCGTGATGCTGAAATGCATAAGCGCCACGAGGAGGCATCGGCTATGCGTTCTGCTCAGGTTGGAAGTGGAGATCGTTCAGAAAGAATTCGAACCTATAATTTCCCCCAAAATCGTCTGACAGATCATAGAATAGGCCTAACTTTATATAGTTTGGATAAAGTAATGGAAGGTGACTTAGATCCTATCACAACAGCCTTAGTCAGCCATGCCTATCATCAATTGCTAGAACATGGAAATCAAGAAACTTCTTAAAGAAGGCACTGCCTACTTAGCTTATCATGGTATCCCTTTTTATGAGCGTGAAGCAGCATATATTCTTATGGACCTTCTTGGATTTGCTACGCGCGCGCAATTATTTGAGATATCTTGGGTTTCCGAATCTATGCTCTTAGAATACCGTAAGCGTTTGCAAAAACGTGGCCAGAGATGTCCGACAGCTTATGTTCACGGTTCTATTTGTTTTTTTGGACTTAAGTTACATGTAGATGCTCGCGTACTGATTCCTCGAGTAGAAACCGAACTTCTTATTGAACATATTGTGACTTATGTATCTTTCCATCCTGAAATCCATACTTTTTATGATGTTTGTTGCGGTAGTGGGTGCCTTGGGCTAGCTATAAAAAAATCCTGTCCACATCTTGAAGTAGTACTTTCAGATATTTGTTCCCAAGCAGTTTCTGTAGCCAAGGAAAATGCTGTGAATAATCATTTAGATGTAGAGATTCTCCTAGGAGATTTGTTTGATCCTTATGTAAGTCCGGGAGATGCTTTTGTATGTAATCCTCCGTATCTTTCTTATAGAGAAATAATTCAATCTGATCCAGAAGTGCGTTGTTATGAACCTTGGCAAGCCCTTGTTGGTGGTTCTACAGGATTGGAGTTTTATGAACGCATAGCTCAAGAATTACCTAAGGTTTTGGCTTTGCAGGGTGTGGGATGGCTTGAAATAGGATATAACCAGGGGCGCGAAGTACAGAATATTTTTTCTAAACAGGGAATCTCTGGAAATGTATACCAAGATTTAGCTGGTTGGGATAGGATTTTTTTTCTTGAAATAGATCAAAGGGATCCTGTATCCTCAAGGGTGTATTCTTGATTTTTTAGGTAAATGATCGGTTCTTTATCACAAAAGTTGTCTTCTGTATTTTCTTCTTTAGTCTCTTCTCATAGGGTAACTGAAAAAAATATTTCTGATTCAATTCGGGAAGTGCGGTTAGCACTTCTAGATGCTGACGTCAATTATCACGTAGTAAAAGACTTTATTGCGAAAGTAAAACAGAAAATTCTTGGGGACGAAGTTTGGACACATGTTTCCCCAGGCCAGCAATTTATACGTTGTTTACATGAAGAATTAACTGCTTTTCTCCGTGATGGTCGCGAAGAACTGATTATAGAAGGGCGCCCCTCTGCAATGCTTCTTTTTGGTTTACAAGGATCAGGAAAAACAACAACCGTTGCTAAGCTTGCAGCTCATATTATTCAAAAACAGAAAGCAAAAAAAGTTTTAGTAGTTCCCTGCGACCTTAAAAGATTTGCAGCCATAGATCAATTGAAAATTTTAGTCTCACAAACACAGGCAGAATGTTATCATACAGAAGAGGAAAATTCTGTAAAGGTAGCAGCACAAGCAATGAGGTATGCTAAAGAAAAGGAACACGACCTTGTTATCATTGATACTGCTGGTCGTCTTCATGTAGATGACACACTGATGGAAGAATTGGCGGCGATACAACAAGTTGTGCAGGCAAAAGAGCGTCTCTTTGTTATGAATCTTGCTACAGGCCAAGATGCAGTAGCCACAGCTCAAGTTTTTGATAAGTATTTAGATTTGACGGGAATTGTTTTCTCTATGGTGGATGGAGATGCTCGTGCTGGGGCAGTACTTTCAATCAAGAGTGTTTTAGGGAAACCAATTAAGTTTGAAGGGTGCGGAGAAAGAATTCAAGATTTTCGTGCATTTAATCCTGAATCTATGTCTGATCGTATTCTTGGAATGGGGGATACCATAAATTTTGTTGATGAAATGCGTCAATGCATTTCTGAAAAAGAAAACGAAGAGCTCAATAAAAAATTGGTGGAAGCTACGTTTACTTATGAAGATTATTATAAGCAGATGCAGGCTTTTCGTCGTATGGGACCGCTACGGAAGCTTTTAGGGATGATGCCAGGGTTTCATAATACTAAGCCTAGTGAGAAGGAATTGGTGGATTCTGAGGAACATATGAAAAAAACAGAAGCAATAATTCTCTCCATGACTCTTGCAGAGAGAAGGGAGGAGGTGATTCTGGATATGAGTCGTATGAAACGGATTGCTTTTGGTTGTGGTCTGACTCTAGGAGAAGTGAATCAGTTTCGTAAACGTATGACGCAATCGAAAAAATTTTTTAAAGGTATGACTAAGAAGAGGATGGAACAAATGAGCAAGAAAATGTCAGGAGGCAATTCGTGGCGCTAAAAATTCGTTTAAGACAGCAAGGGCGTAGGAATCACGTGGTTTATAGGTTGGTACTCGCAGATGTTAGGTCGCCTCGTGACGGTAAATATATTGAGCTATTGGGTTGGTATAATCCGCATAGTGCAGTAAATTATCAGCTAAAAAGTGAGCGAATTTTTTATTGGTTAACACGAGGAGCAGAGCTGACTGAAAAAGCCGAAGCTTTAGTAAAACAAGGAGCTCCCGGTGTATATACCGAACTGATTTCTAAAAAAGAAGCTCGTAAAGTGGTTGTGCGTAACAAACGTCGCATTTATCGTCAGCGTCGCGCATTAAAACGATCAGAAGCAGCGAAAGCTTCTACTACGAATTAAGGTTGTGAATTTGGGATGGAGATTGACATACTTTCTTTATTCCCAGACTATTTTAATAGTCCTTTAGAGACCAGTATACTTGGTAAAGCGATTAAGCAAGGCATACTGAGTATAGGGATTAAAAATCTGCGTGATTTTGGATTTGGAAAGTGGAAGCAAGTAGACGACACTCCTTTTGGTGGTGGGGGCATGCTTTTAATGGCAGAGCCTTTAGTGCGAGCAATTAGAAGTATAAAAAAAAACGATTCTAGAGTGGTATATCTATCTCCACAAGGCACTTTGTTAACTGCCGCAAAAAGTCGTCAACTTGCTCAGTTCCCCCATTTAATTTTACTCTGCGGTCACTATGAGGGTATCGATGAGCGTGTTATAGATAGTGAAGTAGACGAGGAGATTAGCATAGGCGATTATGTGGTAACTAATGGTGGAATCGCAGCTCTTGTTCTCATCGACGCTATATCTCGATTTGTTCCTGGTGTACTGGGAAATCAAGCGAGTGCAGAAAGTGATTCTTTGGAAAACGGTTTGTTAAAAGGACCTCAATATACACGTCCTCGGGTTTTTGAAGGGCATCAAGTTCCTGAAGTCTTATTCCAAGGTAATCATAAAGCAATGGCCGAATGGAGACAGCGCGAAAGTCTAAAAAGGACACAGGTTAGACGCCCAGATTTGTATCTTCGTTATCTTTACCACCATTCACAGGATAACGTACAAAATGAATTGAGTAGGAATCCTCTATCACACACTTCAAGTTGGGGACAAGCAGCAATTGTTTTGGAAGTTAATAAAGTAAAGCGAGCGAAGCATTTTTATTGTAAGGTTTTTAATTTATGTGAATCATTGGAAGGAGAAGAGAACACACTTTCTCTTCCTGATGAAAACAAAACTCAATTATGGTTGTGGGAAGTTGGAAGAAAAGAAAAAGGTTTTATTACAATGTCGTTTTTCTTTTATTATGAAGCAGATTTTTTCAACTTTTTAAAGAGATGGGAATTATGTGGCGGAGCTGTACACGAGAAACAAGCAAGTCCTCAGGGCACCCTGTTAGTAATGGCACAGGATCTTGACGGGCATACTTGGGTGTTTTCTCAAAAGAATAAGACAGAAGAACAAAGAAGGGCATTTAGGTGATGTTATGGGGAACTTACTTGAGGAATTAGAACAACAACAGTGTAGAAGTGATCTCCCGGATTTTCATGTTGGTGATACTATCCGGTTAGCTACGAAGATTTCTGAAGGAGGCAAGGAGAGAGTCCAGGTATTTCAAGGGACGGTAATGGCGCGTCGAGGTGGAGGAGCTGGAGAGACAGTATCTCTACATCGTGTTGCTTATGGAGAAGGCATGGAGAAGAGTTTCTTGCTTAATAGTCCTAAGATTGTAAGTATTGAGATAGTCAAACGTGGTAAGGTAGCTAGAGCTCGTCTATATTATTTAAGAGGAAAAACAGGAAAAGCTGCCAAGGTAAGAGAGTACGTAGGTCCGCGATCTTCGAAGAAATAATTCTGCTTATTTAACCCTGTGACACTTATATGAATGTTCCTATCGATGAAAATGAAATCCGCCATTTTTTTTCGATGACAGTTTTTGAAAGAGAAGTTACTACCCAAGGTTTTGATATAATCGCAGGAGTAGATGAAGTAGGGCGAGGCCCTCTTGCAGGTCCTGTGGTTGCTGCTGCGTGTGTCTTACCTAAAAATAAGATATTTGTAGGTTTGAATGATAGTAAAAAATTAACTTCTAAACAAAGAGCTACCGTTTGTAAGGCTTTAATTAGTGATCCCGAAGTTTCTTACGGTATTGGTGAAGTTTCTGTAGAAAGAATTGATGCAATTAATATTTTAGAGGCCACTAAAGAGGCTATGATTCAGGCTATAGTCGCTTTGTCTGTGTCACCGAATTTTCTTTTGGTAGATGGTTTAGACCTTTTTCTTAAGCTCCCCTCTAAAAAGATTATAGGAGGAGATGCTAAATCGGCATCGATAGCCGCGGCTTCTATTTTGGCAAAGGAGTACCGGGATAATTTAATGCGAGAGTTACACACGCTCTATCCCCACTATGGCTTCGATAAGCATAAAGGATACGGAACTGCTAGGCATTTAGCAGCGTTACGTACTTATGGCCCATGTATTTGTCATAGAAAAAGTTTTTCGCCTATCAAGCAAATGTGTGTTATTCTATGAAGAATTCACAAGTTCAGAGGCCTTTTTCTCCCGACCACCCGCAATGTTTCCCTAAGCTTTTTACTATTAGTGCTCCAGCAGGAGCAGGGAAGACAACTTTGATACGCATGTTGGAAGAAGAGTTTTCTCATGCTTTTGTCAAGACAACATCGGTCACTACACGGCAGCCTCGTCAAGGAGAGATCCCCGGTAAGGATTATCATTTTGTTTCCAAAGATGTATTTGAGAAGCTTTTGCATAAAGAAGATTTCCTTGAATGGATCTTTCTTTTTGGACAGTACTATGGGACGAGTGCACAAGAAATTGAAAAGATATGGCAACTAGGGAAACACGCAATTGCGATTATTGATGTTCAAGGTGCTTTGGCTATCCGCTGTAAAATGATGAGTGTAGCCATTTTTATTGCCCCCCCTTCTCATGAAGAGTTAGCAAGACGATTAACTGCTAGGGGATCTGAAGAGGGAGTCCAAAGAAAAGCACGGTTAGAACATAGTCCGGAAGAGTTGGCAGTGGCTCATCAGTTTGATTATATCATTATTAATGATGTATTAGATCGGGCTTATGCAGTTTTAAAAAGTATTTTTATAGCAGAAGAACATAGGAACACATTATGACGAAACAAGATCGTTTCACCAATGAACATTTAAATAAATTTTTTGAAAATCCTTTTAGTTTAGTGAACTATGCAATTAAGCAGGCAAAGATTAAAATTACTAAAGGTGATGTACGCTCTTCTAATGTTGCTATTGAGACTCTTCTTTTATTAGATAGAGAAGATATTCAGATAGAGCTTATTGAAGAAACCCCACCCTCTCCCTCTCCTGCGATTGAGAAAAAACGCTCAGAGAACAGCAACACAAGGAAAAAAGATCTATCTGCCTATTCTTGGAGTAACGTTAAATAATGCCTACCCGTGTTTTGATTACTTCAGCATTGCCTTATGCAAACGGTCCTTTACATTTTGGCCACATCACGGGAGCTTATCTGCCCGCGGATGCTTATGCGAGGTTCCGTAGGTTGCTGGGTGATGAAGTTCTCTATATCTGTGGCTCCGATGAATACGGGATAGCAATTACTTTAAATGCGGATCGAATGGATTTAGAGTATCAAGAGTACGTGGATATCTATCATAAGTTACATAAAGATACCTTTGATAAATTGCACTTCTCCTTCGATTTTTTTTCTCGAACTACAAATCCTTTTCATCAAGATATAGTGCAAGATTTTTATAACCAGTTGCTTAAGAGGGGGTTAATAGAAAAGCGTCTAACAGAACAGCTATATTCTGAGGAAGAAAATCGCTTTCTTGCCGATCGTTATGTAGAAGGAACTTGTCCTCGATGTAGTTTTAATAAAGCTCGAGGAGACGAATGTCAGCGTTGTGGTGCTGACTATGAAGCTATCGATCTTATACACCCTAGGTCCAAGGTTTCTGGAGTTCCTCTGATCTTGAAGCAGACAGAACATTCTTATTTTCTATTAGATAACATGAAGGAGCAGTTACGTACTTTTATTGCAGATTGTTATTTATCTGATCATGTGCGTAAGTTTGTTGTTGATTATATTGAAAAGGTAAAACCTAGAGCGATCACGCGTGATTTGTCTTGGGGAATTCCTGTACCCGACTTTCCCGACAAGGTATTTTATGTTTGGTTTGATGCTCCTTTAGGTTACATCAGTGCCACCATGGAGTGGGCAGCATCACAAGGGAATACTGAGGTGTGGAAACGCTTTTGGTTAGATCCAGAAGTGGATTATGTCCAGTTTATTGGTAAGGATAATCTTCCCTTTCATGCTGTTATTTTTCCTGCTATGGAAATGGGACAAAGCCTACCCTACAAAAGGGTCAATGCAATCGTTTCTTCAGAATTTTATCTTTTCGAAGGTCGCCAGTTTAGTAAGTCCGATGGGAATTACATAGATATGCAAGCATTTTTAGCTACCTATTCTGTGGACAAATTGCGTTACGTTCTTGCAGCTACCGCACCCGAGACTTCGGATAGTGAGTTTACTTTCGAAGATTTTAAAATACGTTGTAATTCGGAACTCGTTGGCAAGTTGGGTAATTTTATTAATCGAGTGTTAGCATTTGCTGAGAAGAATAATTACACCCAGTTATTGTATAACCCTGATCTTTTTGATGATTGCGATCGGAGCTTTCTTAAAGATATTGGCAATTTGATCCAAGAGGTATACGAGTGTTATAATCGCTATAGTTTACGTAAGGTGACTTCTAAAATTATGGAACTTGCTGCTTTGGGCAATGTTTATTTTAATCATCAAGCTCCGTGGAGATTATTAAAGACGGGTGCGCGTAAACGTATAGAGGCTATCTTGTTCTGCGCTTGCTATTGTCAGAAATTGTTGGCGTTAATTTCCTATCCTATCATTCCTGAAAGTGCTCTTGCTATTTGGAAGATGCTTGCTCCAAAATCTTTAGAGAATCGGAGTGTAGACATAACTTATGCTAGAGATTTATGGAACTCTGATTTTTTAAATCCTATAAATGAGGAGTTTAAACTCCAATCTCCTTGGTTGTTGTTTACAACTGTAGATTAGTGGATCTTAAAGCTTTAACCTAAATCTGAGAAATTTAACCGAGACTCTTAAGCATATCTCCAAGTCCTGTGCAGCGATGCTGCACTTTATCATTTCTTGTGGCAATGGCAATGGCTTTTTTCGTACCCACGAGGATCACAAGCTTCTTACCTCTTGTGATTGCGGTATAAAGTAAGTTTCTATAAAGCATCATGAAGTGCGAAGTATGGATTGTCAAGATAATGCATGGGCTTTCACTGCCCTGATATTTGTGCACTGAAGTTGCATAAGCTAAAACTAAATCATCGAGTTCTGTAAAGGAATAACTTACATGCTTTCCCTCTATTTGAACGATCACTCTTTTATCTCCAAAATTGATTGCTGATACGTAGCCGATATCTCCGTTGAAGACCTCTTTATTATAGTTATTTCGGATTTGCATGACTTTATCCCCGACAGCGTACGAATAGAACCTGCCGTGCAGATTGGCTTTTTTAGGGTTTAAAGCTGTTTTTACCGCCTTGTTTAAGCTGTGAATCCCCAAAATACCTTTTTTCATTGGCGCTAGAATTTGAATGTCTTGGGGATAAATATGGTATTTTTTTGGAACGAATTCTGTAGTGAGATAAATGATATGGTTGAGAGCTTGTTGTGGATCTTCTTTTTGAAAAAATAGAAAATCTTTACGACCAGATTCAGAGTGGAGCATAGGAAACGCTCCTTCATTTACTCTATGGGCATTGATGATAATTCCAGAGTCATGAACTTGACGGAAAATTTTATTTAGCTTGATGACAGTAATTTTGTTTGAGGTAATCAGATCCTTTAAGATATTTCCTGGACCTACACTGGGTAGCTGATAGATATCTCCAATAAGGATAAGGATAGCGAAATCTGGAAGGGCTTTAAGAAAATGATGAAGCAAGCAAGTATCCATCATTCCTGACTCGTCGACGATGATCAAATCACAATCTATGGGATTGTCATGGTTTTTCCGAAAAGACTTTGTTTTAAAGTCATACTGTAAGAGGGTATGGATAGTTACGGAATGCTTGCCAGTAATTTCCGTCATCCGTTTTGCAGCTTTTCCTGTTGGAGCAGCAAGGATAATTTTATAAGTAATCTGCTCAAAGATTTTCAATATGGCTTGAGTAAGAGTACTTTTCCCTGTTCCCGGACCTCCTGTAATGATCAGAAGTTTTTCTGCTAAACAAGCTTCTATGGCTTCTTTTTGTTTTTCTGCAAGTTTAATATTGAGGTTGTCTTCTATCCAAGTTATTGCCTTGCTACTGTTAATAGAACGAATTTTTCTAGAAGAAAATAGAATTCTTTTTAAATCAGCGATTACAGTTTGCTCGGCAAGATAGAGGTAGCGCGTCCAAACATGAAGAATCTCATCGATTTTTTGAATATGAAGGAGCTTACGGCTTTGCATACTATAGATTTGTGAGAAGATTTCCTCAACAGTGATCGTTTGCTCCGCAATATCTTGATTTAGGAGTTTAAAGACTGTTTCTGTGAGCATAGAAAGAGGACAGCAGGTGTGACCTTCCTCTTGAAGTTCTTCAAGACAATGTTGTATTCCTGCGCATAGGCGGTTTGGAGAATTGGGGGGTACCCCAAGTCGTGAAGCAATGAAATCCGCAGTTTTAAATCCAATACCCTCCATTTCTCGTGCGAGTAAAAAGGGATCCTCACAGATTTTTTCTATCGATTTTTCCTGATATTTTTTATAAATCCTAACGCCGTAGTGAATGGCAATATTATATTTCTGAAGGAAAAGTAGAGTTGTCCGTAGGTTTTTTTGTTCTCGAATTTGCTTACAGAGGCTTTCACAACGTATTTGGCTGATTCCCGACACCTCACTAAGGCGTTCTGGTGTCGTATCTAAAATAGCAGGAGTCGTGTCTTGGAATTTTTCAATAATCCTTTCTGCAATTTTAGGACCTATTCCTTTCACAAGTTTAGAGGTAAGATAATTGAATACTCCGCGGTGTTCATATGGTAAGGAAGAGTCATAATTTTGAATGCGAAAATACTTTTCATTTTGTCGTGTATAACACCATTCACCATAGAGATGGAGTTGTGTGCCTAGTTGAATGAGGGAAGCCGGCAATTGTCCTTGGATCAAGATAAGAGCTTTATACGGGACTTTGATGTAGGCTGTAATTTCCCCTGAATCTTTGTTTTCAAAAAGGATTTGCTCTAGATGACCGCAGATTTTCTCCATAGAATTTTTAAATCTTATTTTTAGAAGGCGAGGATCCTAGGAGAAGTAGATAAAAAAGTTCCTATAAGGTAATGCTTATTAATTTTTTAATCTACTAATTATTAGGAGATTCCATGAGGAAGTCATGAGTTTAAGAAACCTCTTCTGGGGAGGTACTACTCGCTTTTCTTCCAAAGAGTACCAAACTTAATAGACTTCCTCCTAGCATTAAAAATATTCCTAGACTTTCTTGGATGGAAGGCAAATTTTGGGCATAGAGATAAGAAAACACCAAACCAAACAGTGGTTCAAAGATCAACATGGTGCCAAGTAAGGCAGATGATAAGTATAGGCTAGCTTTATTCCAGGCTGTGATTGCTTTTGCTGAAGAGAATACTCCCATAATTGCACACAGAGAAATAAAGAGGAAGCGCTCAGAAATCGGATTATGGGATATTAAGTTTTGAGTGATGTGAGTCAAACCAAGAATATCAAAGAGTATAATGAGTGGGAGACAGATAATCAAGGCACTGATGCCCAAGAGATAGCACCAAGCATCAGGAGCTAGGGAGGGGTGTTTCTCCAAAAGCGCTTGATTACAGATCACATAAGCTACCCATAGAATTGTGGATAGAGTTACAGCACCAATACCCAAGATATATTGCCAAAGGGAGGTTGTCATTGAGAGGTGAAAGGTAGAAATATGAGTCAGGACAACGCCTGCAATGATAATGCAGCTGATGGCAAATAATATGCTATAGGAGAGTTCCTTCTGTTTAATATTGGAGTAGTATAAGATGGCAACAGGGGAAAGCCCTGCGATCATGACTGTCATTGCAGCTCCTATATAACGGATACCTAGGGTAATTCCGAAATAATAGATAGGATTAACGAGAAGAGTCCAAAGAATGCTTTTTTTCCAAATATATAGAGGTGTTTTTTTTAAAAGACTGGGCATCTTTCCTATGCAACAAATAAGGGAAAATAGTCCAAAAATTGTGTAGCGGACAAGAACAATATCAAGTTCTTTGAAAGACTTAAGTAGGTTAGGAATGACGAATACGATTGCCCAGTAGAAACAAGCAATTAAACTATAGAAGATCCCAGTCAGTAAACTACGGGCCTTAGGTTTTTGGCTTGTATTAGGAAACATGCTGAGCTCTCTTAAAATATGGGAAATAGTGTGATAAATTGTACACAATTTTAACATGATAGTGATTTTTAAAGATATTCCGACGTTTATACTATTTAGTTGATTCCTTATCTAGAGTTAAAGGTGAGTTTTAGGAAAAGATTATGTGATGGAGAGGACACAAATTTTAGTTTATCGTGGTGAGGGAGTCTCCACCCATTATTTACGCCATACACTACGCTTTTTGCGACAGTATATGGGAGAAAACGAGCTGAAGATTCAAAGAGTCGATGGGGAGTTTCTTCTTTATGATCCCTTGTGGGAAGATTACACACGTCTTTTAGTCTTTCCTGGAGGAGTAGATCGTCCGTATCATAATAAACTCCATGGCTTGGGTACTGCGCGTATTGCGGAATATGTTCGTGAAGGTGGGCGATTTTTGGGTATTTGTGCCGGAGCTTATTTTGGAGCTAAGATGGTATATTTTGATGAACCTGATGGCCCTCCCCTTCGAGAAGCGCGTGATTTAGGTTTTTTCCCAGGACTTGCAATAGGCCCTGCTTATGGTAAAGGTTTCTCTTATACAAGTCCTAGTGGAGTACAGGTAACTCCCCAAATGTTTACAGGGTTTGGACAAGGCTGGGCTTTATTTAATGGGGGTTGTGTTTTCGAAGGTGCTGAAGATTATCCCGAAGTCTACGTTGAAGCGCGTTACGTAGACCTCCCCCGACAACCTGCGAGTATTATTTCTCGGTATATTGGCAAGGGTATGGTTGTACTTTCCGGCCCCCATATAGAGTATCTTCCAGACCATTGTCAGTTAACTCAGGATAATGTCAAGAAAGTCCGAGAGTTTTTGCGGGAACAATCTGAAACTCTACATTGCTATTGCTCAAATCTGCTTATACGTCTTTTACAGCCTACGTTATAAGTTTAGTTGGAACTGCTTTTTTATTTTTTAAATTTTTAGGAAAGACAGCAAATGGATATCTTCTTCACAGTGTTATAATTTTAATCACTCTGTCAAATTAACATTAAGTAGACTAGCCAGAGTTTTAAGACTAACAATGGAGGCCTACTTGGGTAAGACATTCCATAGCGGCAATAATTATAGGATTCTAGTAGTGAGAAGTAAGGCACAAGAGAGAGTGTTGTAATGGAGAAACGCGAAGAATAGGGTTAACCCCTATAAAAAACTCCGGAGGATGGGTTCGAACCAACGACCAATGGATTAACAGTCCACTGCTCTACCGCTGAGCTACTCCGGAACAATCCTTATGCATAAAGATACTAGGGAAAAATAGTAAAAAGTCAATCATTTTCAGTATAGAAAAAGGAGTTGCTTACGGGTTTTTCTTTTTATTTTAAGATTTCATTATCTTTTTTAATAATAACATTAATTGACTCATATAGCCACTTCAGTGCTTGCTGAATCTACTCTTGGAGGCTTCTGCTGTTATGAATTTGTTATTCAGGAAATTCTGAAGCGACGTGCATTTGCAATTATAGCTCTGATTTTTTTGTCCGAGCTATGTTTTAGATAGACAGCGCTAGCATTTTGGGAATTACTCAAGAGGAATTTCACTCAAACAGATTTTCGAATTGCCGCTGCAGCTTTTAGAGATAGTTTACTATTTTTCTGGAGAATTCTCTATAACTATTATAGATTTTAGACAACAATTTCGAATTATAACTTTTCCTGCTATACCTGAGAATGTAACTTAGCAAACTACTCTCTATAACCTGGGTTTTTCGTAAGCAAAGAATACGTGGAATGTAGACAATTGCTTTAAGGATCTTATGAGTGGTGCATCCCAATTTAATGAAAGAATAATTCTCTAACAAATCCCATAAGTTCTTCTGTAGATTTTCGAGGATTATTGGATTCGTTAAGGTAATTTTGAAATCCTGGATAGGCAGAATAGAAATATTCGTGAGCTTGTTGAGAAATTCGCTTTATAATATCTCCAGGAAGATTAAGGTGATAGAGGCTTTCTTCAACAGCAAGGTAGAGGAGTAGAGGGAGTGCTGTTGAAAATTTAGGAAGTCCTTGAGAAGCATTGACGATACTATAGAACTCTAAAGAAGGCACAGAGAGTGGAGGGACATCTTTTTGGTTTGCGCGTGTACCATGAACACGTGTATTTATAAAAACACAACGCCGAATCAATACAGGAGTTTGGTCAAGCCAGGAATTAGTTATAGGTTCTTGTTGTGTGGAGAAATTTTTCCATACTAAAGACCAGTTGGTTTTTGTTCCATGATTATCATATGGAAATATTGTTAGATTAGCCCCACGAATGAGTAAATCAGAAATTTCTATTTTTTTAGCTAATAACATAGATATAAAGGAGAATCTTACATCAATAGATTCAATTTCTGCTGCGTAAGGAAAACGTTCTGAAGATATAGGATTATAAATACATACATGACGAATTTTAAGACCCGAAGTTTTCAAGGAAACACGTCCTATCGATACTTGGGTATGTAGATGAGAGGATAGCCAATGCTCCGTGATACTTTCTTTGCGTATCCAAAAATAGCTGGCGACACAGCATCCTATCAAAAATAGGTTCTTGAGAAACTTAAACATGTACGCAATGCGGTTAAGTAGCTTAATACTTAGGATAGAGAAAGAAATTAATATTGAAAATGAAAAAGGTCTCTTTTCTTTCAAGAAGAGAAAAGAGACCTGGTAAAATTGTGAAATACGTACTAAAAGATTAGTAATCCATTCCAGCACCTGGCATAGCAGGAGCTGATGAAGATGTTTTCTCTTCAGGAATGTCTGCAATTAAAGCTTCTGTTGTAAGCAGTAACCCAGCTATAGAAGCTGCGCTTTCTAAAGCTGAACGCGTAACTTTAGTTGGATCCAAAATTCCTGTGACAATCATATCTGTATAAACATCACGCAAAGCATCATAGCCTTCATTTGCTGTTCTTGCTAATACTTGTTGACAAATGATAGCGCCTTCTTTACCAGCGTTTATTGCAATTTGCTTTAATGGAGATGTCAATGCTTTCAAAATAATACGAGCACCGATAACTTCATCTTCGTTAGATAACATAGGGAGAAACGCTTCTAATGTAGGAATACAACGAACAAGGGCTGTACCACCACCAGGAAGAATTCCTTCTTCAACAGCAGCGATTGTTGCATGTTGTGCATCATCAACTCTATCTTTTTTCTCTTTCATTTCTACTTCTGTAGCTGCACCTACACGGATTACAGCAACGCCTCCAGAGAGTTTTGCTAAACGTTCTTGAAGTTTTTCTTTATCGTAATCTGAAGAGCTATCTTCGATTTGCTTTTTGATGTTCTCACAACGAGCTTCGATGTCAGTTTTATTACCTATACCTTCAACTATTGTGGTATCTTCTTTAGTGACAATAACTTTTTTAGCTTTTCCTAACATGGAAATTGTTGTGTTTTCAAGCTTCATGCCGAGTTCTTCACTGATAAGTTGACCACCAGTAAGAATAGCAATGTCTTCTAACATAGCTTTTCTTCTATCTCCGAATCCAGGAGCTTTTACTGCGCAGACTCTAAAACCAGCACGGAGTCTATTGACTACTAATGTAGCTAGAGCCTCACCCTCTAGGTCTTCAGCAATGATTAGTAGGGGACGACCAGATTCTGCGACTTGCTGTAAAACTGGAAGAAAATCTTTAATTCCGGAGATTTTCTTATCATAAATAAGAATGAGAGCATCTTCCAACACACATTCTTGTGTTTCTGGGTTTGTAGAGAAGTAGCTGGAAAGGTAACCCCGATTGAAGTTCATTCCTTCAACAACATCGAGAACTGTTTCAAAACCCTTAGCTTCTTCCACAGTGATTGAGCCATTTTTTCCAACTTTTTCCATAGCTTCAGCAATGAGATTACCAATTTCCGCATCATTATTAGCAGAAATTGTCGCTACTTGTGCGATTTCCTTATGGTTTTGAACAGGTTTACTGATTTTTTTGAGTTCATCGACAACAACTTTTACAGCCTTATCAATACCCCTTTTGAGGTCCATAGGATTCGCACCAGCGGTAACATTTCTCAATCCTTCGCTATATATAGCTTCGGCAAGAACAGTTGCTGTGGTAGTGCCATCGCCAGCTTTATCAGCAGTTTTACTAGCGACTTCTTTTACCATTTGAGCTCCCATATTCTCATGCTTATCTTCGAGCTCAATTTCTTTAGCGACTGTAACACCATCTTTAGTAACTTGAGGAGACCCGAAGCTTTTATCTATAACTACATGTCTTCCTTTAGGGCCTAAGGTAACTTTTACAGCCTCTGCAAGGGTTTTTACCCCTTTATAGATTTTTTTTCTGGCTTCTTCATTGTATTTAATATTTTTTGCTGCCATCGTTGTACTCCTTAACTTTCTATAATCTGTAAATTATTATTTTATTTGAGGACGGCCATGATCTCATTCGATTGTATAATGACATATTCCTCATCATCGATAGTAACTTCTTGACCTGCATATTTATCCATTAAAATAATATCGCCAACTTCAACTTCAAAAGGCAGCACCTTACCGTCATCGTTGCGTTTTCCCGTACCCAAAACAATAACTTGTGCACGATCTTGTTTTTTCTTTGCAGTATCAGGTAGAATAATACCTCCACGAGCTGTGGCGTCTTCTTCTTCTCTTTTGATTAAAATTCTATCACCCAAAGGTTTAATGCGGAGAGTCGTTGTTTGATCAGACATAGTATAAGCTCCTTATGTTTTACGTTGTAAGAGACTTTGCTGTTTTAGGCACTACGATAACAAAGCCTTTTTTTTTGTGCAATAACTTTAGCACTTTACGTTATTAAGTGCTAAATAATTCCTAATTGATTGAAATCAGGGAAGATAAAGAATCCATTTGTTTGGTAATAAAAGTAAAAGCTTTTTCTAAAGGAGAGGTTGTTTGTAGATCTAACCCGGACTTTTGCAAGATATGTAGTGGAAAATCTGATCCCCCACTTTTTAGGAATGACAGATAAAGATCGACAGCTTTAGGTTCTTTATTAAGAATTTTTTCCACAAAGGACAAGGACGCAATAATCCCTATTGCGTATTGATATACATAAAAATTGTAGTAAAAATGCGGGATTCTTGCCCATTCTAATGAGGAAAAAGGATCGAAGGTAATAACTGTACCATAAAATTCTTCTTGCAGATTGCGGTACATTGATGAAAGGAACTCTTCAGTTAGAGGAACACCTTGCTCTGCTGCAGAGTGGATTTCATATTCAAATGTGGCAAATAAAGTTTGGCGAAATAAAGTAGCAAATATCGTATCTAAAGTGCGTGTGATTATAGTGATTTTCTCCTCTTTAGACTCACTAACTTCCGCTAGACCATGCATTAAGAGCATTTCATTGAGGGTCGAAGCGATCTCTGCCAAGAAAATAGGATACTGCGCATCGTGGTAGGGCTGATATTTTCGACTAAAATAAGAATGCATGCTATGCCCTACTTCGTGAGCAATTATAGATACATCATAAAGAGTGTTTGTGTAATTGAGAAGGATATAGGGGGGGCTATCATAGCAGCCCGAAGAATAGGCTCCAGAGCGTTTATTTTTATTTTCATATCTGTCTACCCAACGATCTGAAAGAAGACCTTTTCTTAAAAGGTGGATATATTCTGAGCCCAAAGGTTGCAAACTTTCACTAATAAGATGCACGCCTTCTTCATAGCTATAGTGTTTCTGCTCCACAGAACTTATAGGTGCATAGATATCGTAAAAATGAAAGTCTTTTAGTTGTAGTACTTTCTTCTTAAGAGTAAAGTACCGATTAATTAAAAAGGTATGTTTTTTTATTTCTTCTATAAGTGTAAAGTAGACACTTGTAGGAATATTATTTTGAAATAAAGCAGCATCTAAGCAAGAAGAGTAATTTCTTGCTCTTGCAGCAAAAAGATGGGCTTGAATTTTTCCATCGAGCAAATTGGCAAAAGTATGCCGGTAGTTGTAGTACCGTTCGCATTGAGCTAGGTAAGCTGTACGGCGTAACTCGCGATCCGTGGACTGCATGTAGAAGGAGGTTAAAGCATGGGAAAGAGGATGCTTTTGTTTTTTTGAATCCTGAGCTTCTCCAAAGGGAATTTCTGAGTCACTTAGTGAAGAGAAGACTTTGTTAGAAACATTCAGTGCTGTGAAGGATGAAGCTAAAATTTTTTCTTCATTTGGAGTTCCTGTATGGAGAGAAAGTCGAAAGATTTTTTCTAAATAAAATTTATAAGGGGACAAAAAGGGGTGGCAAAGTAGTTCTTCGGTTTTGTCTAAAGAGAGTGCAATAAGGCTAGGCTGAATCCAGGCAGTTTCTTCTTTAAAGAGAGTATAGAGGTGTGTAATGGATTGGTAGTCTGCAATTGCCTCTGGATGTGTAATATCTTGATCATGAATAAGGTGTGCATAGGTATAGAGTTTATCTAGTTGTCGTTCTATAGCAAATGTTTTTGTTAACAGGGTATGTAGAGATTCCGGGTTCTCTAGGGTATAATGTGTTAAAGAGAGCTCAGGCCAGAAAGGGTAGTCTTTTTTTGCGTATACAAGCTGGAAATCTTTTGTCCAGGCTTCTCTATTTGAGTACAAAGGAGTAGTATCCCAACAATTTTCTTCTGCTACTTGCCTTCTTAAGGGAAAGGTTTCGTTTGCAGTCATAACACAACTTCCTTCTACTATTAGAGTGGATAAGAGAAGGCATTACTATAAGGGAATTTCTTAGAAAAAGCCAAGTACGAATTGTATAGCATACTGGCTTCAGAAGGGATTGATTGTATCAATAAATACCGTAGGGATACCTAGGTTTATTTTTAAATACTCGGCAAGAGTTTTAGGACCAATTTTTTCTGTTGCTGTGTGACCAAATGCAAGAAAATTTATCTGATTTTCCAGAGCCATAGACCAGGCGGGTTCATCAAAATTTCCTGAAATGAAGCAATCTATCTTACGGGCTGCAGCATGAGTTAGCTCCCGATACGCTCCTCCAGAGATGATCGCTGCTGATGAAACTGTTTTAGGGCCTCCTAAGGCCTTTCCTTGAAGGGTTGCTTGATAGTAGTTTGTTAGTAGTTCTATAAATGTTTCTATGCTCATTGGGGCAAAACAACCTTGTACTCCTAGATATGGAGATGAGGATCCAAAAGGTTGGAGATGGTCCCAATTGAGGTCATGGGCAACTTTCCAATTATTCCCTAAAGTTGGATGAGCATCTAGGGGAAAGTGATAAGCAATGAGTTGGATATTATATTTTATGAGATACTGGATTCGATTGTAGATCATACCAGTAAGTGGGTAAGCCATCCCTTTCCAGAAGAGCCCATGATGTACAATAAGGACGTTAGTTTGTAGTTGAGCTGCTTGTTTTAAGGTAGCGAGGTCTGCTGTAACGGCAACAGCAATTTTTTGTACAGAAACCGAAGTGTTCCCTACTTGTAGGCCATTGGGAGCGCAATCAGAGAATATCTCCGGAGAGAAAAGGGCATCAAGATAAATTAAAAGATCGGCGATATTCATAAAATATAAAAAAACTCCTATGATTAGCTAACTAGTCTATTTTTTGCAATTAATCAAGTTATTACATGAATATTTTATCCATAGGACTTTTGAATTTAACTTTTCCAATTCCTTGGTATTTAGGGAAGAGTTACTCCGTGCGATTTATGTGTATTTGCTTTGTGGCTAAAAATATTCAGCCCGCTAATTCATAAAGTTTGGGGAAATTGGATACACGATTTTTAGTTGTTTGGCATGCTGTTGCATGTAAGTAGTAAAAAAGGAATTCCTTGATGTTTATTCTTGGTGGAAGCTCTTATCTAGTCTGTCTTTTGCGGAATATTTTTTTTATTCGGATATGTTTTTCCCATAAGAGAGAAAGCTTTATTTTCCTTCTTATGTATTTTTATTAAGTTATTCGCTATTTGCCTTTTGAGTATTATTGCTTCGTTTTGCTATGGAGATGGTATTATTTGACGTCTCTGGATAATTATATTATAATGTAAAGAATTCTTGCATGGGTAGTAATGCTGTGGAAAAAAATCCCTATCTTCATGTGAAACGGTGTCTTGCTCGTGAGGTTATATCTCAAATAGTTCCAGGCATGATTTTGGGCTTGGGAAGTGGATCTACAGCTAGAGAGTTCATTTTAGCTCTTGCGGATAAGATTCATAAAGAAGGAATAGAAATTCAGGCGATTGCTTCTTCTTGCGCATCCCATACTCTTGCAAATAGCCTGCGTATTCCTCTTTTAAATTCTGAAAGTTTCTCTTCTATAGATCTTGCTGTGGATGGTGCTGATGAAATTGATTTGCAATTACGAATGATTAAAGGAGGGGGAGGAGCTTTATTTAGGGAGAAAATTCTTTTACAAGCTGCCAAAAGGAAAATTATTCTTGCGGATGAAAGTAAGAAGGTTGCTGTGCTTGGAAAGTTCGGACTCCCTGTGGAGATCAGCCGTTTTGGAAGTTGTGCAATAGCTAAAGAATTGATTCGCCAAGGCTATTGTGGCTCATGGCGTTTTCAATCTAATGGGGAACTATTTCTCACGGATAGTGGGAATTATATCTACGATATTCGTGTTCCAGAGCTTTATCCTCAGCCTGAGAAAGATTTGCTTAGACTATTACAAATTCATGGCGTTATTGAAGTCGGGTTTGTTATAGAAAATGTTGAGGTATGGTTTATCAATAACCAAGGCCAAATTAGTAAAGAATATTCAGTCGCTATATGAGCTTAGAAAAAGAACTCCTGGAACAGACTCCTTTGGTGCTGCTTAACTTTTATAAATTGGTAAATTTTTGTCATTATGCAGGCATGATCTTGGGTACTGAAGAGAAGAAATTTGCTATTTATGGCCATGTTGCTATGGGGCAGGCATTTCAAGGTGTAGATGCCTCAGGTCATCCTTCAATAAGACCTTTGACTCATGATGTATTAAGTTTTGTCTTTTCAGGATTTGATATTCGTGTTTTACGTGTGGTGATTAATGATTATAAAGATAATGTTTTCTATACACGATTATTGTTAGAGCAAAAGAATGGGCAGCTCGTCTATTGTGTTGATGTGGATGCCCGTCCTAGCGATAGCATTCCTCTTGCTTTAATTCATAAAGTGCCTATTTTATGTGTTAAAGCCGTGTTTGACGCTGTTATTCCTTATGAAGAATAGGAAATGACTTAAAGCATGAGGTAAATTATGACGAAAATTCCTTACTCTCTTTTAGAAAAAGGATCTTTATTAGTGGCTTCCCCTGATATGGATCAGGGAGTTTTTGTTCGCAGTGTGATTTTGCTTTGTGAGCATAGTTTAAATGGTTCTTTTGGTTTAATTTTAAACAAAACATTGGGGTTTGAAATTTCTGAAGATATTTTTGCTTTTGACAAAGTTTCTAACCATAATATTCGTTTTTGCATGGGGGGACCATTACAAGCAAATCAAATGATGTTGCTGCATTCCTGTTCCGAAATTCCTGAGCAAACTTTAGAAATTTGTCCTTCTGTATATTTAGGAGGAGATCTTACTTTTCTTCAAGAAGTTGCCAGTAGTGAATCTGGACCTGAAATTAATTTATGTTTTGGCTATAGCGGGTGGCAAGCAGGTCAGTTGGAAAAAGAGTTTTTAGAGGGCGAGTGGTTTCTGGCTCCAGGAGATAAAGATTATGTCTTTTTTTCGGAACCTGAGCATTTATGGTCTTCAATTCTTAAAAATTTGGGAGGTAAATATGCCTCATTGTCAACAGTTCCTGAAAATTTATTATTAAACTAGTCTTTACTTTAAATGATTTTTGCCTAGTCATTAATTAAGGTATTCTTCAAAATACCTGGAAATTCACTCTGAATAATTTACTATATTATTGTTTTCCAAATTTAATAAAATGAATGCGACATATGCTAAAGCTTGTGAATTATTTCCAGGTGGGGTAAATTCCCCTGTGCGTGCTTGCCGTTCTGTCGGTATTACTCCTCCTATTGTTGTTTCAGCAAATCGTGATGTTTTTTGGGATTGTGAGGGTCGAGAATTTATAGATTTTTGTGGATCTTGGGGTGCTTTGATTCACGGGCATAGCCATCCACGCATTGTTAAGGCAATTTGCCTGGCTGCTTCTAAAGGGAGTTCTTATGGATTAACTTCTATACAAGAAATAGCGTTTGCCACGGATTTACTCTCTTTTTTGGGTCTTGCCCAACATAAAGTACGTTTTGTCTCTTCAGGTACAGAAGCAGCGATGACAGCTGTCCGTCTTGCTCGTGGAATCACGCATAGACCTATAATCATTAAATTTACTGGAGCATATCACGGTCACGCGGACTCTCTCCTTGGTGGGGTTTCTATAACCTCAGAGAATCTGGACTCTCTTACTATGATTCTTCAACAAGAGATTATGGATTCTATGCTTTTAACTCTTCCTTACAATGATTTGGAAGTATTTTGTGGAGTAATGGAGTGCGTGGGAGAGCGAGTTGCTGGAGTGATTTTTGAGCCTATTTGTGCTAATATGGGTGTTGTGTTACCTAAGCCAGGGTTTTTAGAGGTTATTATAGAAAAATGTTGTCATTTTGGTAGTTTGTCCATTATGGACGAAGTTGTTACGGGGTTCCGTTTAGGATTTGGTGGGGCTCGGGACACCTTGAAACATACTGCAGATATTACTATCTATGGGAAAATTTTAGGTGGAGGTACGCCTGTAGCGGCTGTTGTTGCTCATAAAGAAGTTTTAGATCATCTTATGCCGGATGGAATGGTATTTCAAGCAGGAACGCTTTCTGGAAATGCGCTTGCTATGGCTGCGGGATACGCTTCCATACACCTCTGTAGAGAAGAAAATTTTTATAATAGTTTACAACACCTTGCAGATGTGTTTTATTGCCCCATTGAAGAGGCAATCTCTACGCAGGGGCTTCCTGTATCTTTAGTATATCAGGGTTCGATGTTTAGCTTGTTTTTTGCTGGGACGGCTCCTCAAAATTTCAATGAGGTGAAGGCAAGTGATGAGCAGAAATTTCAGGAATTTTATCGTGAGATATTTAACAACAATGTGTATCTCTCGCCTTCTCCTTTAGAAGTAAACTTTATTTCTGCAGTTCATACGGAAGAGCATCTTATCTATGCACAAGGTGTTATTCTTGATACCTTAATCAAAGTGTTTCATGGTGTGAGTTCACAAAGATCTTTATAGCAATTAGGAGACTTATGGAGAGAAAAAAAAAGCTCAGTATGCTTCAGTTTCTTTTTTGTCTTCCTTTGGGTATTGGACGATGGATCGGGTTTAGTTGTACTGTTATTAGAAGTTTTTCGTGGGAAAAGAGTCTGATTCGTTCTGTTTATCTGCAAGGTTATGATATTGGCGTGCGTTCATTGTCTATCACTGTTCTTACGGGTATAGTGAGTGGAATTGTTCTTGCTTTACAGTCTTATTATCAGTTAGGAATGCATGGTCTTTCGTGTGCTATAGGTTTTTTTGTTGTAAAGAGTATTTTGGTGGAGATTGGGCCTGTATTAACAGCTTTGGCTCTTTCTGGAAAAGTCAGTGGAGCTATTGCTGTTTTTCTAGGAACGTTGCGAATGACTGAACAGGTCAGTGCGATGAAGACTTTAGGAGAGAATCCTTTAAAGTACTTTGCTTTACCACGCATTATTGCTGGAGTACTTGTTATGCCAGTTTTGGTAATTATTGCTATATGGTCAGGAATATTGGCGGGTTATGGGATTTGCCGCTATGTTTTTCAGATCCCTTCACGGGTATATTGGAGCATGACATTTGGCAACGTACTATTTTCAGACTTATTGATGGTTATTATTAAATCTTTAGTTTTTGGTTTTATCATCACCTCGCTAGGTTGTTATTATGGTCTTGCCCACCATCGTCGCATTTCCGGAATTACTGACGTGATTACTGCGGGTATGGTTGCTTCGTATGTCTCCATAGTATTTATTAACTGTGTCATTACGACACTATTTCATGTGTTATGTTAAGTTATGTTACCGTGGATTTATGTAAATGATATTTATAAGAACTATTTGGATGTTGAAGGACAAAAACATACGGTTTTAAATGGTGTTTCTTTAGAGATTTTCCCTAATGAATTTTTAGTAATTTTGGGTAAATCTGGAAGTGGTAAAAGTGTCCTTTTGCGGCATATTATGGGTTTAGAATGTCCTGACTTTGGAAAGGTGGATTATGCTGAGGAGTTTTTGTATAAAGGCCAGTTAAAGCAATTTATGATTGGGATGGTCTTCCAGGGAGGAGCTCTATTTGATTTTCTTACTGTAAAGGAGAATGTGACGTTTGGCTTACGGGCATATAATGCAAAGACTCAAAAACTTTCTGAGGAAGATATCGAAGAGAAGGCAATGAATGCTTTACGAGATGTGGGCTTGGAGTATGCTGCAGACTTCTTGCCTACTAAGTTGTCTGGTGGGATGGTGAAGAGAGTTGCTTTGGTGCGCTCTTTGATCTATGCGCCTAAATTAGTGCTTTATGATGAGCCTACTGCAGGTCTTGATCCCATGACAAGTCAGGAAATTACGCGACTCATTGCAAGATTGCGCAATGAACAGAGCATGGGGGGTGTAATTGTGACTCATGATATTGCTTTAACTTTAACTTTGGCAGATCGCATTGCGATACATCATGAGGGCACCATCCCGCGCATCTATACGAAACAAGAGTTTATGGATACAGAAGAACCGTTAGTAGAGCAATTTTTTTGCTTGTTCCCAAATGTCCGGGAGTTAAGAGGAGCAGATGTCTAGAGCAGATCATAAAGCAATGTGCTTAGGATTATTTGTTGTTGTCGGTATCTTAGGGTTGTTAGCAGTGATGATTTTTTTCCCTAAAGCTCATGGGAATAGAAAACAAGAACTTCACGTAGCCTTTATCTATGCTGGAGGTGCTTGCAAGGGCATGAATGTCTGTCTTGCAGGTCAGGTGGTAGGTTCTGTAACAGCAATACAGAATATTATGAATGAGGAAAGAAGAAACGCTGAAGGGCAGCTGTATTGCTATAAGCTGGTTTTAAAAATCGATTCCCTTGTGTCTTTGTATGCAGGGGATACTATCACCATGTACTCTCCTAAAGTTCTTGGTGAATCTGTTATCAATATTTTTCCTAAAGGTCCTAGTCACGAAAGCTCTAAGATAACTTCTAAAGAGCTTATCTATGGGCATAATATTGACCCGGTGGAAAAACTTATTCAGTGTATAGACAAAACAGAGAAAGCTATGATTACGCTTCGTGAGGAAGTCAAAAAGATTTCTTTAAAGGTGAGTAGTTTGCTTGATAATGAACTAGAAACTTCTTTGACTCATCAGGCTTTACGTGCTGTTGAGGCAATACAATGTAGTGCCGAAAAGATTTCTAATTGTTTAGATGTTCCTCGTATCGAAAAAATGGATAAATTGATTGACGAGTGTCAGGAAATTGCGTTTAGCTTACGGAATTATGGCTTGCTCTATCAATATAATGCAAAATGGAAGCGTTTGCAGAAACATCGAGAGCAAAATGATCTTCTTTATTCTAAAGAACGTTCTCAAGAAAGCAAGTAGCTTTTTTATTTTCTTCATGTAAAATGTAGATTTTCTTTAAACAGCATACCAAGGTGATCTTATGGATAAATTTTCGGATGCTATTAACGAAGCTTTAGAAAAAGCTTTTGAAGTTGCGAAATCTTCACGGCACACGTACGTTATTGAAAACCACCTTCTTCTTTGCCTTCTTGAAAATACAGAGTCCCTATTTTATTTAATTATTAAGAACATTCATGGCAATGTTGCTTTGTTGAATTCTGCAGTTACCGATGCTCTTTCTCGCGAACCCACTGTTGTTGAAGGTGAGGTTGTTCCTAAGCCCTCTCCTGGGCTGCAAAGTTTACTTATTGATGCGAAAAAAGCCGCTCAGGAATTAGAAGACGAGTATGTGTCAGGAGATCACGTCTTACTTGCTTTTTGGCAAACGAATAAAGAACCATTTGCTTCATGGAGAAAAACAACAAAAGTCTCTCTTGAAGATCTTAAAAAACTGATTAGTACAATACGACGAGGCAATCGTATGAATTCTCCTAGTGCAGAAACAGCTCTTAAAGGATTAGAAAGATATTGTAAAAACCTTACGATGCTTGCACGGGAGGGAAAATTAGATCCTGTGATTGGTAGGGATGAAGAAATTCGGAGAACTATCCAAGTACTATCTCGCAGAATGAAAAATAATCCCATGCTTATTGGCGAGCCTGGAGTAGGGAAAACTGCGATTGCTGAAGGGCTTGCCCTTCGAATTGTTCAAGGTGATGTTCCTGAGTCGCTGAAAGGTAAGCAACTCTATGTTTTGGATATGGGAGCTCTCATTGCTGGAGCTAAATATCGGGGTGAATTTGAAGAACGCTTAAAAAGTGTTTTGAAAGACATAGAAGGTGGGGAAGGGGAAAACATTCTCTTTATTGACGAGGTACATACTCTTATTGGAGCTGGAGCTACTGAAGGCTCTATGGATGCAGCCAATCTGTTAAAGCCTGCGCTAGCAAGAGGAACCCTCCATTGTATTGGAGCAACAACACTTAATGAATATCAAAAGTACATTGAGAAAGATGCTGCTTTGGAAAGACGGTTCCAACCAATTTTTGTTACAGAACCCTCTTTAGAAGACGCTGTTTTTATCCTTCGAGGGTTGCGAGAAAAATATGAGATTTTCCATGGCGTACGTATTACAGAAGGCGCTCTTAATGCTGCTGTTTTGTTGTCTTATCGTTACATTTCGGATCGTTTTTTGCCAGACAAGGCAATTGATTTAATCGATGAAGCTGCAAGTTTGATTCGTATGCAAATTGGCAGTTTGCCTTTACCAATTGATGAAAAAGAACGTGAACTCGCGGCTTTAATTATCAAGCAAGAGGCAATAAAACGAGAAAAGGCTGCTTCTTATCAAGAGGAAGCTGCAGCTATGCAGAAATCTATAGACGCTGTTCAAGAGGAACTCGTTGCTGTACGTTTACGTTGGGATGAAGAGAAAAAATTAATCTCAGGATTGAAAGAAAAGAAAAATTCTTTGGAAAATATGAAGTTTGCCGAAGAGGAAGCAGAACGTGTTGCTGATTACAACCGCGTTGCTGAATTGCGCTATAGCTTGATTCCTGCGTTAGAAGAAGAAATAAAGAAAGACGAAACTGCTTTAATCCAACGAGATCACCGGCTTTTGCAAGAAGAAGTTGATGAGAGACTTATTGCTCAAGTTGTTGCTAACTGGACAGGCATTCCTGTACAAAAAATGCTAGAAGGAGAAGCTGCAAAACTTCTTGTTCTTGAGGAGGCATTAGAAGAACGTGTGGTAGGTCAACCATTTGCTATTTCTGCGGTTAGTGATTCTATCCGCGCAGCTCGGGTAGGTTTGAGTGATCCTCAACGTCCCCTGGGAGTTTTCTTATTTTTAGGTTCTACAGGAGTTGGAAAAACAGAACTTGCTAAAGCTCTTGCAGATTTTTTATTCAATAAAGAAGAGGCAATGATACGTTTTGATATGTCTGAATATATGGAAAAGCATTCTGTATCGAAATTGATAGGTTCACCTCCAGGATATGTCGGTTACGAAGAGGGAGGTAGTCTGTCTGAAGCTTTACGAAGGCGTCCTTATTCTGTAGTCCTGTTTGATGAAATAGAGAAGGCTGATAAAGAAGTTTTAAATATTCTTTTGCAGATTTTCGATGAGGGACTTCTCACCGATAATAAAAAACGTAAAGTGAACTGTAAACATGCCTTATTCATCATGACTTCAAATATTGGCTCTGAAGAACTTGCTGAGTACTGTAATAAAAAAGGTAAGCAAATTACTAAAGAAGCTGTCCTTTCTGTTGTCTCTCCTATGTTAAAGCGTTACTTAAGCCCAGAGTTTATTAATCGTATTGATGACATACTTCCTTTTCTCCCTTTGTCAACGGAAGACATTGTAAAAATTGTCGGTATTCAAATGCGAAAAATTTCTCAAAGATTGAAAGAACGCCATGTGAACTTATCTTGGGATGACTCAGTAACATTGTTTCTTAGTGAACAAGGATATGATAGTGCTTTTGGAGCAAGACCTTTAAAGCGTTTTATTCAACAAAAGGTAGTCATCATACTTTCTAAAGCTTTACTCAAAGGGGATATCAAAGCAAATTCTTCTGTGGAGCTTACCATGGTTAAGGATGTTATTGTATTTAAAAAAGCGGAGCAAATTGCACCTCCTGCTTAGAGTTAAAAAATATCCTCTCTAAAAACTTAGGAAGATTTCCGAAGCTTACCGAGGTAGTCCTTACGCTAGACATTTAGCTAATTATTGCTTAAAGTAGATAGGTTCATGTAAGTCATGTACTTTTACTGAATTGCTTTTTGTTTTTTTCTAGAACGTTTGTTTAAAGTTTAGAAAAGTCTATGTTTAGGTGGTTTCTTTTATATCTTTTGCTTTTTGGACCGAGTGTATGGGGTGCTTTATTCAAAAAACATCCCATAGAAGAAGAATGTCAGAGTTGCTCTCAACATGCTAAAGAATATGAAAAGTTCTGGAACTTGGATCCCTATAGGTTAGACGCTCTTTGTGCTTACCATGCAATTTATCATGACGAACAAAGTTCTCGTAGAATTCGTCAACTCTTTCCCCAATTAGAGAATAGCGAGGTCTTTGTATTTGTTTGTACTATTTTGGGTGCTGGGAAAACAGATTACAGATTTTCCGTAGAGGAAATTGCTTTAATGCGGAAGCTCTCCTGCCCAGGACTTTCTTTAGGTTTTCTAGATGAGCTTGTAGAAGTAGACCCTAATAAAGATTTGGCACGCGCTTTAATACTGGCAGAGTTTCCGGGTAATCTTGGAAAAAAAAAGGCTGCTTATTATAGTGGTTATCTTGATGTTCTTGCCCTACGTATTCATGCTGAGCGTCAGCGTTATTTTGATCAATGTCCGTGTGCTTTGGGAACACCGGTTTTTCATAAAGCAACTTTAGAGGCCATCAACACGATTCTTTTCTATGAAGAGGGTATTCGGTATCCTTCAAAAAAAGAAATGTTTTCAGATGAATATTCCTTCCTTTCTTCGGTTACGGATAGGAAATTTGGTGTTTGCTTGGGTATCTCATCATTATATTTCGCGCTCTCGCAACGTTTGGACTTACCGTTGGAAGCTGTTACGCCCCCCGGACATATTTATCTTCGTTATCAAGGCGGTGAAGTGAATATTGAAACAACTGCAGGAGGACGTCATCTTGCTACGAAAGACTATTGCAATTGCTTGGATATAGAAAAACTACAAGTCCGTACTCCTACTGAAATGATAGGTTTGACGTTTATGAATCAGGGGTCTTTTGCTTTGCAAAAGGAAAAGTATGTGGAAGCTGAAATTGCTTATGAAAAAGCTCAACAATATCTTAAAGATGAGGAACTGAAAGAACTTCTTGGCATTGTAAAAATTCTTAGTGGAAAAAAAAAAGAAGGGAAAGCTCTTTTAGAACAAAGTTGTCGTGCGAAAGAACCAGGTTCAGTGGCTAATGATTACCTTACGAGTAAGATAAATACACAGACATTAGCCCTACTTTTTCATTATCCTGGATCTACTTACCAAGAGGTTGCCCATTATGAGACAGAGCTCAAACAAGCTATGAAACGTTCTCCAGAATGCTCTGAAGGTCTGCGACGTCTTGTTTCAATAGCCTTTCACTTAGGAAAAATTGCTGAAGGGGTCGCTCTATTAGAGCGTTGTGCTGACCTATCTCCAAATGATCTTTCTCTTCATCTCAAACTTTGCAAGATTTTGTGTGATAGATATGACTATGCAAAGGCGTTAAAATATTTTCTTGTTATTGAAGCCCTAGTAACAAAGCAAGGTCTTTCTAAAGAAGAACTGCATTCTTTTACTCTTTTTCATGAAATCCAAAAAGTTGTATCAACAATAGCTCCGTGATTATTTAATGTGAATTAATTGTATTTTTGATTATATTTTTTTTAAAAATGGTATTTATAAGCTTTTATGAGTTTAGGTGTATTAGTATCCAATTCACATTCACAAAGTGCCTCTATGCGTAGGCATGCAGCAGAAAAACTGTATACTATAGAAATGCAGTTGAAAGAAAAGTCTCACCCATCTTGGATGGTAGCGCGCTCCAGGCTAGGGCTTGAAACCTTAGCTGTAGTTGTTGCTCTTCTTTTTATTGTTATGGCGGTATTATTGTGGTCAGGAGTTGTAGGTGTAGCCTCTGTTTGGGTAGTTTCTTGTTTTATTATGGTAGCTGTTGTTTTATTGACTTTTGCTTTAGTCTCCGCCCTGTTATATCGTTTCGAATTTTCTCGAGAATGTGCTTGGCGTTCTACTCTTTTAGAATGGCAATATTTAGCTGCTGATTATCGTCGTCTAGTTTTATAAAATGAACGGATCGAATAGTATTTGAAACTTTATAATGTACTGACTTTCTCAGCATAAATTTTTTAAAAAAATTTGGTTAATTTGGTGTCGCCTAGCGTAATTAATATTCAACTGGGGTTCCATTATGCTAGGTAAAATTCCTATTCCAATGCTTTAATTTTTGAGGCACTTTTTAAACTTCTGGTGAACCTTTTTACATCCAGCATATATCAAAATTTTGGCTGCTGTCTTTTTTCTGTAACTCTAGCAAATCCAGAAACTATTGAGGCAAGCGACCCAGTAAATGATGAGGGCAACGTCATAAATAAATCTCCTGCTTTTTTCCCACCGGCATTCACCGGGAACAAAATTAGTTTTTAACTACAAAAGAAATTCAGGAGCACGACCAGCATAATGCTTTTCCGCCATATTTCCTGTAATTTTCTTTATAGAATAACGCGCAATATAAATGGCACTCTGTCTAGTCATACTGTCTAGCTGTCTAGAGTAGAAAATCCAAAAGGCCATAACTTCATGAGAGTCTCTGACATATAAAGCTTATTTTCTTTTTTACAAGAAATGAGCTTTATATCTTCAGAATCAAACTTGAAAAGAATTGCATGAAAATGAGGAGATTGTAACTTAGCACACTACTCTTCACAACTAAAATAACGAAGAGACTTTAGTGTGCATTATGCGTGGGGGTAAATGGATAAAAAGCAGAGCAGTATTTGTTACCTACGGATTGATTTTGTAGAGATCTTGCTGTCTACTATGTATTATGCTTTACATCATACAATCAAGGAGTTTTATTCTATGACATGGGTAGAGTTTTGTAAAGATGTAAGCGGACGCTTGGGGTTGAATGGATTTTTTGTTGTCAATGTGCCACCTTTTGAAAAAAGTTGGGTAGATGGTTGTCGTCTTATTATTACTATTATAGTATTGTGTCTTGGTTTAGCAGCTCTGGTCTGCGGAATTGCTGTGGGTTCTTGGGGTGTTCTTAATGTAGAGATTCTTGCTGGGGCTTTTTCTTTTGTCTTGGGTATTTTGATGATTTTTCTTGCTGTATTTTGGATAATAAAACTTTTGCCTTCACACTGGAAGCAAGTCGCAACATCACTACTTCGTGAAAAAGAAAATCAAGTTCCCTCAAATACTTGACACATCTACGAGTGTTTTCGTAGCTTAACTGACATTTTTGTGTCTATTGTATGTCTATTAAGTAAGAAAGCCTGGGTTTTCTTCTTTTTCCTTATGGATAAGTTTTTTTTGTTTAGCATTCATATGCACAAGTATGTTATGGATGCGGCTGCTTTGTTTCATAAGGATGAGAACTTATAAATATAAAATATATTTTTAAATTGAGATAGATAGTTTTTCTTATGTTTTAAATACGATGTATAATAGGCTTTTGTATTGTTTTTAATACAAGTTATCTGGAGATCGGATGTCTTGCTTTCAATTTGCTAAAACTGTGCTTTTTGGCTTAGGAAGCTTTAACTGTTCTGCAGAGGCTATTCCCTCTTTCCGGACTGAACATAAAGCTGAGGACATAGCTCGAGTTGTTTTCGCTTTTTTTTTATATATAGTGGCTAAGACAGTCTTGGTAGTAGGAATTTTGGCTACAGCTTTTAGTAGCTCTATAGGTATTGCTGCCGGCTTTTTTTCAATTGTCTTTGGATTGGCATTGTTTGTGTGGGCAGTCGTACTGGTATGTGGATTTCTTGGTCTTTTGCCAAAAGACAAAAATTTGGATAGTGCTATAGTGAAAGGTTCTCTTATGAAAAACAAATTTCAGAAAAGTTCTAAATTAGATTTTTTTCAGAGTGATTCGCAGGAGGTTCTGAAAAGTCAAGAAGAAAAGGCTGATGTAGAGTCTGATACTTCTTCAGTTCTTCCAATTCCAGTTGCTTCGGCAAGTTCTTTTTTTCTTAGTTCTAAGACTGACTTGGATCTTGTTATTCAAGAGACTACTGCAGATAGTGCATTGGACGAGTATTTATTAGAAGTAGAAGATAGTAGTGATGAAGAGATGAAAGTAAAGCTACTAGAGTTAGAAAAGCTGGGGAATGAGTACACGAGTTACTTTAATGGCGATTGTAAAACAGAGGACAGCGCAGGCAGTGATGCTATAGAACTTAAGGAGGGACATTTTTCCTAGAGCATAGCATTTATCTTTTTTTATTTTCACATTATGTTGAGGAACATTTTGTTAGAAAACATCAGAGTTTATCTAGTGTTTTTTTTGCTTGTTGCAATCTTCGTTTCACCTCACTATAGTTACCTCATGTGAATGTAAGGCGAAAAGTCTCAATGTGGCAAGGCAAGGGAGTTTGCCCTATGGAAAATGAGAAAGAATCGGAAGTAGAGCTATTAGGTGACTATAAGATTCTTTATTGTCTCGGACAGACTTCATGGAGCCAAGATTTTCTTGCTGAACACCGTTTTATAAAAAAACGCTACGGCATCAAGCTTCTTCTTCCAGAATTAGCTATTTCAGAAGCTTTTATGAAAGCTTTTCATGATGTTGTTATTAAATTAGCGCGACTTAAACATCGTGGCGTTGCAGTTATTGAAAATGTTTCTCAGATTTCCAAGCAATGTTTTCTAGTGATGCAAGAGCATAGCGTGGCTGCGATTCCCTTAACGCAGTACCTTGCTAGCCTTTCTCAGCCTCTTACAGAACTAGAAATAGTAGCTTTGGTTCATCAACTTGCTGAACTTTTAGATTATGTTCATAATGCAGGTGTATTTCAAGGGGCTTGGGATCTTAATACGGTGCATATTCAAATTTTGGATAATGTTCCAGAAGTTCTACTTCCTGAATTGGGGTTTTCGTCATTGGTTCAGGAACGTGCCTTGCAGGAACTTTTGATAGGTGAAAGTGAACAGAAACAAGTTAAACTTAGGGAAAGAATTCTTTTTCAAGTTTTGGAACAGCCCTCTGAAGAAAGGACTCAAGATGTTTATGCTTTTGGCATGATTGTCTATTATCTTCTTTTTGGCTTTCTTCCCCAAGGGGTTTTCCCTATGCCTTCTATAGCCTTTCCTAGTTATGTTTATGATTGGGATAGACTTTTATGCTCTTGTTTGAGTTATTCTTTAGAGGAACGGGCTCGTGTGCTTTCTCCCCTAATTAGAAAGAAACTTCGAGGTGACCAGTTTCTTAGTGTCATTTCTACATGTACGCAAGGCTCTTTGCGAGAAGTTGTCGAAGATGTTTGTCCGGTAGTTTCGCATCCTGACGTTATGCGTGGAGAAGGTGCATACCAAGTAATTCAGCAAGAGGAAGCTACGGAGCATTTAGAGTTTGTGCTTGTTGAGGCGTGTTCTATAGACGAGGCTATGGATACTTCTGTAAGTGCTAAACTAGAATGTGAAAAGGAAGAGGACTATTCCCATGCTCTTCAGTCTCTACTTGTTCGTGAGCCTGTAGTGAGTCGTTATATAGAACTAGAAAAAGAAAAACCCAAGCCCTTACCTTTGTTCACAGAGATGGTTCTTATCGAAGGGGGGGAATTTTCTCGCGGAAGTTCTGAAGGTCAACGTGATGAACTTCCTGTTCATAAAATAATTTTAAATAGTTTTTTCTTAGATATCTATCCTGTGACTAACGAACAATTTATTCGGTACCTTAATTGTTGCGATGGTGAACAAGATAGATATTATAATGAATTGATTCGTCTTAAAGATTCGCGTATTCAGCGTCGTTCAGGGAAACTTGTTATAGAGCCTGGGTATGCTAAACATCCTGTTGTTGGTGTCACTTGGTATGGTGCTACAGGCTATGCAGATTGGGTTGAAAAGCGTCTCCCTACAGAAGCAGAGTGGGAGATTGCTGCTTGCGGAGGTGCTGCGCAGCTGCGTTATCCTTGTGGTAAGGAAGTAGAAAAAAGCCAAGCCAACTTTTTCACATCGGATACAACGGCAGTGATGAGTTATCCCTGTAATTCTTATGGGCTTTATGATATGGCGGGAAATGTTTATGAGTGGTGTCAGGATTGGTATGGCTATGATTTCTATGAGATTTCTGCTCAGGAACCAGAATCCCCTCAAGGTCCGGCTCAAGGGGTGTATCGTGTATTGCGTGGTGGATGTTGGAAAAGCTTAAAAGATGATTTACGTTGTGCTCATCGTCATCGCAATAATCCTGGTGCGGTAAATAGTACTTATGGTTTTCGTTGTGCTAGAAACGTCGGGTAAGAGATTTGGTGGATGAGGGGGAAGGGTTCTAAAGAGTACTACCTGATGTTGTGTCAGGAATTAGCAGATCATGATTATTCTTATTATGTACTTCACGATCCTAAGATTTCTGATTATGTCTATGACATGAAAATGCGTGAATTACTTCAGATAGAAGTTCACCATCCTGATTGGAAAGTCTTGTGGTCGCCATCAATCCGTTTGGGTGATCGTCCCTCTGGAGGATTCGCTGTTGTCGATCATCAGCCTCCTATGCTTTCTATTGCGAACAGTTATTCTAGAGAAGAACTCGAGGAGTTTTTTTCTCGTGTTAAGAAAACGTTGAGCTATACTCCGACTTATGTTGTAGAACTTAAAATTGATGGCATTGCAGTTGCTATACGTTATGAAGATCGTGTTCTAGTCCAAGCTTTAAGCCGAGGCAATGGACGTCAGGGAGAAGATATAACGGCGAACATTCGCACTATACGTTCCCTCCCCTTAAAGCTTCCTAGAGATGCTCCAGAATTTGTAGAGGTGCGGGGGGAAGTCTTTTTTTTGTGTTCTACTTTTGAAAAGATCAATGTAAAGCAACAGCAACTAGGGAGGCCTATGTTTGCTAATCCCCGCAATGCTGCTGGAGGCACATTAAAGCAACTTTCTCCTCAAGAAGTGGCGAAACGAAAATTGGAAATTTCTATTTATACTGTGATAACTACGGGGATGAATGATTCTCATTATGAAAACCTTTTACATTGCCGTACATGGGGATTTCCTGTGTGTGGTCACCCTCAGTATTGTAAAACAACAGATGACGTGATTTCCATATTACAAACAATAGAAATAGAGCGGTATACTCTTCCTATGGAGATTGACGGAGCTGTGATAAAAGTCGATAGCTTAATGAACCAGCAAAGGTTGGGGATGACAGGAAAGCATTATCGGTGGGCGTTGGCATATAAATATGCTCCTGAACAAGTAGAAACGATAATTGAAGATATCATTGTGCAGGTAGGAAGAACGGGAGTTCTTACTCCTGTAGCGAAGTTACGACCTGTTGTATTATCGGGATCTTTGGTATCTCGAGCGTCTCTTTATAATGAAGAAGAAATTCATAGGAAGGATATCCGTATTGGTGACACTGTGTATGTGGAAAAAGGGGGAGAGGTTATCCCTAAGATTGTAGGAGTTTGTAAGGATAAGCGTGTACAAAATTCTCAGCTATGGCAGATGCCTGAGTTTTGTCCTGGATGTCATGGCAAGCTAGTTCGTGAACCTGATAAGGTTGGAGTTCGCTGTAGCAACCCTTCCTGTTCCGCTGGGGTTATTGAAAAAATTCGTTTTTTTGTAGGTCGAAGTGCTTTAGATATTCAACATTTAGGAATGAAGATCATAACAAAGCTTGTTGATTTGGGGATGCTACATACTTTCTCAGACATCTTTCAGTTAACAAAAGAAGATTTGCTTCAAGTACCGGGGTTTCGCGAACGCTCGGTGGAAAATCTCTTGGCTGGTATTGAAAAAGCGAAACATGTTTCGTTAGATCGGTTTCTTGTAGCTTTGGGTATTTCTTATGTTGGTATTAGTGCAGCCTCTGCATTAGCCAGTTGCTTTCACACCATAGAAAAGATAATTTCTGCACCTTATGAGGCTTTGCTTACTGTTGAGGGTATTGGGGAGAAAGTTGCACACTCTATTATCGATTACTTTGCTAGTATTCAGCATATTCAAGAGATTGAAAAGATGTTGGCTTTAGGGGTTAAAATTTCTCCTTATCAAGAGGTAAATTCTATGTGTGTAGGAAAGGTCTTTGTTATGACCGGCTTTTTGTTGGGAATGTCTCGGTCTCAGGCAGAAGCTGCTATTCGCAATAGTGGGGGTAAAGTGAGTTCTTCAGTATCCAAACAGACAGATTATCTTATTGTAGGGACAAACCCTGGGTCCAAGTTGAAAAGAGCTAGGGAATTGCGAGTTCCCATTCTTACTGAGGAAGCTTTTGTTAAGCTTCTTAAGCTTGGGTAATTTACTATTAAAATAAATTATTTAATCAGTATTCATATTTTTATTAATATTTTTACCATTACCTCTAATAATTTCATCAAACTATTTATTATAAATATCTTTTAGGTTTATAATAGCTCAATAAATTCCGTATCTTTTTATTTCTTTGGAGGAAGGATGGCTTCTTCACCAGTTACTTTTGTTCAGGGTATCCCCTCTTGGTCGCAGAGTAACATCCTGGAATCAGGATCCCCACAAGTTGACCAGCCTTTAAGTCCTGAAGCTCAAGGATTGCGAGCACCGTTGATTGCGCGTTGGACTGTCCTAGAAAATCTAGAAAACCATATTAAAGCTATGGAAGCTTCAGATTTGAAGAAATACCGCGCCTATAAGATTGCTTTGTTAATTATTACTTTGATTGGTATAGCAATCGTCTGTGTTTTGCCTATATGTTTGGGATTGGGGCTCTCTCTTTGGATTCCTATTCTTGTGCTTGTTGGAATGGGGATAGCTATAGGAGTTGTTTCATACAAGTTGCGAGAAAAATGTCAAAAAATTCGATTGAAATACTTGGGGTACCAGCTCTACTACAAGCAGATCATGAGTCAGCATTCAGATTTAAAGGCGTTGACCTTGCATAAATATAACATCACAACGAAGCAACAGGAAAAGAGCTTAGCAGTTAAATTGCAATTACGTGCTGACTCGGAATCAGAAAGACCTGATGGAGGCGCTAAAAGAGATGCATCCCTAGATTTTGCCTCAGAAAGGATAGCACAGTTTTACCAAGTTGAGGCTCTTCTAGGTATCAATCATGTGAAGGATGCTGAGTGGCGGAAGCGTAGTCAAGAAGTGCGTATGATTAAAGAAAAGGTTATTGGAGGCATAAAAGGAGACGAAGCAATTAAAAAAGTGCAAAGAGATGCTTTACTGGTTTCAGGAGTTTACCACGGAGATTTCGTAAGTTCCGAGGGGTTTATAGATCTTGCCAAAACGATTATGAGTGTCTGTGGTTATGGCAAGTACATGGGAACACAGGCTCGCCAAGCCCTGGATCAATACACGCGAGCCTATCTCGATAGTAAGACTTTTGTTAGTTGGAATCCTCAATTGCCTCAAACTACACAAGAATATCTTAAGAGCTGCAGTCGTATTTTAGATCACGCTTCCAAGATATTTCAGGATCTTGCTCTATTAGTAGATCACTGCACTTCAGCACAATGGCTTTATGATTTAGAAAAGTTAATTTCGTGTTATGAGTATCTAGTCAATATGCAGCAGGTAGAGGATAAGAAGGTAGCTGAAATTGAGACGCTTCATCATCAGCTTGGGGTGCAGGAAGGGTGCAATCAAACGCGTTTAATGTTGTTATCTGGGATACGTAAAGACTTTCAAAGACTTGTTTTAACAAAGATATCAGGGAGTATAGATCAGAATGAGTTTTGTCAAGAACTCCAAGTGCTTTGTGAAAAGCTAAAATTGGAAAGATATCAGATACGTCAGGCATTAGGAAAAGGAAATGCGTCGATTAAGGAGTGCGAGGTTAAGGCTAATAAAGCGCTTATTGATTACCTTATAAATTTAGGGGACACTGGACAGTTGTTAGATCAGGTACGCACAGCTATTCAATATGGAAGGTTTGTAGAGAAAAATGTGAGTTCTGCCCTCCAAAGCCATCCAGAGAAGCGATGTATAGGATTGAAGAGCATTCTAGCACAACTTAAGGGGATATTGTATTCTGATGAGTGGGGTGCTGTCTCGATGAAATCTCTGGATAAGATTACTAAAGAAAAGACACTCTTACAACAACGCCTAAAAGAGCTCACGGAGAAGCTAGAGTCTTGGGAAGCGAGATATAATATATTTAAGGGTGAAAAACTTAGTCGCGTACTATTTAAAGATTTTGCGCAGTCCTATCCTTCGATTGATACACTTATCAGCAAAATTGGGGAGGCTAATTTCACTGGAGATATTGGGGAGTGTCTTTTAAAGAGTCGCGCATATTTAAATGACATGTTCAACAAGTGTACAGAAAAGCATTGTGCGCCGACTCAGGAAGAGATAACCGCATGGTCTGAGGAATACCGACAGCTGTGTAGTGAGCTTTCTGTTTTTTCTTCTACACTTCAGGAAGTGCAGCAGGAAATCTGTGAGGAGGGAATTTCCTCAGGGGCTATGTTATTCCAGTCCTTAACGACTAAGGACAAAAAATTGGAAGAGAAGCTTGAAGTAAAACGAACGCAACTCCGGGCAACAGCAAAGGCACAGCGAGCTTCTTCACGTGAACAAAGCCAGATACAGTTGAACACTCTTGTAAAAGAAGGAATTCAGAATTTGGAAGCTGTTTTACAAGGAATGGCAACTTTTGAAACAGCCACTCAGAATCCTTTAGAATATGACCCCACAAAGATTACTGAAGCTATATCGCAGCTTTTTATGGCGATGCAGAAGGCGAACTTTCTTGATCTTGAGGAGGTACTTACGACATCTAGTACGGCTGCTCCTGAGCCTTTAGCAGTCTTAAAGGAAGTTACTCCAGAAGTGAAAGAAGGCTTAGCAGCAAATATTATAGAAAGTCAGAAAAAATATCGAAGTTTCTTAGAGTTACAACAAGCAAATTTAGATAGCTTTTTGAAGAATATAGAAAAAATAGTGAAAAAGTGGAATCTTGCTCAAACCATAATCGGTGCATTGCTGGGGTTATTTATTTGTGTGATGAGTTTAATGTTGATTGTATCTCAGGCACTCTGGATTTTTATTGCATTGTGTATAGGGTTTATATGTCTACAAATTATCCCGTTGATTTTTGGGCATGTTTTAGAAAAGAAACTCTTAGATGCTCGTGTTGTGGAGAATGCCGAGATATTGTTACCTGCGACTAAAGTTTTTCCTTCAGAGTTTGGGAATACGAGGTTAAATCGTTTAGCACAGCTCCAGGATACTTTAAGTCTAGAAGGTTGTCATATTACTTGGGCTAAAGAGATAACCTCAGATATGCATGATTTTCACACAGGTAAAGAAACAACTGCTAAAGAGATTATAAAAGAATTCCGCAAGGATTCGAAGTTCTTTGAGCAACAGATGAAAAAGCGTTTTCAGGATAAGCCTCCAGCTACTGATGGAGAGAAGAAGACGATTCCTCAACAGGAGCAGGGATTAAAGGTTGATGATTATGCAATGTTGAATCAGGACAAGTTGTGTTTGCAAGACGTTGTTCAAGCTGAGTTGGAACTGATCAATAAGGAAATAGACTTGCTGGTTACAGAGCGTTTAAGGTTATGTACGCGAAAGAAGCAGAATGACATGGAACAAGCCTATAGTGAGCAGCTAGAGAAAAAGATCATGGATAAAAATCGGGCATACGTAAATCTAGAGCAGGATATTAAGCTTAAGACGACAATTCGTGATATCTTAATACAGGCTCTTGAGAGTGCTCCTAAGCTTTCTAAAACTAGAGAGTTTAATGTAACCCAAGAGATTGAAGAGCTTCTTAAGCTCATTGCTATTATGTATTGTGATTCTGTATCTTGTGAAGAACAACAGAGAGCTAAGGAGCAATTTCAACGACGTGTTGTTGCGGTTGCATTATCTGGACAGATTTCGACCTTAGAAGAAGGTTTTCATTTATATGCATGCCGAGGAATTTGTCGTTCCACTATGAGAGATCAGTCCGAATTAAAGACGCGTATTTTAAAAAGAGAAACAAAGGAAGCTGTTCTTAGTCGTAAAGAAGAGAGCTTGAGGATTTTGGGTTTACCCAACTTGATGCCTTTTGTGAGGTTTTCAGATTCTTCCATTCAAGGTTCCGGATATTCTCAGGCTCTAGAAGCTTTTAGATTACTAAAGATTCTTTCTAAGAAATTAGAGAAGAATGAGTTGTTAAATACTAACGATTTTATACAGGTGCGAGCTGCACTTTCTGCTTATATTTATAAACATAAATCTTTAGCTAACATTGCTTGTTCTCTTTCTCCAATTGGCGCACCTTATACAGATGTGGCTACTATGATGCAAGAAGCTTATGGTATTAAAGAAATGCTTGAAGAGAACACTGAAGTGCTTATTCGTCATCAGTGCGATATTGCTTTGCGACGAGTGCGCTATATTATGCGTGAGCGAGCAAAGGAATACAGTAAGTCCCACTTACAGGCTGTTATTAAATATTTGCGTTCTGTATTTTCGGGAAACCAATCTATGGATCAAGAACGTCTCCAAGCTCTTTGTCGTAAGTTTCCTACATTTCCTGTTGATGTTCTGCAACAACTGTTGAAAGAAGTACAGAGTCAATGTAGTGTTCATGGTCAACAGGTAGCGGAGTTCCAACAATTGATAGCGCGTGGCGCGCTAGTCAAGAACAGTGTGAATGTAAAGCAACAGCAATTTGATCTTCATTGGGAGCAGTGTAGTGTGCGGCTTCGAGAGATTAGTGAAAAGTTGGAAAGCTTGAAGCAAAGGCGTTCTCTGCTCTTACAAAAGGAATAGTGAAAACATAAAGTACTTGCATATTTGAAAAAAGACCGCCCTCTGCCTGTACAAAAAGCTTTTAAGTAAAAGACTAATCTATTTTTTCAGTGGCGAAAATACGAAGAAGATAAGAGATAAGTTCGTGTAGTTTGAATGTATGGGTTCTATAGCCAATGTAGCGGTCAGGTCGAATGATAAATAGGGAATTTGCGTTTGCATGATAAAGTTTAAGAATTCGAGGATCCTTGATTGTAATGACTTCTACCCACTCACCGTATTCTTCTTGAAGGGCTCGTTGAAGATCTATGCGATCTTTAAAGAAAATCAAAAGGTGCTTTGAGCTTTTCAAAGGATCTAAAAGGAAAGTACCTTCATTGAGGTGGAAGTCTATAGCGCGCATGCCTGGACCGGGACCTAAGATTTCCTTGTCCTGAGGAGATATTTTGATAATGTCACTGAAACGATATTTTAAAGCTTGATGAGGTGGGTAGTAGTACTCTCCACTTGCATTATTGAGTTTTCGGCATCCTTTTAAGAAGTAATACATTAGCGCAGGCGCATATAAACGCGAGAAAGGCAATTTTTTCGCGCGCTTTTCGGTAGTTTCACTAATATGTGGAAGAATATTTCCATTTTCTTGTTCTTTTGTTACAACGAGGTATTTTGAAGCTACTTTTTTAAGGACAGGAAGTAGCTTCCAAGCAAGATTAAAAGCGGCATGAATATTCGCATTGATTCCGTTGAGATAGGAGAGCACTAAATTATGGGAGAGACTTCCTAGAAAGAGTAAATTGCCATGTTCGGAAGGTAGTATAGAAGAGTGTGTTGTTTTAATATGATATTGCTCATCAGCAATAACAAGATTGTAGGTATAAAGCAATTTGTGTTTGAGTTTAGGGGATAACCCATGGATTCCTTGAGGTAGACAGAGCTGTTTTGTCCTCTCTTGAGGGTTATAGAAAACGAAGTTTAAAAAATGCTTGGTAACAGGGAGGAGATGGATATGATCTTCTTCGAAAGATTGTCCTTCATCGCAGTTTATGAAAACCACCTCTCTGTGGGCTTTTCTTATCTTGATTTGGTTTTTCACAAGATCTTTAATATCAGAATTATTGTCAGCCTCAGACGCAATAATCCAATGCGGATGATAAATTTTGCGTTTTTCAAAATTTTGAGAGATTTTTGTACTTTCAATAAAAATATTGTTGTCAACAAGAGTCACAGGTCGTGTTGCCCAGTCTATAACGCCTCCATGTTCTAAAAACATATGAATCAGGTGTTTTTCAAATTCCTGATATGTTGTGGAGAGAGAAAAGGGTAAGGGAGATTCTCCTGCTTGGCTAAATTTAAAAAGTAAAGTTCGCTTTTTCCAATGGTAGCGTGCACCAAAAAGTTTGTGGTTGTTTTTAACAAAATTACCAAGAAGCCCTCCATTATGAAGGAGTTCTAATGAAGAGCACGATAAGATTATAGGAAGTTTCCTAATGTCTAGAAAATTCGCGTCTTCAGGAGTACTTCTATGGTCAATAACTTTTGTTGTAATACCATGTTGGATTAACATATTTGCTAAGATAAGGCCCGTGGGATTCGCGCCTATGACTAAAATGTCAGCCATGTCGGCCTCTGAATAATGACAGGGATAGTTAGAGTATAAGATAAAGATATTGATGAATCAAGAGTGGAGTTTAAGAAGGATAATCAAGAATAAAACCTTTAGCTTTAAAGATCCTTGGAGTTAGAGTGTGTTCATAAAATGCCTGACTATTTCTTGAATAATTTTATCTCGATGAGGAGAAGAACCAACACTGTGGCCAGTATTTTCATAGGTGATAAAAGTTATGTTTCCTGGAGAGTTATTTTCAAAAAGAGCTTGATGTATTAGAGAAACAATAAAATCGTTTTTTCCATGTTGATGAAGAATGGGGGGCTTTAGAGGCAGGGAGTTCACCACGATGTGATCTTGAATTTTTAAAAAACTTTCAATGTCTCCCGGACAAATAACTAAAGGAAGACCAGTGAAACCGAATTCTTGCCCTATGGTACCGACTAGGTCTGTAGTTTGACTGAAGTTTGAATAGAGTTCCTTTAGAAGGATACCGCCATCTGCAATAGCTGCCCATAAACTTAGAGATTTGATAGTAAGAATTTTAGGCATGTATAAGCGAGTAAGATTTAAGGCCAGATGACAGCCAAAAGAAAAACCAGCAATGCCTATCCTATGTGGATTTAATTCTGGGTATCGATGAATGGCTTGAAGAATATCTACGCTATTTTGTAGATAAGTTGCCATAGCGATATCTTCAGTCTGACCCTCACTGTCTCCACATCCTGCCATATCTATACGTAGCGTAGCAATTCCATGAATAGCAAGCTGTAAAGCAAGTCTTCGATAAGTTTTTTCTATGCCGCCAAGCTTGCTACCACGAAAACCGTGGAAAATAACCACTACGGGAAAGCCCTGTGAAGGTTGAGGAGTCTTAGGAAAATGTAAAACTCCAATAAGGTTATAACCTGCGCTAGGCAGCGTAATTGCCTGACAGATTTCGTGGTTAGGTTGCACCGTAGTGTTAAGTTGTAGCAAATCTTCAGGAATTGCTGGAAATCCAGGAACCTGTACGGGTTTAGCTATTGCTTGCGACAAAATAAACAGAAACAAAAAGGCCCAGGAAGTAATTTTATACATTTCAATATGTTATGAAAATAAAAGCGTATAGTTTAGATAAGGAAGAATGTTTTTGTCAAGATTTGGAGCTAGGAGGAAATATACAATTTCAACACTTTTTTAAGATCTTATAAAGATACTTGTCTTTTCGTTACGAGAGAAGTACACTACTCTTTTTAATTTTTCATTCTCATAGTTTTGAGTCTTTATGCGATATGATCCCAGTTTAATAGAAAAAAAATGGCAGGACTTTTGGAAAGAAAAAGAAAGTTTTTATGCCTATGAATTGAAAGATAAACTCAAATATTATGTTTTGGATATGTTTCCTTATCCCTCTGGAGCAGGGCTACATGTAGGGCATTTAATTGGTTATACTGCTACGGACATTATCGCAAGATATAAAAGAGCTAAGGGTTTTTCTGTGCTCCATCCTATAGGCTGGGATAGCTTTGGGTTGCCCGCGGAGCAATACGCAATTCGGACAGGAATGCATCCTAGACTAACGACACAGAAAAATATTGCAAATTTTAAAAAGCAACTTCTTGCCATGGGGTTTTCTTATGATGAAAGGCGTGAGTTTGCTACGAGTGATCCTGACTACTATCGTTGGACTCAGAAGCTTTTCCTCTTTCTCTATGAACAGGGTCTTGCCTACATGGCAGATATGGCAGTGAACTATTGTGCTGAATTAGGCACTGTATTGTCCAATGAGGAAGTTGAAAATGGGTTTTCTATAGAAGGAGGGTATCCTGTTGAACGCAGAATGCTCCGACAATGGATTTTGAAAATTACTACCTATGCAGACCAGCTTCTCGCGGGTTTAGATGAACTGGACTGGCCTGAAAACGTCAAGCAGCTTCAAAAAAATTGGATAGGGAAGTCAGAAGGCGTTGTCGTATACTTTAAATTAGAAGGCGAAGACGAGAGGGTACTGAAAGTTTTTACTACGCGTCCGGATACTTTAGCAGGAGTGAGTTTTCTTGTTGTTGCTCCTGAGCATCCTGAGTTGGAGCATATAGTGACGGAAGTCCAACGAAAAGAGGTGGAGGAGTATGTTCAAGCAACCCTTAAAAAGAGCGAACGTGAACGTCTAGGAACTACCAAGGTGAAAAGCGGGGTATTTACAGGAGCTTATGCTCAACATCCTGTGACAGGGAAGCTTCTACCTATCTGGATTGCGGATTACGTAGTGTTGGAGTATGGTTCTGGTATTGTTATGGGTGTTCCCGCCCATGATGTTAGAGATCATGATTTTGCACAGGCTTTTTCTTTACCCATATATGAAGTAATAAATTCTGATGGGGTGTGTATTCATAGTAATTTTGATGACTTTTGCTTGGATGGCTTGTTGGGTGTGGAGGCGCGAAATTATGTTATAAGATATTTAGAAGAGCGAGGCATAGGAGAAGCAAAAACGGCGTATAAGTTACGGGATTGGCTTTTTTCTCGTCAGAGATATTGGGGAGAGCCTATACCGATTGTTCATTTCGAAGATGGTAGTTGCCGATCTTTGGGGGATGATGAACTTCCTCTTCTTCCCCCAAATATTGATGACTACAGGCCTGAAGGGTTTGGCCAAGGACCTCTGGCGAAGGCTAAAGAGTGGGTATATATTCATGATAGTAAGACAGGAAAACCTGGCCGGAGGGAGACGTATACAATGCCGCAATGGGCAGGATCCTGTTGGTATTATCTGCGTTTTTGTGATCCCAACAACTCCACAGCGCCTTGGTCTTTAGATAAAGAGCACTATTGGATGCCTGTAGATCTTTATATTGGTGGTGCAGAACACGCAGTCTTACACTTACTTTATGCGCGCTTTTGGCATCAAGTATTTTATGATGCTGGTTTTGTATCTACTTCGGAGCCTTTCAAAAGATTAATAAATCAAGGTCTAGTGTTAGCCACTTCGTATCGTGTGCCGGGTAAAGGGTACGTGAGCTTTGATGAAGTGCGGGAAGAAAATGGGTCGTGGTTTACTCTATTGGGAGAACCTGTCCAGGTACGGCAGGAAAAAATGTCTAAATCCAAGTTAAATGGTGTAGATCCTCAAATCTTGATCGAAGAGTATGGGGCTGATGCCTTGCGTATGTATGCGATGTTTTCGGGACCTCTGGATAAAAATAAGCTATGGTCTAATGACGGCGTGGCAGGATGTCGTCGTTTCCTTAATCGTTTTTATGAATTAGTCTCTTCCGAGAGTGTCCAGGATATAGAAGACGACGCAGGATTATGTCTAGCTCATAGATTAGTACATCGTGTGACAGGATGTATTGAAAATATTTCTTTGAATACGATACCATCGTTCTTTATGGAATTTTTAAATGATTTTTCTAAGCTTTCTATTTATTCTAAGTCTGCCTTAACTCTTGCTGTGCGTGTTCTCGCACCAATTGCTCCTCATATTAGTGAAGAGCTTTGGGTGTTCTTAGGACATGCACCAGGGATTGATAGGGTCGTTTGGCCTGAGGCTGATGAAAAGTATTTGGTTTCTCAAACAATAACCTTGGTGATACAAGTAAATGGTAAACTACGGGGACGTTTGGAAATTACTAAAGATACTCCTAAAGATAGGGTACTGACTTTGTCTAGAGAAATTGTTGCTAAGTACATAGGAAGTGCTCAAATTAAGAAAGAGATTTTTCTCCCCAATAAATTAGTGAACTTTGTTTTATGACCCGACGTAATCCCAACTATATGTTTAGATATTTGTATGATATTTGTTTAATTGGTGCTTTCATCATTGCACTCCCCAAGCTAGCCTATAAGATGTGCGTGTATGGTAAGTATAAGAAATCTTTATTTCAGCGCTTTGCTTTAAAACGACCTAAGGTTCCAGGAACAGGACCCTTAGCCTGGTTTCATGGAGCTTCTGTAGGTGAACTTCGCTTGTTATTGCCAGTAATTGAACAGTTTTGTGAAGAATTTCCTCATTGGCGTTGTTTGATTACTTCATGTACTGAATCTGGATTTGATCTTGCAAAACAGCTTTTTGACCCTAAAGGCATTACCACCTCTATCTTACCTTTGGACTTCAGCCTTATTATCAAGCCTGTAGTACGTAAACTCTCCCCCGCTCTTCTCGTATTTTCGGAAGGAGATTGTTGGTTAAATTTTTTTGAAGAAGCTAAACGTTTGGGAGCTACTACTTTAGTAATTAATGGGCGCATGTCTGAGAAGTCTGTAAGAAACTTTAAAATTTTAAGACGTCTAGGGAAGAACTACTTCGCCTCTATGGATAGATTTTTATTACAGGATGAAGTGTATAGAGAACGTTTTCTTGCTGTAGGGATTCCTGAGAGTAAGTTACGAGTTACAGGAAATATCAAGACGTACTTAGGAAAGTGTCCTTTTATAGATTTAGAGCGGAAGGGTTGGAGAGAACGTTTGAGGTTGCCAGAGAGTGCTGAGCTTGTTGTTTTAGGCTCCATGCATCCTACAGATGCAGAAAAGTGGTTGCCCGTAGTGCAGCAGTTAATCAGAAGAAAAGCTTATGTGCTTTGGGTCCCTCGGCATATTGAAAAGACTAAAGATCTACAAGAGTATTTGTCCAAAGGGAATATCCCATTTGGATTATGGAGTCGAGGAGCGAATTTCCATAACGTTCCTGTTGTTGTTGTTGATGAGATTGGCTGGTTGAAGGAGCTTTATTTTGCCGGGGACTTGGCTTTTGTCGGTGGAACTTTTGATTCTAAAATTGGTGGGCATAATTTATTGGAGCCTTTACAATGTGGGGTTCCTTTAATCTTCGGACCACACATTACATCGCAGTCGGAGTTGGCGCAGCGTTTACTTATGAATGGTGCTGGATTGTGCTTGGATGGTACAAAATCGGTAGAGAGTGTTGTGATGTTTTTGCTGGATAACCCGAAAGTACGTGAAGCTTATATTGAAAAAGGAAAAATCTTTTTATCTGAGGAAGGGCTTGCTTTTGAACGTACTTGGGCAGAGTTAAAAGATGCTATTCCCTTGTGTAAAAATACGTGATTTGGTAAATTTTTTGGTATATCGCGGGATAGAGTAGAGGTTATCTCGTTGGGCTCATAACCCAAAGGTCGGAGGTTCGAATCCTTCTCCCGCTAATTTATTTCTTTTGTGGCGGTATAGCTCAGGTGGTTAGAGCAGCAGAATCATAATCTGCGTGTCGTTGGTTCAAATCCGACTACCGCTATGTCCCTATTTAGTACTTTCTATTTCCATTCAAGAATGAATGGTGTCGGTTTTTTTAAAGGCAATTTAGTTTCACTGGCTTTCCCAAAGTAAAGTTAAAGGACGTTGATCTACGAGTTCTTTTTTTCCAAAGTATTGTAAAGGACCGGGAAAGCGATAGAGATCTTCTAAAAGACAAGAGTTGCTTTGTTGTATTAAATATTGAACAGCCGGAGCATAAGGATTTACGGAGTCAGTCTTGATAACAGTAGTTTGAGCTCCACAACGATTTTCAATATGCATCATTTTGTATAGTGGAGTTGCTCCCCCCTCCCATTGGTGATAAGATGTTGCAAGGTTGCTGATGGTGATCATGTATCCTGTTTTGTTACGAACAAGGAATAAAGCAGAAAGAATGCCTAGAGCAATACCATAATTAGCGTCGAAGTTAGAAGGAAATGCTGCTCGGGCTTCATAGCCGAAGAAGTGAGTTACGGGTTGAAAGACCATTCTTGGTTCGATTTTTTGTATTTCCTTTTTTACTAATATAGCTAGAAGTTCTTCAGTGGCAATTTTTGAGACTCTAACATTGCCATAAGAATCCCGAGCGATAAGAAGTTGGTAGGCGATATCAGAGGGTAGAGAATTGAAGGTTTTTAAAGCTTCTGGAGAAAGTTTTTCCACAATATGCTCTGGAGTGGCAGCACTATCCAATAACAAAAGATTTAGTTCATTTATGAGTTTTTGAGTGTCTAGAATATGTTCAATAAGTCCTTCAGGAATAAGCACGGTACTGTAGTTTTTTCCTTTACGATAACGACCAACTAGTCCCTTAGCAATCTGTTCACTAAGTTTTTGTAGGGAGATTTTCCTTGTTGCAATGTGTTCACTGATGAGGGTAAGATTGGGGAAGGTTTGCAAGGCACATTCTAGCGTGGTATATGAGGCTTGCCGACCCATAAGACGGATGAAGTGGTGGTACTTTTTTGTTGATAGAGCATCCTTGGCTAGATTACCGATCATTTCTGAATAGATGCGACATGAAGTATGAAACCCAAGTGAAGTTTCAATCCAAGAATTTTTGAGATCACCGTCTATAGTTTTAGGAACGCCAATGACAGGCGTTGAGCAATTATGGGCAAGAAAGTACTCTGCAAGCATTGCTGTATCTGTATTGGAATTATTGCCGCCAATGATGAGTAAACCGTCGAGTTTGAGTTTTTTTACTACACCTAGAATTGTTTTTTTTTGCTCTTCAGTTTTGATTTTTTCTCGGCTGGAGGAAAGCATGTCAAACCCTCCCACATTGTAATAGTCATAAACTACCGAGATATCTAAATCTTTATATAATCCCTGAGTTAATCCTAAAGGACCTTTAATAAATCCAAAAAGACGTGTATTTGGATTGAAAACGTGTAATGCATCGAAAAGCCCTATGACAACATTATGCCCTCCAGGTGCTTGGCTTCCAGAAAGCAACACTCCAATTTTTAATGGTTTTGAAGGAATCTCTTCACCTTTATAAATGCAAACTTCAGGGATGTTACAGAGATAAGGAATTTGTTGGCGAAGCTGCTCTGAAGCTGAAGTCTGCTCCGGCAACTCTTGAATATGCTGAGAACGTATTGTTTCTAAAAATGCCAAGGTTTCAGGACGATAGCGTAGACGTTGAGTTTCAAAATAACTTTTATTTAAAGAAAGGAGTTCCACAAATTATTCTCAAGTTGAAAGTTCACTGATTAACCATGTGATAAGATCAGAAAGAACGGAGGAACTGTTCAGAGGAAGCACATGGTCAACATTAGGGTAACTGAGTAGACGAAGACGGTTATTTTTATTTTTAAAAGCTTGGGCAAAAAGTTTTTGATGATTTAAGGAAACCAAAGTATCGTTTTCTCCATGCATATGGAGAATAGGGAGGGACTCAGGAATATCTACCACTTGCTTAGAGATATCTATTTCCAAGAATTGTGAGCAGAAGGCTTTGCTAAGTGGAATGCCTGCGTAGTGAATGTTGTCACTATTGGAAGTAGAGGAGCTTATGATCGATTGGTTTTGAGCATCTTGCACCCAAAGGGTTCCTAGAATTGTGGGTGCCCAAAGAGCTAAAGCTTTAATCTTAGGCATTAAGCCAATACTTAAGAGAGTTAACGTGGCTCCTAGCGAGGAACCAAAAATGGCAAGATTTGTTTTGTCAGTGTATGGCTGCTTATATGCATAGTTAACGATTTCACAGATGCTGGTTTTATAGTCTTCAAGAGAAAAGTCATCGGGCTGTCCTTCGCTGTCTCCGTGGCCTGGTAAATCGATCCGCAGGGCTGCGCAGCCTACTTCTGCGAGTGCTTCAGCCAAGTGAACATGCGTACGTTGTGTTCCTATTTTGTCAGAGACTAGACCATGTAGAATAATAACAAGGGGATGGGAAACTTGCTCATTTAGAGGTGTATGCAAAATTCCAAATGTCGTGACGTTCCCGAGTAGGGTAAGAGTAAGCATGGTACGGCGTTCATGTTTGTTAGATACCACACCGATTGTCAAGGGAAGCTCCTATCTTAAGAGGATTAAATCCCCTTGTTAATGTAATTTTTAAAAAGAAATTAGTCGAGAAAAATCAGTGTTCACTTAATCCTTATACTGCACGAGATTTCTTGATGGAAGAGACTACAATACTTTTTAAATTTCTTGAAAAGTATTTTTACATGCGATTGCTTGATATGATAGTTGCCTTGAGTAAAGATAAGTTTTTTGCCCGAACTATAGTATAAGAAACATTAGAGGAAGGTATGATCTTAATTGATGGGCGAGTAGCCAATGTGTTTCTTAGGACAGGATAGCCATCTGATTTTGAAATTATCTTTCATTCTTATTCAAACTTCTAAAGAGAGGATAATCGACGGCAGTCTATTTTGTAGAGTATATCACCTAGAAGCAAGTTTTTTTCTTTTATAAATTAGAGAATAAAGACTGTAAAATGGGTAAAGAGAGCTTGTTATTGCGGGAGCATAGAGCATCAGTATTCAAGGCTGCTTCAAGAATAGCTTCAGGGTGTTCTAGAACGGTTAATTTTTCTTTTTTATTAGGCAGTTCAGGTAAATAGAATAGGTTATAGTGTGCTTCAAAGTGTTTGTGTAATAGATAATAGAGAGCTAGGGCAATTAAAAGAATAGGGAAGAATAAGAAAGAGAGGCATTTTAAAATTTTTATTAAAGTAGAAACTTCGCTTTGCTCTTCTTCGACTAGCCCTATACTGTCCGCATTTATAGTAAGGATTGTGTGTCGTGTTCCTCCTAAGAAAAGATACGAGTCCACCTTGTGTAGGAGTTTATTCATTGGACTTATCGGAATATTAGAAGAGAAGCTATAGAATTTCATAGAATCTTATATTATTACAATAGTGACGATAAACTATACCATAAGTTGAATTTTTATTATATTATTTCACGACTTTTCATAGGAACGAGAGAGACACAATTTCTAAATTATCAGAAGATTTGTTTAGCTGAGACTTTCCTTACTTTTTCCCAAAAATTTAAAGTAGCTTGAAGAGTTTGTAAAAAATCTAGCGAGATTTTGTTTTGTGGGAAGCTATGACTATCTGGATTATCCATGATTGCTTTAAGAATAATGTCGGGGTTCTTCAGAAGGGTCAATTCTTCTTTTTCATTAGACAGTGGGGGTAAATAGAATAGGTTATAGTGTGCTTCAAAGTGTTTGTGTAATAAATAATAGAGAGCTAGGGCAATTAAAAGAATAGGGAAGAATAGGAAAGAGAGGCATTTTAAAATTTTTATTAAAGTAGAAACTTCACTTTGCTCTTCTTCGACTAGCCCTATACTGTCCGCATTTATAGTAAGGATTGTGTGTCGTGTTCCTCCTAAGAAAAGATACGAGTCCACCTTGTGTAGGAGTTTGTTCATTGGACTTATCGGAATATTAGAAGAGAAGCTATAGAATTTCATAGAATCTTATATTATTGCAATAGTGACAAGGGACTATAGCATAGATTGGATTATTCAATTGCTTTTTTAAAAATGTTTTCTTTTGAAGATGAAGAACACGTATCAATTTAATTATTTGTTTTATAAGCCTCCCAGGGATAGATAGATTCTTTCTTAGTCTATAGGTCCATGAAATTTTTAGTGTGAAGATACACTATAATGATTCTCTGAAGTAAAAAATTTTAGAAGGTATTTCAGAGATAGTTAGGGAGAGTCCTGGCTTTTGTCGTAGGGTTAATATGCCCTATCAGGGATTTCTATACACATTTGGCATTGGTCTTGCCAGTGCTGGTGGTTCAGGAGTAGGGTCAGGGGGGGGGAATTGTCGGAGTAGGTTTCTGGGGGTATTTTTATTTGTAAAGGTCCTAGGAATCTGTAAAAATCTTCAAGGGCCCAAATTTTTCTATAAAGTTTGAATTTACAAAATGCGGGACTTCCAATATCGATATGGTGTTTTTTGATGTGTGGATGTAAAGAACCATCGGATTTTTGTTTTATTGTAAACATTTGAACGATAGGAATCGCGCGTAATCGCCATTTTTTAAAAGGACAGGCGAGGGATTCGATGGTAGAGAGGTAGCCATTGCAGCGATGACGAACAAGAATAGCAGCACCATAGCCTAGGCTATAGCCGTAATCATTATCAAATTTTGTAGGTAATCCTGAGCGACCTTCATAACCTAAAAAGTGAGAGATTGCATTGAAGGGAACAGAGGGAAAATAGCTTTTCAGATGATTTTGTACAAGATGAATAAGGAGTTTGTCTACACTGATCTTGGAAACGTAGACATTGCCGTGAGTATCACGATCATTAAGGAGCTGGTGGGTAATGGTTTCGGGGAAACTATGCAGGAGTTTTTGTGATTCTAGAGATAGAAGAGAGCTTGTCTTGTTCTGTTTTGGTAGGCGTTCGATTTCCTTAATAAGATTGGTAATTTCTGGGATAAATTCGATAATGCCTTCGGGGATGAGGATGACTCCGTAATGTTTCCCCATAGCAGCCCTATCTGCTATAACGGAGCAAATTTTATGAATTACGGTTTTTAGGGGTAAGTTTTTCGCAGCGATTTCCTCGCCGATTAAAGCGATGTTGGGGTGGGTTTGTAAGGCACATTCAAGAGCGATGTGGGAGGCAGAACGGCCCATGAGCTTGATAAAATGGTAGCGAGCTTTACAAGATAAAGCGTCTCTTGAGATATTGCTAATAATGGATGAGTAGAATTTTGTTGCAGTATCGAACCCGAATGTTAAGTCTAGGAAAAGATGTTGTAAATCTCCGTCTATAGTTTTTGGTATACCAATGACTGAAGTTTTTGGGTGGTGGATTGCAAAGAATTCGGCAAGGATGGCAGTTGCTGTATTAGAACCGTCACCACCGATGATCACGAGTCCATCGAGATCTAGGGTTTTTACAGTTTTTAGACAAGCTTCTTTAGCTTCTTGGGTTACGATTTTTGTTCTTCCTGTTCCTAGGCAATTGAAACCTCCCGAGTTGCGGAACTTATACAGGAACTCTTTTGTTATGATTTCAGTATGATTTTGTATTAATCCTTCACCATTGTCAATAAAGCCAAATAATGAGGAGTTAGGGTTGAGGTTCTTTAAACTATCAAGGAGCCCTTGAATGACATTATGTCCTCCTGGAGCGGGTCCTCCAGAGAACATAACACCGACTTTCCATGAGGGACTGGGTTGAACTGTTCCTAAAGAGAATTTTAGGTAGGGAAGGGAGTGAGTGTTGGGAAAGAGTGTTTTCACACCTGAAGAGACGTTTTTTGAGAAGCTGGTATCGGGTATGGGGATTAAGCGGTCACCTTGTTTCAACTCTACAGGGAGAGGATTTGTGTAGGCGTTGACTACGGTGTCAAGATCTATGTAAGCAAGATGCATAGAGGCACTGGAATTTCAAATGTTAAGTTTATTTCTCCCCTAGGGGGGAATCTTCTATATATAAGGGATTTTCATGATTGTGGGAAGTAGTGTGTTTAGATGAGACCAAGGATTTTCCACCAGAGCATTCCAAGACCTACCCAAATGAGAATGTTTATGATGCTAAGGATGAATCCTGCCTGCCACCATTCTTTAACGCTAACAAGTCGTGATCCAAAATAAAGTGGGGCTGGTCCGGAGCCGTAATGTGTTAGTCCTCCAAAAAGATTACTGGCAAATGCAAGTGTAAGGGCAGCAAGGACTGGGTGAGTTCCTAGGGAGACAGAAACCGCTAGGAAGATTGGATAGATAGCTCCAATATGGGCGGTATTACTAGCGAAAAAGTAGTGGGAATAAAAATAGGTAAGAAAGAGGATTGGGAATCCTATTTTCCAGGAAAGCCCACTCACTAGAGCAGCTGCGGAATCTCCTACAAGGGGAATGAACCCCAGTTGGTTTAGGAAAGAGGCCATCATGATTAGAGCACCGAACCAGATGAATGTTTCCCATGCTGTGGTATTTGCAATGATGTCCTTATGCCAGTCCAGGATATTTGTTAGGATAAGTAAGGAGAGGCCAATGAGTGCTGCTGTTGTTGCTGAGATTCTTAACAGGTCGCCAAATGTCCAGAGGATGACTAGAAGGATAAAGATTACTAAAATTGTTTTCTCTCCTTTTTGCAATGGCCCCATTTCTTTTAACCGAAGTTTTGCTGACCGTATGGCTTCTTCACAGGATGTAATTTGTGGGGGATAGAATTTATAGAGTACGAGGGGCATACAAACAAGGCTAATAAGTCCTGGGAGAATTGCGGCTTTTGCCCAGGCTACCCAGGATAGGGAAACACCTACATTGGCGGCGAGAGCAGCAACAAGGGGGTTGCCTGCCATGGCGGTGAGAAACATAGCGCTGGTGATTACGGAACTTTGGTAAGCGACTTTAATGAGAAAGGAACCGATAAGATTTTCTGTTCCTTTTTCTGCAGAGCTTCCAAACGAGTCGGAGAGGCTTGTAACAACGGGATAGAGGATGCCTCCGGCTCTGGCAGTAACACTGGGGATTGCTGGAGCAAGGAGAAAATCCGTGATTACCAGACCATAGCTCAGTCCTAGCGGACTTTTCCCTAAGACGCTGACGAAAAAATAGGCAACACGTTCGCCCAGGCCTGTTTTTATGATTCCTCTTGCTATGGAGAAAGAGAGAAATACTAACCATGCTATGGGATTATGGAATCCAGACAATCCCTGATCTAGGGTAAGGGTTTGTGTCAGTAGGAGTGTGGAGATTCCTATGATGGCAATGGCTCCCATAGGAACGGGTTGGAGGATAATTCCCATAATCGTGGTTGTAAATATAGCAAAAAGCTGCCAGGCATTAGGATTTATAGATGCTGGATGAGGGGAAAACCAGATGCCTAAAAGTACTAAAGTGAGGAAGAGAAGGGATAAAAAACGTTTTTGTTTATTCACTTGGAACCTCTGTGTATGATTGTCTTTAAGATTTTCCTAAAGGAGCTAAGGCTCTATGGGAAAGTCTTCTAGCCATTTTTCCATTTCTTCTAGAGTATCATTGATGAGCTCTGTAGAGGAACAGAGTGTATTGATACAAGATTCTACGGTTTCTTCGCTTATAATATTTGTTACATCCTCCATGCTGATGAATGTTGTATCGATGAGTCCTGCATGGAAGGCTTTGGTGATGGGGTATACAAGTTCTTTTGGATATAGGGTGCATGTCCCTGCGATAAGATTATCCCAGGCGAAGGAGGGGATTTTTTCTAGTCTATAGTTGAGTAGTTCTCCAAAATATTGAATTGTAGTTTCTCGTGAATTTGTTCTTATTCCTACGAGGGTGACGAGTCCTGAAATTGCAGCTGCCTTTACATAAGGATTGATATTGGGAGTCTCTATAAGTTTTTTGATTAGGGTGTCGTCATTACATACACTAGCAAGGATTCTTGGAAGGTCTTCAGTCAGGACGTCACCAGCGATAGCGTGGGGAGTATCATCATCAAAAGAAAAAAGTTCTATAATGAGCGGCAGCGCACGGGTTTCTCGAAATTGTGCAAGAAGATACATGGCATACAGATGTCCCTGGTAACTGCCATCACTGACAATTTCTGGGATACGTTTTGTAGCATCTTCGAGGATATGAAGTAGGTAGGGTGTGATTTGCGTTTGTTTGACTATAGCTGCTTCTATAGCTTCTCTGGGGAGAATGCCTTCGTCATAGGCAAGATCTTCCAAAATATGGGAAATATCCATTTGTCAGAGATACTCCAATTCTGTCAGTATTTGTATTAATTGCGTCGTAGCATGCAGCATTTCTTCTGTCAATGATTTAGAAGGAGTAGAACTATAGGCACAACAGTGTATGTTTAAGGATTTTAAATAGCTTATGATTAATAGATTATAATTTTTACTTGGCCTTATCGGCATAATTTATTCTTGAACTTATTTAGACGAGACAAACTTCCATAAAGCTTTAGGATTTTTTATAGAAGCTTTACGGTAGTACCCTACCAGTATACATAACTTTTTACATACTATAAAGAACTTTAGCCCTATCCAGAAGATTTCTTTTGTTTTTTCTGGTTATACGAGGACATCTTTATATGCGGTTGAAGGTGAGGAGGTGGAAAGGTCGAAAGGTGAAGGTTGTAGGGAAAATCGCGGAATGGCATCGAGCAATTCTTGAGTTTTGTTATGTTTTGGAGTGGAGAAGATCTCTTCTTTAGGGCCGTGTTCAACAATTAAACCTTTGTCTAGCACTGCAATCGTCTCAGCAATGGAATAGGCTGCTGACATGTCATGGGTGATGAAGAGCAGAGTAATATTGCATTCTTGTTTTATGGTTTGAAAGAGCTTAAGGATAAGAGATTGATTCAGTGTGTCTAATGAAGAAAGTGGTTCATCGCATATAAGTAACTTAGGATTGGAGACAAGAGCTTTTGCAATTGCGACGCGTTGTTTTTGTCCACCACTGAGCTTATAGGGTTTAAGATTAAGTATGGTATGGGGAAGGTTTACAAGTTCAAGAACACGATAAATTTGTTGTTTCTCTTCCTTTTTGGAATAAGTTCCAATGACACGTAAAGGTTCAGCAATAAGATTTTGCGTGGACATGGTGGGGTTTAAACTTGAATGGATGTCTTGCCAAATCATCTGGACGAGACTTGCTCGAGGAGTCTTAGAATTGAGGTTAAAAGTAATTGTGCCTGTATCGGCTTTTAAGAGACCTAGAATTAGAAGGGCTAGTGAAGATTTTCCTGACCCACTAGGTCCTACAAGCGTTAGGCACTCTCCTCTTTTCAATTTTAAATTAATGTGATTTAAAATTTTTTGCTTGCGGATAGTTAAAGAGAGGTTTTCTATAGTAATTAGATGCGTCATGGATGAGGGTAAATGTGTTGGAATTTTTTGCTTAAAATGGGTAAGGAAATTTTGTTCAGGGGAATTTTAGAAACAGCGTGGAGGAGTTTTTTAGTATAAGGGTGTTGAGGTGTAGAAAAAACTTCTTCAACGGTTCCTGTTTCTATAAGTTTACCGTCTTTAATAATTGCAATATCGTTACAGAGTTCCGTGACTAAGGCGAGGTTATGAGTGACAAGGAGCATACTCGATTTATTTTGTTTATGGATTTGATGAAGGATTCTTAGTGTTTGAGCTTGGGAAATAGAGTCGAGAGCTGTTGTAGGTTCATCTGCAAGGATGAGTTCTGGAGAACTTGCTAAGGCAATGGCAATAACAATACGTTGACGCATACCCCCACTTAATTCAAATGGATATTGGTGTAAGCAGTGGTGAGGATCGGGAATATGGACATCTGTAAGGAGGTCAACAGCTTTATCATAGGCTTCTTGTTTAGTTATTTTTGTGTGTTGTCGAAGAGTTTCTATAATTTGTGCTCCTATGCGCATGGAGGGTGTGAGTGATCCCATGGCATTTTGTAATATAGTAGCGATTTTTGGTCCTCGGATTTTATGAAACTCTTTCGGGGTAAGCTTAGAGAGATCCGTTTGGTTGAAGAAGATATTTCCTTGTGTAATTTTACAGTTCTTAGGAAGAAAACCTAAAATAGCTTTGGTAATTGTAGTTTTTCCTGAACCGCTTTCTCCTACTAAGGCTAAACTGCGGAATTTTTTTAGTTGTAGAGACAGGTTATCGATAAGAAGCTTGTCAGGATTTTTAGAAATTATTGAAAGCTCAGTGATGTGAATAGAAGTTTTAGGCATAAGAATCCTCCTCAAGAAGGGTTTTAGCCCCTTCTCCAATAAGGTTGAAGCTCATGGACAGAGAGATCATAAAAAGAGAGGGGAAGAAGAATAACCATGGGTAGCAGTTTATAGCATTGATTCCCTCTCTGATTAGAGTTCCTAAGCTTGCTTGAGGAGGTTGAATTCCCAATCCCAAGAAGCTAATAAAAGCTTCTGTATAAATAGCATTTGGAATAGTGAAAATTAAAGTGGAAATGATGGGAGCAAGAGTATTAGGAATGAGATGTTTTGTCAAGATATGGAATGTGGAAGCGCCCATGACTTTTGCGGAAAGGACAAATTCTTTGTTTTGGAGGAGGAGAAATTCTCCGTAGATGATTTTTGATATTGGAATCCAACCGGTCATGATCATCGCGAGAATAAGAGAAACAACGCTGTGTTGAAAGATAACAAGGAGAAGAATAATGACAGGAATTCGTGGCACAGAATAGAGGATTTCTATAGTGCGCATCATGAAGAAGTCTATTTTTTTTCCTCCTGATATGGCAATTGTGGACCAAATGAGTCCTATACAGACGTCGATACAGGTGGCAATGATAGCGATGAGGAGAGAGAGACGGAGGCCTTGCAAAGTGCGTGCAAGCATACAGCGCCCCAGAGTATCTGTTCCAAAGGGAAAATGCGATCTAGGAGAGAGGAGGATAGCATTTAACGAAGTATGTTCGTAATTAGAATAGAAAAAGGGGAGTAAGAGTGCACTGAGGATGAGTATGCTTAAAAGGCTAATCCCCAGGAGAAACATTTTGTTTCTAAAGATATATTTATAGCGATGAGAGGATAAAGGTGTATCCATTACAATATTCTTTTCTACTTCATTATGAGGTTATTTTTTTTAATTTCTTTCCATGACTATAGCGAATTTGAGGGTCGATCACAGCTTGTAGAAGATCGGAAAGTAGGGAAGAGAACATGAATAAGGCACCGTAGAGTACGGCTAAGCCTAAGGTTACGGGGTAGTCTCTTTGCTTGATACTGCAGACAAACCATTTTCCTAATCCAGGAATACAGAAGATGTTTTCTACTCCGAAAGAGCCTGTCATGACCGTGGTGATGAGAAACGCTGAGTAGGAAATTGTTGGGAAGATAGCGTAAGGCAAGATATGCTTGAAAACGACTTTAAAAGGGGATAATCCTTTGGCGTAGGCTAGCAGGACATAATCTTTGTTTAAAGCTGAAGAAACAGAGGAAAAAGTCAGCTGAGTGATGAAAGCCATGGGAGTCACAGCTAGGGCTATGGAGGGGAGTATGGTATGACTAAAGGTTCCCCAACATGCGACTGGAAGTAGAGGAATTTTTACAGCGAATACATATTGTAAAAGAATGGCAATTATGAAAGAAGGAACGGAGATTTGTAGGATAGAGATTCCGATTATATAGCGTCCTTGTTTCTTTTTTTTTAAGGCGGCTATAGTGCCTACAGCAATACCTCCTCCCAGGGAAAGCAAAAGACTTTGAAATCCTAAGATAGCAGAAGCAGGCAAAGCTGTAGTGATAATGTTTGTCACTGGACGATCTTTATAAACTAGAGAATTCCCCAAATCTAATTTTATTAGTGAGTAAAGATAATGGATATATTGATAGTAAAGAGGTTTATCTAAGCCGTAGTGTGATTTTAGAACGAGTAGGGTCTCTTCAGAAAGTACATTAGAGCTTTCATCATTGAAGGGGTCGCCCGGAATTGTTTTCATAACAAAAAAGGTCAATGTTAGAATTATCCAGAGAGAAAGTAAGTTGAAAAGCAGCCGTTTTTTTATGTAAGAAAACATAGGGATGACCTAACATTGAGAATCTCTACTATGGAGTTCTCCTTTGAAAATTTATGCCATTATACTGTGACTTGTTCCCATCTTCAATATAAAAATTTTATTTAATAGTAGCATTAGGAGTTTTAGTAAGAATTGTTTTTCTTATTAAAGAAAATCAGGTTTTTTTATTCCCGATAAAAATTTATTTATTATTATGAATACAATAAGCTCTGTTTATTTTTGCCTATAGATGAGTTTCAATTTAATGTAATGTGAAAAAGACAGTTGTGAATTTCTTTTCACATGCGTGATCGTGAGTGGTTTCTTCATTAAAAGTTTTATAAATTGTTTGTTATTTATTAAAAGAAAATCCGCCTACTCTGTTTATTCTGTGATCGCGACTTTTTTTAAGTCTACGTAGCCCAAAGGAGAATCAAATATATTATGGATTTTCCTGTTTATGGCATAGGTATGATTACTATGATATAAAGGAATGATTGGTGTCTCTTGCTCAACTATAGTTTCTATGATTTGTAAGATTTCTGTATTGCCATTCGTTGTATAAAGGGTAGCTAAAGCATTTGCATACTCATCATTTTGCCATTTTGTTAGGTCGTAGGGATTTCCTAGAATTGCTAAAAAAGACACAGGACTTGGGTATTCTGCGACCCAGCCTCCGGTAGCAATAAAGAAGTTGCCATGTTTTCTATGTTTTAAGAAGTTGTGGTATTCTGTCCCTTGTATTGTGATATGGAGGCCTAAGACTTGTTTGATCTGCTGTTGGATTTCTTGAGCAATAGCAGTGAAGTTATTCGAATCTAAAGGATAAAGGAGGGAGAGTTCAGAGAGCTCTTTATCAGAAAGTTGTTCTTTAGCTTGTGCAAAATACGCTTGAGCTTTTTTCTGGCGTTCTTCTGTAGTTAGAGGATGAGGAGAAGGTAGGTAGGAGAGGAGAGGTGGCACAAGACTTTGAGCAACCTTTCCTTGATTAACAAGTTGTACAATGACTTCTTTATTTAGGGCATGGGCTATAGCTTTTCGGAAGGCTTTGTTTTGTATTAGGGGTTTTTGAAAATTGTAGATAAGAAGTGTAGTACTTAGGACGGGATAGCTATGCAGTACTTCTTCAGGTAGGGCGCGTTGTGTTTCTTTGTCTAAGACGGAACTCCACGGAGATCCTATCCAATCTACTGTATGGTTATTTAGGAGTTTAAGAGCTGTGCGTAGGTTGGGGATGATTTTGAGAATAATTGTATTTAGGTGAACCACTTGGCGATCATAATAATGCGGATTAGCTTTGAGTTCAAGATAGTTTTGGGGTTGGTATTTCTTGAGAATGAAAGGACCATTAGAAACTTGAGGTACATTGGCTAGAGGTGTGTTATAATAATTTCGAAGAGATGTGTGTACAGGATAGAATACGGGATGTGCGATAATCTCCAAAAAATGGGAGAGAGGGGTTTCTAAGGTAATTTCTAATGTAAGGGCATCTTTTGCGTATATGCCGAGATCTTCTAGGGGGAGCTTGTGTTCACTTACATTAAAGGAGTTTTTGATCACGCGGAGTAATGTGTGTACTGAGGGAGAAAATCCTTCCGAGTGGAGTTGTTTTAGAGATTCTTCAAAATCATAAGCTGTAAGAGGATCTCCATTGCTCCATAAAGAGGGCTTGAGTTTAAAGGTATAGACTTTCTGATCTTCAGAGAGAGTATAACTTTCTGCTAAAGCGAGTTGTATGCCTTGAGTGCTTTCGCGGACAAGCCCTTCATAAAGGGCTTTTGCTATAGAGATGTCTTTGCAGAGGTAGGTGCCTCGAGGATCTAGCTCTATGGGATCCGAGCTCATAGCTATAGTGAGGGTTGTAGTTTCTGGTTTTTGATGAGAGCAGCTAGAGAGAATAAGAATAAGGACAGTAAGGTGTCGCTGGATTTTTTGGAATTTGCTTTTTGCCATATAGAGCACTTACATTCACTAGGGGTTAAATCTAAAGAATACGCAGATTATTAAACGTTGATGCTATGATGCTCTCTCTCTTATAGAAGCTACTCATTTTTTTTGAAAATAGAAATGTGTATATGTATAAGTTATGCTTGTTTGAATTTCTTTTCGCGATTTTTTATTCTTGTTTACTATTTTTTTATATATAAACATTTGCTATAGAATTGTAATGAATATACTTATGAATTTTCCTAGTTACAATAAAAAAAATCCACAAGATGTGCATGTTAAATGATTCTGAGATTTATTTCTGTACAATATGAGCGTATTTTAGATCTACAGCACCGGAAGCGTTATAAATGACATCTTTTACTTCGTATAATGTAAGGTAGTCATAGTGCATATAATATAAAGGAATAATTTCAAGATTTTGGATAAGTTTATCTTCTTGGGAGAGGAGTTTTGCACTTGGGTAGTAGGCAACTCCTGTTTGCGTGGCTATGTTATAATCTTGGATGCTCCTTTTATTAAGAAAAAGGTGGTACTCTAGACCTTCAAGAAAAAGGTCAATGCCGACAGCTTTCCACTGTTCTTTAAGCAGTTCTGCAACATGTTTGCATCTTAAAATGTCCGAAGGATAGGTAAGAGTGAGTTTTTCGGGAGGTGTTAACGTCTTTTGTTTTTTATATTCTGGAGGCTGTGGAGCTCCGCGCGAGAGTGTGTTCGCAGGCTGCTGTTTACCATGTAATGCATTATTAATTAAACTATGCTTGTCGATAGCAGCTGCCAATCTGTGGCGACTTTGGAGATTGGCAAGATGCGGGTCTTTTGTATTTAATACGAGCCAGAAAGCCCCCTCTACAGGATAGTCATAGTAGTGATGAGATGTATTTGTATAGAGTTCCTCAGGAATTCCTTGGTGCCATGGTTGTCCTACCCAATCGATTTTTTTTCGGTTGAGGAGGTGTACTGCTGTATAAATATCCGGAATAATTAATAAATGTAACGAGTTGATGGCTACACTGCTATAATCATAGTAGTGGGGGTTTTTCTGTAGGGCAAGACGATTTCCTGGAGAATAGTTGACTAGAATAAAGGGTCCACTGAAAAGTTGTGGATTGTGGGGATTGAAGATAGCAAAGGCAGGGAAAGCAAGAAGTTTTGGTAAATCTGGATAAGGGATATCCGAGGTTATTGTTATCGTAGATAATGAGGGTGTATGGAAAGTGAGTCCTTGGAAAAGCTCGGAGTGGGGAGAGTTTTTTCGAGCGTATTCCCAGGCATTACGAATGTCTTGAGAAGTTAGGGGTGTACCATCACTCCATAAGGCATTTTCTTTGATAAAGAAAGTATAGGTTGTGTAATCTCTAGAAGCAATATAGTCTCTAGCAATTGCGAATTCTAAGTTATTGGGTTTATCGGTATTTTCTCTTGTAAGACCATCAAAAAGTAACTTTAGAATTGATAATTCTAGGGTTCTTTTCGCTTGCTCAGGAGAGAGTGTTGTCGGGTCATCGTAAATAGCGATAGTGAAAGATTGGGTGGCTTTTGATTTAGAAGCAAGACAACTAGAAAGAAGGGAGGAGAGGAACAGTAGAAAAAACCACCGTTGTAATGTCATTATAAAACACTTAAAACTGCTAAAATTGAAGGTAAGACCTTTATGTACATTGGATTTAGAGTAGTTGCTCTTTAGATTTTTGTAATACAACAAAAATCGGAAGAGAAGTTAGTTGATAGGTTATAGTTTTTAAGATTTTTATTCAAAATAATTAGGTGTAGAAGAATTGCTGTTAAAGGTGTGAGTTTACAGCAGAATTAAGGAGAAAATATTAAAGTTCTCCGGCATATCGAAAGTCTACGCTTCCTGTAGGAGAGACGCCTACATTAACAAGTTTTTTATTTAGGGCGAAATGGAAGACATCGTGATATAGAGGCTCGATAATATGGAAAGTTTCAAGGTAAAGAGAAGCTTGAGACACAAGGAGTTCACGAGTTTTTGGATTCATCTCCTGTTCTATAGTTTTCATAAGGTGAAGAAAACTCTCATGATTAATGGCATAAGGAGGAATTCCTGAAGGATGGGTAAAGATAGAAAGAAATGCCATGGGGTCAGTAAAGTCTGCAAACCATCCTCCTATGGCTAAGGAGAAGTTTCCTGCTGCGAGATCAGCTTGGAGAAGAGAGAATTCTTTACTGGCAATAGGTAGGGTGAAGCCGAAAATCTCTCTCCATTGCTCACGGATGAGCTGAACAAGTAAGGAATTTGCTGAGGATCCTGCGGAAAATACGAGACTATGATGTTCTAAATCTTTTGGGGAGAGGTGAAGTTCTTGCAAAGCTTCTTCAAAAAGCTGTTTCGCTTGGGTTCGGCGTTGTTTTGTATTTTGTTGATCGCTTTCTGGATAGGGGTGAATATTTGTAGGAAGAAGATGATGAGCTGGTTTTCCACGATCTAAAAATATCGTAGAAACAAGAGCTTCTTTATTTAAGGCGAGAGAAAGGGCTTCGCGGAGTTTTACATAGTTTAGAGGAAATTTGTTCACATTAAAAGTCAGCCATGAGGTACCGGCAACGTCAAAAGAGTGTAAGTGGCCCTGGGATTGAAGGGTGGAGAGTGCTTCTATGGGAATACGGTCGCCCCAGGGTGGTCCTTGCCAATTGAGTTTTCTTTGGTTGAATAATAGTGCTGCAGTGTTTGAATCGGAAATAAAATGGATCGTAATAGATTGAGTTTTCACTTGGTTATGGTTGTAGTAGCGGGGATTTTTAGCAAGCTTTAACCATTGCTTGTGTTTGATTGTTTTGGGATAGAAAGCACTGCTAGCAATAGGGAGGGCTTGGGAGTTAGAATGTCGTTGTGTTTTGTGGACAGGGAAAAAGACAGGCAGAGCGAGTAATTTTAGGAAGTGTGAAGTTGGGGCCTCTAAAGTAATCACTAAGGTTGTAGCATTAGGGGTATAGCAACCTATTTCATTGATAGGGAGGGTCCCTTCTTGAATTTTTTGGACATTTTTGATGAGGTTGAATGCAAAAGCATAAACTCCAGAGACTTCTTGGTTGATAACTTGTTTCCATGAGGCAATGAAATCCTCTGAGGTGATAGGGTCGCCGTTGCTCCAGAAAATATCTTTGAGCTTAAAAGTATAGGTAGTTTTATTTTCAGATAGGGAATAGCTTTCAGCAAGTGCAGGTTCTAGCATACCTGTTAAAGGATTTTCTTGTACAAGTCCTTCATAGATATGTTTGATTAAGCTCATTTCTGAAAGAGTTCGAACTTGTCGTGGATCTAAGGAGCGTGGTTCATCGCGCATACTGATGGTTAATTGGGCTTGAAGGGGGCGTAGAGAACGTTTACATCCTTGGAGAGTTAGGGGTGAGGTGAGGAGGAAACAGAGGCAGATTCCCAATGATGTCTTGCGCATGGACGGATTCCTGGAGTGTGGATTTTTTGTTGAAAACATTCTTTTCCGAGACCTGCGATCATAGCCGCGTTGTCGGAACATAGTGTTGCTGGGGGAAAAAATAGGGGTAAGTTACAAGCTGCTTTTATCGCAGACTGGAAGTAAGCATTTGCTGCTACTCCCCCCCCAATCAACATAGACCGACACGAAAATTCTTTTATAATAGGAGAAAGTTTTTGTACAATAGTTGCGCAAGCAGCCCTTTGAAAAGAGGCTGCGATGTTCTTTTGCTTCTGTTCCTCTAGTTTAGGAAGGGGGGTGCGATGATTGCTATTTTTTCCCCTAATTGTATAGAGTACTGCAGTTTTTAGCCCACTGAAGGAAAAATCATGGCCTGGGACTTTTGCCGAGGGGAATGGATAGGCGTGTTCTTCACCTTGGGAGGCAAGTTTTTCGATGCAAGAGCCGCCGGGATAAGGGAGTCCTAAAAAACGAGCGACTTTATCAAATGTTTCGCCTATAGCGTCATCACGTGTCTTGCCAATTAGCTTATAAGTATAAGGATTTTCCATTAGAAATGTGGCTGTATGGGCTCCTGAAGCGACAAGACCTAAGGCGGGAAATAGAACTTCTTCTACGGTCATATAAGCTGCATAGAGATGAGCTTCGACGTGATTTACACCGATGAGGGGCTTTTGAGAGCCTAGGGCAAGGCCTTTGGCAAAGTGAATGCCGACGGCAAGAGAACCAATGAGCCCTGGTGTTTGAGTCACAGCAATGAGATCAATATCTTGTAAGGAAAGGTTAGCTTGTCCTAAAGCTAAATCTACGACTTGAGGAAAAGCATTGAGGTGAGCTCGGGAAGCAAGTTCAGGGACTACGCCACCGTAGGGGGCATGAATAGCTTGTGATGCAACAATGTTTGATAATATCTGTTTATTATCATTAACTATAGCGCAAGCAGTCTCATCACAAGAGCTTTCTAAGCCTAGGGTGAGCATAATTAAACCAGAGAAATAAAAAAGTCACTTCTTATAGTAGAAGGGGCTCTTGAATATGAGCAAGTAAAACTTAAATAGGATCTGGATGAAAGAAATTGATAGGATATTAAAAGAAATTTTAAGTCGAGAAGGCGCTGCTACACAAGAGGAATTATGTGCCAAGCTTTCGGCTTTAGGGATTGCTATGACCCAGTCTTCCGTATCTCGATGGTTACGTAAGATTCAAGCGGTTAAAGTTCCTGGAGAATACGGGGGCGCACGCTATACTCTTCCTGTGTCTTCCGAAGATCCAAAAATGTGTCATTTGGTACTCTCCATTCGTTATAATGCTTCTTTGATAGTAATACATACAGCTCCCGGCTCTGCTTCTTGGATTGCGGGGTTGTTAGATCAGGGATTAAAAGAACAAATTTTAGGAACTCTAGCTGGAGACGACACAATTTTTGTGACTCCTGTAGCGGAAGAAGAACTACCTCTTCTTGCGAAGGCTATTGAAAATCTCTTGAAAGTTTTCTTGGATTGATCGCATAATTATGCTTTTATTATAAATAAATATGCAATAGGATACATTTGGAGCACCGGATAGCTACAGCAATATTATTACTACGAGGGTGTGGATATACTTTGTTTATCAGTAGTATTGCGATTCTTTGTGGTTCGATGTGGGGTCTCTTGATTGGAACGGTAAGCTCTCGTTATTTTTGCTGTCGTATTGTTCGGTTTCTGGCAAATAGTTATGTAACAGTCATTCGAGGCACGCCTTTATTTATCCAGATTTTGATTCTATATTTTGGTCTGCCTGCTGTGATTCACTTGGAGCCGACGCCGTTGGCCTCAGGAATCATTGCGTTGAGTATCAATTCTGCAGCTTATCTCGCTGAAAATATTCGTGGAGGAATTAATGCTCTTTCCTTAGGACAATGGGAATCTGCCAAGGTTTTGGGATATAAAAAGTATCAAATTTTTTTTTATATTATCTATCCTCAAGTTTTTAAAAACATATTGCCCTCACTAACAAATGAATTTGTTTCTTTGATTAAGGAGAGCAGTATTCTCATGGTTGTAGGTGTTTCAGAACTTACCAAAGTAAGTAAAGATATTGTTTCTAGGGAGCTGAACCCTATGGAAATGTATACAATTTGTGCTGGACTGTATTTAGTAATGACAACGACATTTTCCTTTGTTGCAAGATTGTTAGAAAGAAGGCAGGGGTATGACAATTAGGGTGGAAAACCTGGGATATTCTGTGAATGCTAAAAAAATTTTGCATGATGTTTCTTTTTCTTTAGAAAAAGGGCGCATCACCTTATTTATAGGTAAGAGTGGCTCGGGAAAAACAACAATTTTACGAGCTCTTGTGGGTCTTATACAGCCTAGCCAAGGTTGTATCTTGATTGAGGGAGAGAGTCCTGTTTTAGTTTTTCAGCAGCCCGAGCTATTTTCTCATATGACAGTCATTGGCAACTGTATCCATCCTCAAGTGCATGTTAAACATAGGAAACTTGAGGAAGCCAGAGAACATGCTTACAATTTTTTGCGATTTTTAGACATAGAAGATGTTGCCGAGAGTTATCCTTGTCAACTTTCTGGAGGTCAACGTCATCGGGTTGCTATAGTTCGTTCTTTGTGTATGGATAAGCGTACTTTGCTTTTTGATGAGCCTACAGCAGCTTTGGATCCTTTTGCAACAGGATCTTTTAAACGTCTTTTGGAGATGTTACGTGATCAAGATTTGACTATAGGAGTTTCTACTCATGATATGCACCTTGTTCAGACTTTTTTAGATCGTGTCTATCTTATAGATCATGGGAGTGTTGTTGGAAATTATGACAAGCATAACGGAGATTTATGTCCTGAGCACCCCTTATTTAAATATTTAAATTCGACATTTTGATTATGGCTGCTATAAAGCAGCCGTAATTTTAAAATTCCGACCAAGAACAACAATGTGCTGCTTGGATAATATAAAGATCTGTTGAATTTTCTTGGGATTCTGCGACATTTTTTAATTGTAGTGAAAAGCCTGTGCAGTTTGGAGTTATAATCAATGTTTGGGTATAACCAGCAGGACTTTCTGAAAACTCTACAATATCATAGTTTTGTTCGCCAAGGGTAATGTATCCTGTCTTTAGTAGTTGTATTCTGTTGGGTTGAGTTATATTCAAATTGGCGTGGTTAGGATTCCAGTTGTTATTGTGATAGGTTAGAGACATAAGAATTTTAAGGTCTTGGATATTTATTGTTGATGGAACTAATGCTTTGAAAGTTAGAAACCATGTATAAATTCCAGGATAGATTCCAGAAAGTGTTGTAGGAGTCAAATGAAAGCTTTCAATATTTGGTTGAGTTTCGTTGTGTCTTAATGCATTGAATGGAAAGTATCCCCCATTGGTTGAGGTCGATGTTTTCCAAGAAAACCCTATAATTCCAGAAGTCAATAAATCTAAGGTGAGTGGACTTTCAAACTTAGGATTGATTCCAGAGGAATAGAGCAGGTTATTTTGCTTTGTTGCTATTTGTGTCATTGGCGTTACAGGAGATTCCTGAGTATTTTTTTCTTGTACGTACTTTTCTAAATACTCTAAGGGTACAGCATCTCTTGCATTTTTGGGCATACCAAGCCCTGAGATTCGGAAGCCGTCCATATCGATATGGCCGCGAAATTTTCCTCCTGCTACTGGCATCATTTGAAATTGCAATGACGATACAGCACTTTCATGCTGGGATGTTTTTTCATAAACTTCATTCAGCTTGTCTTTTAACGGTTGGAGCTGTGTGTTTGTATAGCCCACAGATACAGCATCAGATTCTTTAAGATCGGAGGAGATAGGGAGTCCTGTAATTTTATTATTGTTCATATTCAGAGTGCCTTTCAAGTTCCCTCCATTTATAGATAGAAACTTTTCTGAGATCTCCGTAAGTATTGTTGGTGAGAGTTGTTGTTTTAGAGATGCTTGGGTATTTTCTTGTACAAGATGGTTTAGATCATTCAATTTATTTGTTAGGTTATTTTCGATAAGTTGGAGGGAGCTAATCCCGTCTTGGAGATTTGTGATTGTTTCTAAGGAACAGCATTTGTTTAAAGTACTGAGGTCTTCTGAGTGTTCTTGTAATCTCTGTTTGATTGCTTGTAAGGTAGTCTCGAGCTCTACTATCGAAGATGTTTCCGTTGGAGTATTTATGACTGTTTCCATCATTTTTATGGTTTTTTGAATTGCTGTGGAAAGAGCTTCTTTTTTAAGAATAGAAGGCTGGTTTAGGAAGTGATGTTTTTTCATGAGTTATAATCCTATTTAAATAATATTGTTTTCACAATAATTAAAATGATTTAATTAACAAATTATTTTTTAGAATTTAATTCTTTTCTTTTAAAGAAGACGTATGAGATTTTTCCCAAGGAAGGGGATGGACAGTTTGGGGAGGCGTTGCATCCCCTAGAGAAGAGAAGAGTTTATCAGCGAGGCTATTGAAAGGGTTCCCCAAATTATAACTTTTTAGAAGAGCAATGCGTGCATAAGCTGAGGACCAATCTACTTCTGGGGAAGAGATCGGTCCGCGAATTCTGATAAGGAAAAAGTTTTTTGTTTTTAAAGAAGTATTATGGAAATATTTTTTAATGACTTCTGGATCAATACCTAAAGTCATGTAAATTTTATTATGCATAATGTCTGTCTTTCCCCATAAAGCAAGACGTATACGGTTATCAATAAGAGCGTCGAAGCGTTTACAAAAAATTGTTCCCTTTTGTACAGAAAAGAAGATGGGAGTAAACCAGGATTCTACAAACTGTTTTTCTTGTTCAATATCTAAAAACTGAAAAAGGGCGTTCATAGTCCCTGTGTTTGCTATAGAAATTTTTCCGATATCTAGGGTTGCAGCATCGATACGAAATTCTTCAAAAGAGTAAGGCTTTATAGGAAGATAAAAATTTTGTTTTTCAACCTCTAGGGTTATAGGGTATTGAGAATAAGCACTTCCTGAAATCAAAGGGTTAAATTCTTGAAGGAACGCTCTGTTCACGGCTTCATTAATATTGAGGTGCGCTTTGAGATTATCATCGAGTAGAATAGCTTTGTCTGTAAGAATAAGAGGAATCTGGGCTTGAAGGTTTTCAGCATCCACAAGAATGTGTATTGGCCCTATACCGTTAAATAGATCGTTTTTGATACGTACATTGATTTTAGGGCCTGCAAGGGAAGAGATTTGAGCTTTAACTGCTGGCGATATAGGAACAATCCCTGTGATAAATGCTGAGGGGATCTGTTTCCAGTCTGTAGTTTGTTTGAATTCTCGTAATTCGGGGTTAAAAAAGCGGTTGACCTTACCCTGTAAAAGAAATGTTGCTGGAGATTTAGGGTCTTGACCGTGAGCTAAGCAACAGCCTTCTAGATTGTACTCTAGCTCAGCACTGAGATTATTTGCATAGAGAGAACCTGTTAGGTTATTAATGATGAAGGTTTCTTTAGAAATATGATCATAGAAGATCAAAGGGTTTGTTGTTAACGATCCTTCAAGTCCTCCTTTAGCAAGTAAAGCAAGACAGGTGAGTCCGGAATCTTGGTTAGCACAAGAGAGTTTGGAGATGTTTAAATGTAACACAGCTGTTCTATGCAGTGTACAAGTGGGAAAGCAGGAGGCCTCTTTAAAGAAGCTTACATAACGCTCGGGAGAGATTTCCCATTGTAAGACTCCTTCAGTTGCTGATGACAGTTTCATTGAAGAGTCCATCACTAGCTTCAAATCACTGAGAAGAGCATCTGATTTTAATGTGCACAAACAGACGAGTTGCTCCTCATCTTTAGGGTTATAATTTGCTGAGAAGGTGAAGTTCCCCGTAGGGCCAAAGTAATTGGAGAGGGCTATATTTTTCTCATAGATTGTTGGTAAAGCATCTAAGGGAAATGAAAGGATTTCTCCAGAGCATTGTATTCTAAGATTTTTGAATTTTGTAGATTCTGAGGCATCATCAGAAAAAAAGAGAATATTAGGAATGAGGATTCGCGTGCTACTTAGAGAGGGATATGTAGGATTTTCAATGAGGGCCTGGAGATTGCCTTTTGTAAGAAATTTTCCTCCATCAGTGTGAAAAGAGAAAGTCAATTTTTGTACTTGAAAAGGAGTAAGGTGACTAGATAGAAGACTCAAGGGGAAGGAAACAAAGTTTCCATGAATTAGAATGGAGGTTGTTTCTGGTTTTATAGGTTCATTAGGGTTCCCAAATTTTGCATGGAAAAGTAGTTCATTTTCTCCAGCGATAATTTTCCCTGAAAATTTTGGAAAGAAAAGATGATTTTGTGTGATCTGTGCTTTTCCTGAAAATTGCGTCTCCGCATAAGAAAAGTGGGGTGAAAGTTTCTCTTCCCATTTTTTCGTAAGATGGTAAGTCCCATGTCCTTCAAATGCAAAGGTTTGATAGGGGCCAGATAGTGAACAGGCAAGTTGTAATGAGGGATTATTTAATGTAGCGTCTGCTTTGAAGTTGTTATTTTTATATTTTCCCTCCACGTGTAAGGAATAGTTGGGAGCTTCTAGAGGGAGGTTAATAGTAAAGGGTTGTGGGAAAAAAGCTCTGAGGTAAGTATGGGGAAGCTGGGCTTGTTGGAATCGGAATTCTGTGAAGTTTTTCTTGTTATCAATGCGTACAGAGCCATTAAGATAAGAGGAGGTTGTACCTCCGAGAATAGAAGATGAAGAGTAGCGGATGTCTGTAAAGCGTTTTGTTTTCTTCATGCCTATTTGTAAGTTAGTAAGTTGTACCGATAGATTAGAGTCTTGCGGATCGAGAAAAACCTCAGGGAAGAAAGCCTGTGAGGTAATTTCAATATGACGCCATTTCATGATATCTAAGGGAATTTTAGCATTGGAAATATTGACGTGGATCTGCTGGCTAGTCATTGCTATAGGGAATGGAACTAATAGGGTACAGAGTGCAGAAGCCATTTTAGACTGGATTTCTATGAATGAGGGACTCCCTTCAACAATATAAAAAGTAGATTTATGAATATGACCTTGTAGTTTTGCTTGGACCTGGTTTCCTTGTCCAATCGCCGTCATAATAATTTTTCCATCTGGAGTGTGTTGTACAGCTGCTGATAAATTGAGACTATCTTCATAAGAAAAGAGCTGATCCCAAAAAGGAGAGATCGTGAAGATTTTAAAGAAGGAAATAGGGACTGAAGAGAACTCTAGCGAGATTTTGACTTCTGGAGAAAAAATACTTTCTATAAAAATACTGCCAACACGGTTCTCTTCTGTTACGGCACACTTCATAATAAACTTTTCTAGGGTTTTTTCTAGATAAAACCCCGATACAGCTAAGTGAGAGCCTTGAATGGTTCTCATATTGATGGATCCATGTTCAGAGAGAATCTTGTCACATCCTTCGAGATAGGGAAGAAAAGATCCTGGGTCTAAGTGACGAATAGAAGAGGTGCCTATAGATTGAGATTCATCAATATGTAGTGACCATCCATATAAGGTCAATCCTTTAGGTTTCTTATAGAGTAACAAACGGATTAAGGAGCCGTCAATTTGTACTTTTTCTGCGGAAAAAATTTCAGAGTTTTTACTATCTAAAATTTTGATTTTTTGTGCTTTTTGGGGGCCTAGCCAGGAAAGCTCTAAGTCTTCTATTTTGTAAGTGAGTCCTGATTCCTTATGTATAAGAGTAAACAAGAGATATTTTCCTGAGCTTCGCGAAAATAGTGCGGGCAGGAAGATAAGGACAGTTGTACCTAAGCCTAGTCCTAAACAGATGGCTAAGATTTTGTACCAAGGTTTTCGTTTCATCTCAGTAATTTGGTAATTTCCATAAGAGTTGGGTTATATCTGTTTTTAGAAAACTGCTCAAACATATCTTCAAGTCGTTTTTCTATAAAAGTGATCGCTGCATTGGTATAAAGTTTTACACAAGTATTTGGGTGTAGTAACCGGGTTATAATATCGTTCACTGTGAGTTCTGCAAGGTTAAAGGCGGGTTTATAACCTTTCTTGTGACAAACAATGAGTCCCTCCTTTTCTAGGATATCTAGGCATTCTAAGATTTCCCCAATGGGAATTTTAGAATGCCTAGATATCACTTGTGCTGTTGGGGAGGGTAGTTCTACATTAAAGTAGTTTGTTATGACAGCAAGAATGTAGGTTGAGATAATGAGTTTTGAATAACAGTTGGGTAACAATTTATTCCCGGGGAAGATAAAGGTATACCCATGGTTTTGAAGGATGAAGGTGAATGCCCCACCAAATAGATAAATGATTGCATAGAGATAGAGCAGAAGAAGAAATGAAGGGAGAGCAACAAGAGCTCCATAAGTGAAGCTATAGTTAAATAGGTGTACCTGGAGGCTGAAAAAGATCTTTTGAAAGAAGATCCATACTGTGCCAATAATTAAGGTAGAGATAAGTGCTGAACTTTTTTCTACATTAACACGGGGTAAGAAGGCATAACAGCAGAATAAAGCAAGATAAAGAAGAATGTAGGGAACTAGTCTTGAGATGAAATACAGGGTTGTCATGGAGTGGCTCAAGGTAAAGAGCTTGGCATATTGCAATGGCATGATTTGTGTAATATAGATCCAAGAACCACAGACGATAATAAAAATCATAGGACTAATTAAAGTAATGATGAAGTATGTCACTAATCTTTGAAAGGATATGGGAGTCCAGCTAGTCCGGAAGATTTTATTTAGCCCGTCTTCTAAGGATAAAAGTATGAGAATGCCTGCCCAGCAAAATATAAAGAAACTACCAACAAGCACTAAACCTATGCTGCTTGTGGAGACATGGTAGGCAGCTTCTACAATGGCAAGGATAGGTTCTTTGTAATCAGGAAACTTAATCATGAGCCACTCTTCCCAATTTAAATTTGCGAAGAGGTATTGCGATAACCGAAGAAAAAAGACTAAAATAGGGACACAGGTAAGCAAGCCATAGTAGCTCAATACACACGCTTCTTTAGAAGTCTCATTGTGTAAGAGGACTTTAAGAGCTAGAATAAAAGATTTTATAATCCTATTGTTTCGAAGATATTTCTTTTGCACAGGTTTTTTCTTGGAAAAGAGGAAAAGTTTCCGAAACATAAAGAAAAGTATTATGGTTTTTTATTTATTTTAATTAAAAACTCCTTTTTTTTATAAAAAATTAATAAACTAATCTTCTTTGATTTTATTTCATTTTAATACATGAAATCATCAAAAATAATGGAAATTCTTTCCGACACAAATTTTCAGCTTTTGCTCGCTTTCCCGTTGAAGTTTTTGGAGATATCCATTCCTGAAGGCCTTGGATAACAAAGCCACTTGAGGATAAGGCCTGAACCCAATATGTAAGAGGGAAATGAAAAGAATGGGAATAAGAAGAATTCTCTTTTCCTGGATGTGTTTTAATAGGAATTGTTATTGAAGAAAGATAGCGATTTATTTGTCGAGCCACAAGTTTCTTACTTTCATCATAGTGCCATGATGAAATACGAGGAATTCGGAAACAAGGGTGATTTAACACAATAAAAAACTGTCCTGAAGGTTGTAATAGAGCTGCTGTATTTTGTATTGCATGATCAGGGAAACGCATATTTTGCAATGAAAGGATAGCAACTGCATGAGAAAAAGGTGGAGAGTTCATCTTCTCCATGTGCAAAGGCAAGCTAAAATCTTGAACAATAAAGTTATGAGCACGTGATTTACGGATTTTATTTGCTATTGTAATAAGGCTAGATGAAATATCGCATCCTAGGTAACGGCATGTCTTCGGAATCGCTCTTTCTAAGACTCCTTGACCACAACCGATATCAAGTAAGGAAGCTTCCGATGTTAGAGAAAGTAGAGGAAGCAACTGAGGAAGAATAACTTTTCTATGATAATAATGACCCTGAGTTTGAACAAGTTTATGATAATCAAAAGCCAAAAGATCCCATGAAGTAGACATAGTAGCAGGAACATACTTCTTGGTTTTGCACAAGGATTTTGAAAACATAAAACTCGTGGATCCTCATTATAGTAAGAAAAAGGACTAATGATGTACTTCCTCATATTTTTTCTTTACTTATCATCTTCATCTTTTTCTTCGTCTATTCTATCCAAAGGACTATACACAGGAGGAGGAGAAGGAGAAGGAGGAGGAGGAGGAGGAGGAGGAGGTAGGAATCGGGAGAAGGAAGTATCTCGTTGTCTACTGCTGGGGTGAGTATCTGGTGATGGAGAACCAGTAGTACCTTTAGTTAGGTCCATTGGCTCCTCTTGCGACATTGGTTCTGATGATAGCTCTTCTTCTTCGCTATCACCTCCCCCCCCTCCTGGCATGCTTACATCACCTGTACTAAGGGATCTTTTCAAGGTTTGCTTAAACACGGCGTTTCGAAGTTTGGTTTCAACTAGTTGAGCTGTTTCTAATAAGGACCCAAGATGAAGAACGGTCTTACGAAGTTTACCTTCTTGTTCTGTTAAAAATTTAATATGTCTTTGCCTCATTATTGCTTCTTCTTCGAAGTTTAGTAGCACTTGATCCATTTTAGTTGCTTGATGTTTCTGTTGTTGAAGCAACCCCTCGAATGTGTGAACTGTTTGACGTAAGTGGAAAATTTGCTCTGATAGTACTACTATAATTTCTTCAGTAAATAAAACATTTATTTGTCGAAGAAATTCCCGTATGGCAGATGATGCTTTGCCCTCCATTTCCAAAAGATTCAGACCCAATTCATTGAGGCGTGCTACTAATTGCTGCGCAGAGGTGGAATGTTTGCTTAAAATGGTAGACACATTACCGAGTTGGGTAAGTAGCACTTGCAACTCGTCGGAATGATGTTGCAGTTCTGCATTTGCTTTGGAAAGGTCTTCTATCTCGTTCTGCAATTGCGTGCAATTGTTGTGTAATGCTTTTGATGTTTCTTTAAGTGCTTGATTTTGTATAATTAAGTTGCCTATCTCGACTTGGAGAGCTTTGGTTGCTTGCGTAGTCGTGGAATCACTATGGCAAAGCAGCGCCGCTAAAATTAGTCCCACAACTACGATTGCCAATAAGAATCCTAACCCTGTTGTAAAACCTAAAGGAGCAGACATAGCAAGTATAACGGGAATAATAGCTAAGAGCATAAGAATAATCAGAACAATGAATCTAGCAACATTCGCAACCCTTTCTTTAAGAGGAGCCTTAGTAGGTGTTAAATTAGTAGGTGTTAAACATGGAGCTGGTGGAGGCGAAAGCGAGGAAGGTGCTTCTGGATTTATCGGTGAGCTGGTCATAAAATTCCCTTAAATGCTTGACATGGTGAAAAAGTATCTTTCTAAAAAGCTATAAAATCAAGAATTTTCTGATGAACATTCTTGAATTATTTTTGTAAATTAACAAATTGAAATCTAGAGCATGTCTTACCAGGTATTATGGGATTGAATTGCATGTTTGTTTTGCCTTGAGTGGAGGTTCTTTAGTTACTCATAATGGATTGCATAGAGAAAGAGGACTCTCATCTGAGACTTTTAAAGTTTTACTTGTGGTTATCCTGTACCTAAGGATATGTTAAGTGCGATGCCATGTAATGGTAGAAGTTGGGCTCTTTAGTTAAGGTTCGCATGGTTTCTATATGCAAATGTGGTTAAATAGAATTGAAATAGGCAAAAGTGAAGAAACTACACCGTGTATTGATAGCTCCTTCCATTATGGGTGCTGATCTTACGTGTTTAGGTGCAGAGACAAAAAGGATAGAGCAAGCTGGAGCGGATTTTATCCACATTGACATTATGGATGGGCATTTTGTTCCTAACTTGACGTTTGGTCCTAGCATAGTAGCTGCAATTAATAGATCAACGGATTTATTTTTAGAAATTCACGCCATGATGTATGCGCCTTTTGAATTTATAGAGGCTTTTGTTTGCTCAGGAGCAGATAGGATTATTGTTCATTTTGAGGCTTCTGAGGATATTCAAGAGCTATTGTCTTATATAAAAAAATGCGGAGTGCAAGTAGGTTTGGCTTTTTCTCCAGATACTTCTATAGAATTCATCCCCCCATTTTTACCTTTATGTGACGTTGTATTGCTGATGTCTGTTTACCCAGGGTTTTGTGGTCAAGGTTTCTTAAAGGATACTCTCGACAAAATCATTTTTACTCGTCATGCTATACAGAAGTTAAATTTAGGAGGCTCATGTTTGATAGAAGTGGATGGGGGGATTGATCTGGATTCTGCACAAATATGTCGTGAGGCTGGGGCTGATATTTTAGTGACAGCCTCTTATCTATTTGAAGTGGATGCTATCTCAATGACCGATAAAGTTTTGTTGCTCCGAGGAGAAAATCATGGTACTCAGTAGTCAGTTATCGATAGGAATGTTTATTTCTACAAAAGATGGTTTGTATAAAGTGATTTCTGTTTCTAAGGTATCAGGACCTAAGGGAGAATCTTTTATCAAAGCTTTATTACAAGCTACTGATTCTGATGTTGTTATAGAAAGAAATTTTAAGGCTAGTCAAGAAGTTAAAGAGGCTCAATTCGAAACACATACTTTAGAGTATTTGTATGTTGAAGATGACAACTATCTTTTTTTAGACTTGGGGAATTATGAAAAGATATACATTTCTAAAGAGATCATGAAGAACAGCTTCTTATTTTTAAAAGCAGGCGTGACTGTTTCTGCAATGATCTATGATCATATGGTTTTTTCTGTGGAGTTACCTCATTTTTTGGAGTTGATGGTAGCGAAAACAGATTTTCCTGGAGATTCTCTTTCTTTATCTGGGGGAGCAAAAAAGGCGCTTCTGGAAACTGGTATAGAAATTGTCGTCCCGCCATTTGTAGAGATTGGTGATGTTATAAAAATAGATACGCGGACTTGTGAATATATTCAGCGGGTCTAACTTTAAGTAGAGAAGGCAAGTATGGACTTAAAGCAGATAGAGAAACTCATGATTGCTATGGGGCGGAATGGGATGAAGCGTTTTGTGATAAAACGCGAAGGTCTCGAACTTGAGTTAGAAAGAGATACAGGAGGAGATCGGCAGGAGCCTTTAATTTATGATAGTAGGCTTTTCGGAGGATTTGCTCAAGAACGCCCCATCCCTATGGATCCTAAACAAGATACGGCAAAGGACGCATTCGTAGAGCAAACTGAAGTATTACAATCTGCAAATCCTGGAGATTTTATTAGTTCCCCTTTAGTAGGAACTTTTTATGGTTCTCCAGCTCCGGAAGCCCCCTCTTTTGTAAAGCCTGGCGATATAGTGTCTGAAGACACGATTGTTTGTATTGTTGAGGCAATGAAAGTAATGAATGAAGTGAAAGCTGGAATGAATGGCCGTATTGTTGAAGTTCTGCTTACTGGTGGAGACCCTGTCCAATTTGGGTCGAAATTATTTCGTATAGTTAAGGCTGAATAATGAAAAAAGTCTTAATTGCGAATAGGGGAGAAATTGCTGTTAGGATTATCCGTGCTTGTCATGATTTAGACTTGTCCACGGTAGCGGTGTATTCTTTAGCAGACCAAGAAGCTCTCCATGTTCTTCTTGCTGATGAGGCGGTTTGTATAGGAGAGCCTCAGGCGGCAAAATCTTATTTAAAAATATCTAACATTTTAGCTGCTTGTGAAATTACAGGAGCCGATGCTGTACATCCTGGATATGGCTTTTTAAGTGAAAATGCGAATTTTGCTTCTATATGCGACAGTTGTGGCCTGACTTTTATTGGCCCCAGCTCAGAGTCTATAGCTACTATGGGAGATAAAGTTGTCGCAAAGCTTCTTGCTAAGAAAATTAAGTGTCCTGTGATTCCTGGTTCTGAGGGTATTATCCGTGATGAGGGTTCTGGACTGAAAATAGCAGAGAAAATTGGTTTCCCTATAGTTATTAAAGCCGTTGCTGGTGGCGGAGGCCGTGGTATTCGTATTGTTAAGGAAAAAGATGAATTTTATCGTGCGTTTTCTGCGGCTCGTGCTGAAGCGGAGGCGGGATTTAATAATCCAGATGTTTATATTGAGAAATTTATAGAAAATCCTCGCCATCTAGAAGTCCAGGTGATTGGGGATAAACATGGGAACTATGTTCATTTAGGAGAAAGGGATTGCACGGTACAACGCCGCCGTCAAAAGCTTATTGAAGAAACTCCAAGTCCAATTTTGACACCGGAAATGCGTGCTAAAGTGGGTAAAATTGCTGTAGATCTTGCCAAAAGTTCTGGTTATTTTTCTGTAGGAACTGTTGAATTTCTTCTGGATAAAGAAAAAAGATTTTATTTTATGGAAATGAATACGCGTATTCAAGTTGAACATACGATTACTGAAGAGGTAACAAACATAGATCTTGTTAAAGAGCAAATTCGTGTTGCTATGGGAAAAAAATTGCCATGGAAACAGAAGAATATTACTTTTTCAGGGCATGTCATACAATGTCGTATTAATGCTGAAGATCCAGCAAATAACTTTGCTCCTTCTCCTGGCCGTCTAGACTATTTCCTTCCTCCTGCAGGTCCTGCCGTTCGTATAGATGGGGCTTGCTATAGTGGTTATGCAATTCCTCCTTATTATGATTCTATGATTGCTAAAGTTATTACAAAAGGAAGAAACCGCGAAGAAGCTATTGCTATTATGAAACGTGCTTTAAAAGAGTTCCATATTGGCGGAATACACTCTACGATTCCTTTTCACCAGTTTATGTTAGATAATCCTAAATTTATTCATTCTGATTATGATATTAATTATGTAGACAACCTTCTAACTCAAGGCAACTCTCTGTTCTGATCTGCATACCATTATTATTAAGATAATTATAATCTATTCCTTATTTTCCTGTTTACTCTTCTAATTTTGATTAAGAGTTATTTAATTTGCTTTCTCTAGGCTTTTATACGAAAAAGTGCTATAATTTTTTATACTTTTATCTTTTTTAGAATTGTATGGATTCTATTACTCTCCATCCAGATATAAGTCTTTCTTATGCAGCGCGTGCCGTCGCACTTCTGGATAACTACTTTTATTTTGGGGGAGAACAAACTCAGGTAATTGCTGCAGGCGGAAGTTATGTTTTTTGTAGAAAAGTCGCAGGACGTCCCGTATCTTTGGCTGAGAAAGTACTAAAAATTCTTAGTTTTTTATTATTTCCTCTTGTTTTGATAGCACTTGCTTTCCGAGCACTACTGCATATGACTTATAAAGCATCTTTTGTTTATTTCAATAGTGACATACCTGATTGTTGTTGTAGTTTTCTGGCTACAAGTTCTCCTACGGAAGTTGCTAGTTTAGCAGAACATGTGGAAGGAATCTTTCAACAAACGCTGCCTAAGCGTTATCTTACAGCAATACCTAATCTCACGAAGAGTGGTAATTTAGAGTCTATTAGTTTTAGAGTGAATTGGGAGCGTGTTGTTAGAGATTCTTGTTTTAAAAAGGTTCTAAAATCGATAATATTGCCATATGCTTATTTGATGACTTACTTCCCCGCCCTTTGTTCTTGTAAAAAACTCTCTAGTGAATTTGCTAGTACACAAGAAAAATCTGCTCTTGTTAGAGAGGTTATTAGCTATTTACAGATGTGTTATATACATGCAGGATATCCTAAAACAAATTTAGTTCTTGATTTTATGGAGTGGAAAGATTGTCCTCAGATAAAAGTGCCCCATAATGCTTTTAAAGAACTTTTCTTCGGTATGGGTAAGCTTTTAGGAAAATGTATTTTAGAGTTTCTTTTCAAAGAACATCTAATTTCAGGATTTCGATTGACTGATACAAAAGTAAATATTTTATTTGAGTGATTTTGTTTAAGATGTAAGTAAAACGTGAGTTTGTATTCATGTTTATCGTCTCAACTATATGTTTTTCTAATAGTTTTCTTAATTCTCTTTTTCTACGAGGAGAAAAAGGATATTTAGAGAAACTCACAGCTCTAGTAGATACTTATTTTGATTTTACAGGGCGTCATATTATTGTAATCAAAGAGAGCTCCGTACAGGGGGGAGTATTTTGCATTACGGGATCCAGAACAGTTACGCTGCAAGAAAAACTTTTAAAAGCTGTTTCCTATCTTCTTCTTGTTCCCGTGATTATTCTTTTGATTTTCAAATGTCTTCTGCACCTTTTAGTATATTTAAAATATCGGTCATTCTATCAAGTAAATGAAAATGATTTTCGAGAGATCATGATGTTCAGGAATGAAGAATATAACCTACCCGCTCTTCCTTTCAAAGTTTATACTCGGCTTGAGCAGCGCCATCAAGAATTACGTTCAGGAATAAGCAGGGATGAACTTGAAAAGCGAGGATTCTACTTTTTCGGGATGTTAGACTCAATTCCTTACGATAATATTTTCACAAGCGATCTTATTATTACTTTTGGTTTGCTGGAATTCCCAGGATATATCTTTCAATCTTTACCTTCTACTTTCCATTTGTCTGAGTGGATGTCAAAAGAGAGGGGAGGCCATGCCTATGTAGAGGCGATTCGTATTTTAGAAGGCTCAAATATAATGAATCATCGTTCAATTTTACGTTGTCGATATGATTATATGTTTAGTAATGGAAAGAGAGGGGAATCTGTTTATGATTTAGTCATACAACAACAGTTCCACTGGTAAAAATGTTCATGGTATAAAGCGGGAATTTCATGTCTTTTCTTTTATCCAATGTTATAAAGTTTATAGAACTTAATTCTTTGAAATAATTAGATGGTTTTTTCCTTATTTTGGAAGAGATTGTCTTAGTAGAGATATTAATTTATCCCTAATTTTATTATTCTTGTTTAATATTCATCATTTTTCAATTAATTATTACATGACTCATTCAATTTTTAAAAATTTTTTTACTCCAATGACTTTCTCGGAAAAGCTTATGGAAGTTCTTCCATGTCATCGTAAAGGAAATGGCTTGGTTGAACGCATTACGGCCTTTGTAGATAGATGCTTGCAAATTAATCCTAGAACGATGCATATGGAGTATTTCAATCTTAGAAATAATCTTCTTTATAGAGAGAAATTTTTAATATTGACTCCGGAAGAGATTGCTTTGAAACTTTTTGTTTGTCTCTTGATCGTGCCTATTTTCATTCTAATTGCGTTGAAGTTTATTCTACGTTTGATTCTTTATTATAAATATCGCGGATGGGAAGAAATCCAATGGGAAAACGTATTTGTTGATTTCCAAATTAAGTGTCCTCCATGGCCTAATGAAATCAAGGAATTGTTAAAAACAGACAAAAGGGCTCCAGAGAATGAGTTTTTTGAGCTTTCTAAATTGGATGATGATACTAGAGAAGAAATCATAAAATTACATTCTCAGATACGCTCAGGTAAATCAAAAGAAGAGTTAGAAGAGCGTGGGTTTATTATATCTTGTCCTAGTGAGGAGAATGATATTTTGTCCATAAATAAAGAGCTTGTTTTTAAGCATTTAGCTTTCCCTCACTATGTATTTACTTCTATTGTAAGTTTAAGTTTGGGTGATATTCATCTTACTGCTGAGGAAGTTTCTGAATCACGATTATCGATACATATAGATTCTGAAAAAGATCGCTTTGAAAATACAAGACGGAGTGCAGCAAAGGGAGAAAAAAACAAAATATTTGTAGTGCAAAAAGCACGTTATGATCGCGTCCCTGTAAAGGGATATCCGTTAGGCACGTTTGTTTTAATGATACAAGAGCTTTTTTTACAAGAAAAATTCCCTCCTAATATAAATTTCAGAGGAAATATGCTCGAAGATATAAAAGTATTTCGCCAAATTTAGTTTAAAATAATCTAAATTTCAATTTGCCAAGGATATTTATGTTAACCCCGATTTCTTATTTCAAGAATTTTTTTTCACCTATCAACCCCAAACAAGTATATAATCATTGTTTTTTCATGCGTGAAATTTTTCTTGTCTTGATTGTCTTGATTGCTTTAGCAGCGTTAGGGAGTGTTCTAATCTTGGGAATCCTAGAGTTGATTCCTTTCATTGCTGCTCTCATTCTTGGCGGCATTTGTGCTTTAATACTCTTAGGTCTTATCTTAGTAGGGAAACATTACAGAACGATTGATGTCATCATTGATGACAATTTACTTCTGTGGGCAAAGATTTTCTCTATAAATCAAAAAGCCATAAGCATGGATCTTATTGCTTCTGCAGACCTTAAAAAGGCTAAAGAAGCTGCTAAAGCGAGGCTTGCCCGAATAGTAAGGGAATGTAAGAGCCAAATATTGAAGGGCATTTACATTAGAAATAAGGAGATTCTAGAGATTCATACTTTTCTTCTTAAGTGCGATCATCGGACTAATTACAAGCGTCTAGTTGCAACGTCTTACTACTTATTAAAAAAAATTGAAGAAAAATTTCCAGAATTTATTAAAGAGCTTTATTCTAATCTTTTGCGAGGACGTATTAAAGAAAAAAATGGAAAAATTCATAAACTTCCTCAGGATAAAACATCGTATGATTTCCATAATAACCTTGCGACTTTTTGTTTAGCCTACTCCAACAATTATGATGGGCATTTATCTTCGGTCTTTAAAATAATCCGAACTTTAGTTGTGAATTATATTGGTCTACGTGAGGTAAGCAAAGATACGAAATTTTTCTCTTCAGAATCAAACTATTATTCGCTACGGTGTATATTTAATGATTGTGTTAAGCTCGTACAAGGTTTGTTTAATCTGGACTTATTGAAAGTCATGTATGAGGAGGGAAGATACCATCCTTCACAGGAACAAAATATTTTAACTGCTCTTATGTTTGCTGAAATGTGGGATCAAGACAAATTGGATCTAATAGTATTAAGTTTGAAACGAGCTTCTTTTAAAAATATGGATTATATCTGTGGTGAATGTGTAAATTATGAATAGAATTCTTTCTAGGCAAAATAAAAGAAGATTCTACATAATTTTGGCAAAAGCTGAAAAATAAATTTTATATAAGAGTCTTAGATTAAAAGAAAAGCGAAGGTTTTCTTAAGATTAGAGTTGAATAAGTTGTCATGATTACAAACACAACAAAAGGCCAACGATTTGAGTTATTAAACTCCTAATGTTGACCTCTACAACCATATAATTCACAGGATTTATAATATAATCCATAGAAATAGGTTGTTTAGTATTCATAGATTACTCTTTAGTTAGAAACTAAGTATTAAAACACATTCTTTTTCATATTAGAAAATTAAAAATAATCAACTTGTTTTTCTAAATAAATTAAAAAACTCTATCTCAAAGAAAAAGCTCAACTAGATTCCCGGTTTTACTTTAGAAAAGAGCAAATAAAGTTTATGATAATAAGCTTTAAATTCGAAGAAAGGGCAGTTGTAAAAGAAATTGTCTCTTACTTCAATAGTCTGATAATGATAATTATGTTGTATAGTTTTCTGATAGCCTAGTCATCTGTAAAGTTACAAATCGTTTTGCCAAAGTGACTTCAAAAACTTAACAATAACTTATGTATGCATTTTATAATGCATTAGCATTACTGCATTAGCATTACAGGAAATAATGAACCAAAGAAACGAGTAACAAAAAGGACTACTATTAAGATTAGCAGAGTTTGGAGTAATATATACACTATTTTTGTAAGAAGTATCAAAATTCCTAACCCTAGAATTTCTAAAATCGCTCGTATAGTATGAAAAGTTTTTTCTTTTGTAGTATCTTTAGGATCTTTTGTGGACCAGACACTATAGAATCTTCCACATCCTATGACACCCCCAACTATAGGAATCGATGCAAAAATAAGATCCCCCCACTTTTCTTGTGTATTGCCTAATCCTAGTGAATCTCGAGAAAACCCTTTTCTAAATAGAAAAAAGTAATTCTTGCTAGCAGAACTAGTTATAAAATCAAGGTTACTAGTGTATTGATTGATAAACATACTCTATTTATTCGAATTGTATTCATATGGAAAATACTTTAAACATAGCCATGTTTTTCTTCTAACTAAATTTCTATAAGACCTTCTTTATTAAGTTTTTTCTTCTTGAATTGAAACATAAAAAACAGGTTGTTCCCTGAGGTCTTTTTCTATTCTGCTTTAAGATGGGAAATTGATAAGTGGGATAGATGCTTGTGATTTTAAAAAAAAAACTATATAATTTTCGGCGCCTTTTATTTTAAAAAAAAAGTACATGTATGACTTGCGCACCACTATCTTTTTCATCACCATTATCCGCACCCCTATCTTTGATTTCATCACCACTATCTTTGATTTCGTCATCGACGCAAACATCTTTTGCGTATTCTTTACCAAAGATTGGTCGTCGCTCTACTCTGCGGATAATTCTTGATATTTTGATTGTTACTTTAGGTATAGGAATTTTGGTTTCGGTTGCAATTGTTCTTTTTTTTCTTTATGGATTGAACTTGCTGTCGATACCTGTAATCGTTACTTCTTTTAGTTTTGTTCTTATCGGATTTTTATGTATAGTGCTGGGGCTATATTTTATGGTTAATAGTGTGAATCAAGGTCTCGTAGGTACCCTCCAAAAGCGACTTATGGAGAATGAAACAGTAATTGAGGAACTCTCTAAAGAACTTAAAGAGTTAACAGCCTCAAAATCTCAGGAAATGTTACAGTTAGCAACCCGTTAAAGGCTTATTGATTTTATTGTTATAGTCTTTTTGATGGTTGTTAAGAACTCTACATATATCTAGTTTATTAAGTTATTTGTTGTAAGTGTTTAGGTATGTATAGGATTTTCTAATAATTATTTTAAGTTGGACATCGGTCTGTATCATCAAGTGAGGAGTTCGATCTTTCTCTTCTTGGAAAGAAAAATTAAAAACAGAGAAGGGTATTGTGTGTTGAATGAATTAATTTTTTGTACTCAAACTGTTGTTGTTGTGATGCTAGGTATTTTTTGTACCTCTAGAGGAAAGGCATGGCTGACTGGGTGGTTGTCCCTCCTTTCCGTAATTGCGAATATCTTCGTTTTGAAACAGGTGTCTCTTTGGGGGCTTGAAGTCACATCCGCTGATGTTTATATGGTGGGATTACTCACCTCTTTGAATTATGCTCGTGAACTTTACAGCAAGGAGAGTGTAGGCGATGCTATGTTGGGTTCTTGGTTTATTTCTATCGCTTTCCTTATCCTTACGCACCTTCACCTTGCTCTGGTTCCCTCTTCTAGTGATACAACTCAGAAGCACTTTCAAGCTTTATTTTCTTCTACTCCGCGTGTCATTTTTGCTTCCTTAGTCACTATGATTAGTGTACAGATTTTAGATGTGAAGTTGTTTGTTTATTTACAAAAAGCCTTTCGTTATAAGTATTTTGGCGTGCGGTCAGCACTTTCTTTATTTATTTCTCAACTTGTCGATACTGTATTATTTTCATTTTTAGGATTGTATGGATATGTTGCTCATCTTTCGCATGTTATATTGTTTGCTTTGGTTATTAAAGGCGTGGTCATTGTGCTTTCTATTCCTACAGTAGTTTGTGCTAGGGTAATTAAAAAACGGTACTTATCTTAAAGCAAATAGCTAACAGATGTATTGAGTGGTTCTACAACATTTTCCTTCCAGGAGTTCCAGCGGGTAGGGGAAAGTAAATGACACCATTGTAACAAAGCTGTAGTTTTGAATGCAAAGGCGACGAGTAGGTAGAGAATCACTGCAAGAACACATCTTAAAATATCAAGAAGAAGAAGTAGTACACCGAACCCTAGCATTTCGACTATTCCTTTAGTAACTTCTAATCTATACTTACACATGTCATTCGGATGAATAGGGCCTGCATGCGCTTCAATTAGACGGATAATACCAGCAGCTATAGAAATTATGGGAAGACTTCTATACATTTTGTGCAGTATCCCCTGCTCTTTAAAGTTGGGTATTCGATAAGGGGTAAAGTTTAATTCCGCGGGGTCGTAATGGCGTCCTTGGACCAAGATACGGAATGGACACATCCATTGTGAAGCAGCAGCTAAAAATGCGTCATAACTTTGGAATAGCATCGTTTACATTCTTACAACGTCATTCAACTTATGTTTATTTTATAATATTTATTATACACTTATGCGTCTTTGTTTGGTATAAAGAGAAGTTTGTAAAAGGAAAAATTATTCTTTGTTATGTTGGCAGCATAATTTTAGAAACACGTGTTTATAAGTTACCTTTACTTCAACCCTTGTCTTTCTTATATTTCCTTTGTTTTTTGAATGACACTTGTAAGGATTTGCTTTGGCTTTGAAGTTTCGTATTCTTCATAAATCTAAGAAATCCCAAGCTCGTGTAGGGCAGATAGAAACAGCTCACGGCATTATAGATACACCTGCTTTTGTCCCTGTTGCTACTCATGGTGCTCTAAAAGGAGTTATCGATCATAGCCATGTTCCTCTACTTTTTTGTAATACCTATCACCTTCTTCTTCATCCTGGAACAGAGGCTATCGCTAAGTTAGGCGGACTCCATCAGTTTATGGGTCGTCAGATGCCGATTATTACTGATTCTGGAGGTTTTCAAATCTTTAGTTTAGCGTATGGTTCGGTAGCTGCAGAAATCAAAAGCTGTGGGAAGAAAAAAGATATTTCCTCCTTAGTACAGATTACTGATGAGGGAGCTTGGTTTAAGTCGTATAGAGATGGACGTAAGCTGTTTCTTTCTCCAGAAATCTCTATTGAAGCACAGAAAAATTTAGGCGCAGATATCATCATTCCCCTTGATGAGCTTCTTCCTTTTTACGCCGACAGAGAGTACTTTTTATCTTCTTGTGCGCGTACCTATGTCTGGGAAAAGCGTTCTTTGGATTATCATAAGAAGAACCCCAAATGCCAATCTATGTATGGTGTAATTCATGGAGGTCTCGATCCTGAACAGCGTTGCATAGGCTGTCGCTTTGTTGAAGAAGAACCTTTCGATGGTTTTGCCATTGGAGGTAGTTTAGGACGTAATCTTAAGGAAATGGTGGATATTGTTCGCATCACAACTGCTTTTTTAGCGAAAGATCGCCCTATCCATTTATTAGGAATAGGGGATGCACCTTCCATAACTGCTACGGTGGGCTTTGGCGTTGATTCTTTTGATAGTTCTTACCCGACTAAAGCAGCTCGTCACGGTTTGATTTTGTCAATTGGAGGAGGAATTAAAATAGCACAACAGAAATATATGTATGATTCGACTCCCCTAGATCCATCCTGTTCATGTCTTACTTGTTCTTCGGGAATTTCCCGTGCTTATCTTAGACATCTCTTTAAAGTGCGGGAACCCAACGCTGCAATTTGGGCTTCTATTCATAATTTGCATTATATGCAGCAGGTTATGGCAGAAATTCGTGAGCGTATTTTGCGTGATGAAATTTAATTTATCGAAAAGACAAGTTTAAGCAGTTTTTGATGTGAGTCTATAGGTTGCTTATTGTGTATTTCTTGACTGTGGTAGATAAAATATTCTGTTTTAGTTTTTCTGAATAAAAACATTGCTTATGATTCCTAAATATACAAGACACATTGAGTTTGTCGTAGCTTCTACTTATTTTCCTTGTTGTTTAGTGCAGCGAGGATTTGTTCGAAATGCTCGTAATCTAATGTTTCCCTTGGGAAAAAGTGCTGGTATCGAATTAAAGAGAAGTTTTTTTGCTTCCATTCCTATCTTGGGAATACTTATGGGGATGGAAAGGCTTTATAGCGTCTGGTCAACAAAAGATCTCCGAGATTCTCGAATATCTATATGCTTGCATACCCTAGTAGGGATCTTAGAGGTTTTGGGTTTGGGGATTATACTTGTATTTGCTAAAATTCTTCTATTAATTTTGCTTTTACTTTTTTTTACTTTTTACAATCTATGCTCTTCTTTCTGTTTACGTGGAAAAGTTCCTTCTTATGTTGTGTAGTATGATTGAGATGCTTTTCTTGTTTAGGATGTGTTTTTACAACTCTATTCAAGTTTTCGAGCAAGAATTAAGAGGCAACTTATAGTACAAAAGACAAGAGCAGATGCTATAGGAATTGTAATATAACTGAATAAGAAAATCTTCGTTGAGCACGATATTCTTCCGCAAATGTCCATTTGCATTCCTGGAATTTCTTGTAAGCATATTTGGTATATGGCTAGAACTAGGCCTATCAGAACTTGGGGAAGGACGTAAAGCTTTATAGAAGTATCGTGACGATAAGCAGCAATTCCCAGGATGAAGGTTAAAGGAAATAAGCAGATTCTTTGGTAATGGCAAAAGATGCAAGGCTCTATATTTAGAATATAGCTATAAAACACACTAATTAATGTGCCAATACAAGCGATTACCCACGCAAAATATAATGCATAATTGCGTAAGAACTTACTCATTGCCATCTCCTTCGGAAGCTTGTAGCTGATGGATTTGAGCAATTACCTTTTCAATTTTGTCAAATGTAGGATCTTCAACTAAATAATCTCCAACTATAGCTGTTGGTGTAGCGAGCTGTCCCCCTAAGACTCGGGAACAGTAAAGATTATTTTTCTTTAGTTGATCGTTATATCTTCCTGAAGCTACACATTGCTGTAGGCCTTTCGTATTTATGCTACGTCCAGAGTTAGTTTTCAAACCTTCTGCGAGTTTTGCAATGACTTCAGGAGTTGCCCAATGGGAGCCCTCCTCTTTAGGATAGATAAGTAGACGATGAAAATATTCTATATAGGCGTTCACATCAGGTTGTCGCGGATTGTGGTTATAAATACAAAAAAGCGCTTGGACGACAGGTCTAGAACCGCGTATGAAGCACACAGGGATTAGAGTAAATGATGCCTCTCCTTTGTCGATATAATGTTGTTTCAATAAAGGAAATATTTCAGTAGAAAACTCCGTACAAGCGGAACAGGAAGGTTCTTCAAATATCGTAATGTTGATAGGAGCATAGGGATTGCCAAGGGTAGGAAAGTGCTTTGTATTTACGGGAATATGTGCCTTAGCCGGAAGAAGTATCTGCTTTTTATACACAAGCCATCCTAAGCACATAAGAAATAACACTGATGTGCATAAAACAAGGATCTTTTTGTTCAAGGGAAAGGATCTCATTACTGAATTTTATAATTAGCTAATAAAATAAAAGATATAAAAGTGCAAAAGAGTTTTGATTACAGAAGTTAAAAAATTACCAATCTTACCCCTTGGGTTAAAGAAAAATGCTTTTTTACGAAACATCTATAAAATAACTTTCCCTTTTATTTTGTGCCCCCTTATTAGGAAAGAAATGTTCCTAAGGTTTTATTCTTATGGATAAAGAGACTCTTGAAAATATTTATAAACATTTTCGATACCGTTTCCTGAAGCTTAATATTTTGCCTGCCTTCCTTGGCCTGCTTCTCATTTGTACACCAAGAACACTAAATTATCAGGAACCCGAAGTCATCTTTTCTGATCGTCTTTGTGGGATTTTACTTATCTGTCTTGCTTTGCTTTCATTAAAACAACGAGCTTGTCTTTGGCTAGGAGTCATCTTAGGAATGTGGGTCATGCTGTTTGCTTGTTTCCCGCACCGTTCTGCTACGATTTTTGTTAATGATACGTTGGTGGGCTTTGCTATTCTTGCTGTGGTTTGTATCTCCCCTACAAGGCCTGAGGCTCTTGAAGTAGGACCTACGTTTCCAGAAGGATTTTCCTATAATCCTTCTGCGGGAGGACGTCGTGCTGCTGTCCTTTTCCTTAGTTTACTTGCTTGGCTCCAAGTGCGTTACCTCACTGCTGCAAGTTTAGGTATTGCAAGTACCGCATCTTCACGTCCTTTTTTACTTTATGCGAGTATGTTAGTAGCATATTCTCTTCTTGTCGTTCTTTCTTTAGCAGGAAGCGAGCGTCGCTGGCATACAAGACCAAAGATTGTCATTGCTACTACTATTACTTTAATCAGTGCAATTATTCTTACACTCATTCCTGTAATCTTGCATCAGTTACGTCCTGACTGTTGGCTTTGCCTTTGCCTCACTATAGAACCTGCATTTGCTGTCGTTTTTGCTTATGATGAGATCCGAGCAACTTTGAGCTATATATCCCAGTTTTTAGGAGATAAGCGAGCTTTAGCTCGCGCTTCTTTCTTTGGCTCCGAGTATTATAAACATACTCTTTTTTGGGAAGAAAGGACGGTTCTTCCTTTGAAAAAAGCGTGTAAGCAGGCTTTTCAAGGCATATCTTTCCCTATCAATCAGCTTTTGAGTATTCTTGTCGCTGCTATCTTTATAAAGATTAACAGTTACGTGAGTTTACCTACTTTCTCGAAAAATTTTCTTAATATTTGTGCGTGGTTTATTATTGTACTTGCTATTTTCGCTTTTGCGGAGAGTTTACGTCATATCAAGTGGATCAGTTTAATTTTTGCTATTGCTATTTTGTTTTCCCCCGTACTTTTCCATATCCCTATAGAATCTTCTATGTTCTTCCCTATTATTGTTACGGGATTGGTACTGATCTTTTTATCCATAGGAAGAATAAGACCCAAGAAAACAAATCTCCTTTAAACAAGGTTCGTTTATTGCTACATGTGAATAAAATTTTATTTAGATATGTTTTTTACGTCTCTTCAGCTTCACGTTTGTCACGTTTTTTCTTTTCATATTGGTTCATATGGATTCCCTCTTTAACATACTCTAAAGCTTGAAGAATAGTTTCATCGTATCTGGAAGCCTGGTCAGAGTCCTTGGGAGGAAGTCCTTTTATTGTCTTGCCAAGGCTAATGAAAGAAAATCTTTTTGAGGCTTGAGGAACGAGCACATTTGATTCTATAAAGTTTGCTAAAGGCTGTTTTGATATGTTTTTCTCCTGAATACAGTGATTGCGAATTTGATTATAATTACTTTCCGCAAGATTTTTATGGAGATTTAAGGCGTGCTTATGATGGGAATAGGCATAAATATTTAGAGGAAGGACCAATAAGATAAAAGCAAGTACTGCAGGAACAATGAGAGGAAGGATAATTTCTGTCATTATACTTACTCCTATAGGAGGACAGCCTAGAAGGATAGCTCCTAGGCTAAAAACAATTACAGCAAAGGTGAGAATTATGGCAGCGAGGATAGCGGGAAGTACTCCCTTCCAACGATGGTAAGAGACATTGTGATAGATCTCTAGTTTTTGTTCGGAAGTTAGGACAGAAAGAAGAGGGGTTGGGGGTGTTGATGATTCAAAAAGGGAAGGCATACTCATGAATACAGATGCTCTTTTAGATGTTGAATCAGATACAAGCGATTGTTTAAAGACTGCATAGACGGACTCAAAGAGATGGGGACCAGATTGTTATTTTTAATCACAAGCAAAGTGTCTCCTAAAAATAAGACATCATGAAAATCGTGGGTGACTAAAACAATAGTTTTTCCTTCTTTTTTTGCTAAGAAAACTATGTCTTGGTAGAGCTGTTCTTTAATTATCATGTCTAGGGAAGAAAAGGGCTCGTCCAAAAGAAGAATAGGCTTTGAAGAGAGGCATTGTGAGGCAAGGGCTACCCGCTGTCGCTGTCCCCCAGACAATTCATCAGGATAACGATTGAGTAAGGGGGTTAAATCGAAATTTTGGATGATTTTTTCCAGACGATCCGAAGGAATGGGAGAGCGAGAGGTTTTGGGACCCAGTTCGGTTGGCAGTAAGATATTTTTTAATACGGTGCGCCAAGGAAGCAAGGCTTCTTTTTGTTGCATATAGGCAACGTGTTTATTGGTAAGTGCGGATTTTCCCCATAGAAACTCTCCCTGTTGAGGAGGTAGGAAACCCGCAAGAAGATGGAATAATGTAGTTTTGCCTGTTCCAGAACGTCCTAGAATGATGGTAATTGTTCCCGGAGACACGGTAAATGAAACATTTTGAAATATACAGAGCTGATTATAAGAATAATATAATTGAGTGACTTGCAGCATTGAGAAAATCTTCATTCTTAGGATATGAAGGACTTGCGGTTACCAAGACTTGAACTTGGGACCTCGACATTATCAGTGTCGCGCTCTAACCGACTGAGCTATAACCGCGAATTATGTATGGAGACTAGGAGACTCGAACTCCTGACCTTCTGAATGCAAATCAGACGCTCTACCAACTAAGCTAAGTCCCCTCCAATTTTCTCCCATAAGGCGAAAATAAAAAGATCATCTTACTTTCTCTGAGATTTAACCTCAATGAAGAAAGTAAAAGGTGTTTTCTAATGTGCTAGGCAAAGCTCTTTTAAGACACTTTTAAGTAAGGTATCCATATAAATCTTGCTTGCTTCATTTTGAAGTTTTTTCCACTCTTCATGGCTTGAAGATTCTAAGGGATGAGGAATCAGGATATTCACCCCTAAGCAAGGAATCTTATATTCATAGCAGACTTGAGAGACAGCACCGCTAGCACTGTCAAACCCTTGAATTTCGGGGTAGAGTTTCTGTAGAGAAAGAAAATAATTACGCGACATCGCAAAGGATTCTCCTGTAGCAACTAAGCCTTCAGTCAATGTATGTTCTGTCTTGGTTTTGGGTTTCAAATACCCATACGTTTTTAACAAATCTTCAATTACTTGTTTCTCTGTAGTGATAAATTCTTTTCCCCCCTTGCGAATAGCTTCGCGGTGTACGTCACTAGTTGCAAACACACTTTTCTTGATGTCAGGAATCTCAAATCTTTCAAAAAAAGGACGGATATCAGTGTCATAATTGATGTATCCTTTAGAAATTAAAACATTACCGAAGCGGCTGTTTTCTGATCGAGAGTAACACGTTCCAATGATGAGAATGAGATCAACATGATGTTTAAGAATCATGTTACATGTAACAACAGCGGAAGAGACTTTATTAGGCCAAAGAGAGGAGACGACAAAGTATTTTCCAAAGTAATTGCCAGAGTAGTAGATTCTCTCCCCTTCTTGAGTTCTCTTACTGTTGGAAAACCAGGGGATAGGACAGCCAGAGTCTTCTGAAGAGCTGTCGCCGGTTGTCTCAGGAAAAGCAAAAATAATTCCAATACGAGTTAAGGGAGCTTGTTTCTCGTTTAGGATATTTAAATCTTCGGCAACAACACTAAAAAAAGAAAGAGAACAGAAAAAAATAAGGAGAAATTGGCCGACCATAACTGTGCCACCCACTTTATAAAGAGGTTTTCCTGTAGTTTATAGAAAAAGAATTGTTAAAGAGAATAAAAAAAGAGAGAAGTTAGCTTTTTTGAGTCTAGGGGTAGCGAAAAACTAGACTCAAAAAAACTGAATTGGGATGAAAATGGATAGAAGCTCTTATAAGTGAATTTTTTTACGCATAGAGGAAGGCATTGTTTTTGCTTCACGTATTTTGGTAATTTTGAAAGATTTTGTGAAAGTTGCGTACTCTTCATCTAGCGCTTTGGGATCTTTATTTTTATAGACGATAAACACCTGATAGAGTGTGTGATTTACAGATATTAACATTCCTCGAAAGTAGACGTCTTCACAGGAAATCCAGAATTCTAAAGTTTTATGTCCTTGAATTTGAGTGGCTTGCATGAAAAGAACTTGGGACTCAGGTAGAGCCTGCATCATTCCTGAAAACCCTTCTTGAAGGTTGAGCTCAGGACGACTAATATCAACTTTATCTGGATATTCCCAAACAGAAACTACGTAGACACTATTGTCTTCCGTAGTCTCTGTTACGTAGGTATCATAACGTATGGTAATCTCTGACTGAGGAAGTTCTACAATTTGTCCTGAATGGTCAGGCTCACCGGGAAAATCTACAGAAAAACCACAATTTGATGTATAGTCGTAGTGTTTCCATTCGAGAGAGCTTTTTACTTTAGAGATGAAAACTTCTTTCTGGGCCTCCTTTTTAGAGAACCACCCTTTCACTTTTTCTAGAAACCTCGGACGTGTTTCTGCTCCTATTCCAGGGGAAGGGTAGAGAATATTTAGGGATAGTAACGTGGATAATAGGGCCTTTTTCCAAAATGGCGACATAATAAACTAAAAAACAAAACATATTAACTATCTAAATAATATCTCGGCTGCATTTTTATTTTGTAAAATAAAATAGATTTTTTCGAAAAAATAAAAAAATCTTGTCTTTTATAAAACTCAAAGAGATAATCCTCGTAGATTAAAAAATATAAATTATTTATAGGTGGTTGTATGAATCAGCGAACCTCTAAAGGTCTAAGACTAGGAGTATTACCTGCGCGCTGGTATAGTAGTAGATTTCCTGGAAAGCCTCTGGCGATGATCCTTGGAAAATCTTTAATACAAAGGACTTATGAAAGGGTGTGTGAGTGCTCTTTACTTGATAAAATTGTAGTTGCTACTGAAGATCAGCGTGTCATCGACCATGTGAATGACTTTGGTGGACATGCCGTTATGACCTCTTCTAAATGGATTAATGGTACGGAGCGTACGGCTGAGGTTGCCTCTACTTACTTTCCTAATGCTGAGATTATTGTAAACATTCAAGGAGATGAACCGTGCATAGATCCTAAAGTAGTGGATTCTCTAGTCCAAAAACTCGAGACATCTCCTGAAATACAATTAGTGACTCCTGTAGCTGTAACTAAAGACAAGGAAGAGATTTTAGCAGAGTATAAGGTAAAGTGTGTCTTTGATACTCAGGGAAGAGCGCTTTATTTTAGCCGTAGCCCTATCCCCTGTATTTTTAAAGAAGATACCCCTATCTATTTGCATATCGGTGTCTATGCTTTTAGAAGAGAAGCTCTCTTCCGCTATATACAGTACAGCTCTACGCCTTTAAGTGATGCCGAAGATCTTGAACAGTTACGTGCGTTAGAGTTCGGCGAGTGTATCCATGTGTGTGTTGTAAATGCGAAGAGTCCTTCCGTAGATTATCCTGAAGATATAATTAAGGTAGAAAAATATATCACATGCCTTTCAAGTGCTTGTTTTTAACTGGAGGCGTAGTCTCTTCTTTAGGTAAAGGGTTAACAGCGGCTGCTTTAGCCCTACTTTTAGAACGACAGGGTCTTAAAGTTGCCATGTTAAAGCTAGACCCATATCTTAATGTAGATCCAGGGACGATGAATCCCTTTGAACATGGTGAGATCTATGTTACTGACGATGGAATAGAGGCAGATTTGGATCTAGGCCACTATCATAGGTTCTCTTCAGTTGTACTTTCTAAGTATTCTACAGCGACTTCCGGTCAAATTTATGCTCGTGTAATTAAGAAGGAACGCGAAGGCTATTATCTTGGAAGTACAGTTCAAGTCATCCCCCATATTACTAATGAAATTATGCAAGTGATATTGGATTGTGTTCAGGAGCCTGCTACGGATGTCCTTATTGTGGAAATTGGAGGTACTGTAGGAGATATTGAATCGCTCCCCTTCTTAGAAGCTATTCGACAGTTTCGTTATGAGTATCCTGAAGATTGTCTTAACCTTCATATGACCTATGTCCCTTATTTAAAGGCTGCGAGAGAAGTTAAGACTAAGCCTACACAGCATTCAGTACAAACTTTGCGGAGCATTGGAATTATTCCTGATGTAATTTTATGTCGTTCTGAAGAAGCCCTTAGCTCTGAAGTCAAGTCTAAGATTAGTCTTTTTTGCAATGTTCCGAGTAATGCGGTCTTTAATGTTGTTGATGTACGCGCTACAATTTATGAAATGCCTCTTATTCTTTCTCAAGAGCATATTGCTAGATTTATTGGACAGAAATTAAAATTAAATGTTCAGCCAGAAGATCTTACGGATTGGAAAATCTTAGTTGATCGGTTATCTCAGCCTCTTCCTAAGGTATACATAGGGATTGTAGGCAAATATCTTCAACATCGCGATGCATATAAGTCAATATTTGAAGCATTAACTCATGCTGTTCTGAGTCTCAATTACTCTATAGAGATCCTCCCTATAGATGCCGAAGATCCAAATTTATCTCAGATTCTTGCGCAATGTGACGGCTGTTTAGTTCCTGGAGGGTTTGGAGCTCGTGGTTGGGAAGGGAAAATTTCGGCTGCTAGATTTTGTCGTGAACATAGAGTTCCTTATTTTGGCATTTGTTTGGGGATGCAAGTTCTTATTATAGAATATGCACGTAATGTTTTGCATTTATCGCGGGCGAATTCTACAGAAATGGAGAAAGAAACGCCTGATCCCGTTGTCTGTATGATGGAGGGACAGGATCCTCTTTTAGCTACTGGAGGTACGATGCGCTTAGGATCTTATCCTTGTCGCTTAGTTCCAGAAAGTAAGGTATGGAAAGCTTATGGACAAGTCAATGAGATCTATGAACGGCATCGGCATCGCTATGAAGTGAATCCTACTTATATTAAATGTTTAGCAACCCAGGGCTTACATGTTGTTGGTATTTGCCCCCATCAAGAGTTATGTGAAATTGTCGAAGTTGAAGATCACCCTTGGATGGTAGGCGTACAGTTTCATCCTGAATTTATTTCTAAATTAATCAAACCTCACCCTCTTTTTATTAGGTTTATACAAGAGGCTCTTGTTTATTCTAAGGCCAAAGCTCATGTCTAATGGTCATGCTTTTAAGGCATTTCTTGGGGTGGATTATGGGAAAAAACGCATAGGGTTGGCTTATGCGGTAACGCCTTTTTTTTTGAGTCTTCCTATAGGAGTTCTGGAAGCGAGTAAGAGTTTAGAGGCAACAGCACAAACCCTCCAAAAGGTTATTGTAGACCGGCAGATCACTTGTGTAGTTCTAGGTAATCCTCTTCCCATGCAGAGAAATCAAATTTCCCCTTTACAAGAGGAAATAACAGCTCTTGCTGAAAAACTAAAAGAAATACCTCTTGTAGACATTGTGCTTTGGGATGAACGTCTTTCTTCCGCTCAAGCGAAACGCATGTTGAAACATGATTGTGGGCTTAGCCGAAAACAAAGGAAAGGCAAAACAGATGCTCTTGCTGCAACTTTGATCTTAACAAGTTTTCTTGAGAGTAGTCATGAGATTACATGAGCTACTTCTCATAGATTAAAAAAATTTTCTTCTTAGGAACTATTGTTATTTTTTGTTATTTTTGCTCTTAATCCTGTTAGACAAAAAAGGAGTTAGAAATGGCTGATATAGTTCAAGAGGAGAAAGATACAACTTCTCCGCGTCTATGTCCACCCTGTGTGTTAGTTATTTTTGGCGCTACAGGAGATCTTACTGCGCGTAAACTTCTACCTGCTTTATACCGTCTTTCAAAAGAAGGGCAGCTTTCTGAGACATTTGCCTGCGTTGGATTTGCAAGAAGAGAAAAGACTCATGAGCAATTTCGTCACGAGATGAAGCAAGCGGTCATTACCTTTTTACCATCCACAGAATTAGATATTCGGGTTTGGGAGAATCTTCAGGAGCGATTGTTTTACCATCGTTCAGAATTTGATAATACTGCAGGTTATATTTTATTGAAGAGTTTTTTAGAGGAAATAGATCATAAATGTGGGACTCGGGGAAATCGTCTTTTTTATCTTTCTACTCCTCCACAATATTTCCCTGAGATTATTAGAAATCTAAACAAATACGACCTTTTCTATAAATTTTCTGAAAAAGGGCAACCCTGGTCACGTGTTATTATAGAAAAGCCTTTTGGAAGAGATTTAAAAAGTGCTGAGAAGCTGCAACAATGTATTGATGATAATCTTGATGAAGAGGCTGTGTATCGCATTGACCATTATTTGGGTAAGGAGACTGTACAGAACATTTTAACGATACGTTTTGCAAACATGTTGTTCGAATCTTGTTGGAATTCACAGTATATTGATCATGTACAGATTAGTATGGGTGAGACTATTGGTATTGGAACACGGGGCAATTTGTTTGAATCATCAGGAATGCTCCGAGACATGGTTCAAAATCATATGATGCAGCTTTTATGCTTACTTACTATGGATCCTCCAGTAACTTTCGACTCTGAAGAAATAAAAAAAGAAAAAATTAAAATTCTACAATCTATTTCTCCCTTATCTCCTGAGTCCTCCATAGTGCGTGGACAATATGGTTCCGGCATTGTCCAGGGAGTTTCTGTCTTAGGTTATCGTGAGGAAGAAAATGTTGCTAAAGATTCGAATGTAGAAACTTATGTTGCTGTAAAAGCTGAAATTAATACGCCTCGGTGGCTTGGGGTTCCCTTTTATTTGCGTGCAGGTAAACGTCTTGCAAAAAGATCTACAGATATTTCTGTTATTTTTAAAAAGACCACCTATAATCTATTTTCTGTAGAAAATTGTTCTCTTTGCCCTTTGGACAATGATTTATTGATTATTCGTATCCAACCTGATGAAGGTGTAGCTTTAAAGTTCAACTGTAAAGTTCCTGGAACGAACACTGTTGTACGTCCTGTAAAAATGGATTTTCGTTACGACAGTTATTTTAAAACAACCACGCCTGAGGCATATGAACGATTATTATGCGATTGTATTTTAGGCGATAGAACTTTATTTACTGGTCGCGAGGAAGTTATGGCTTCTTGGCGGCTCTTTACTCCAGTGTTAAGGGAATGGGAAGAAAATTCTATTTCACCAAATTTTCCGAACTATGTTGCTGGCTCTATTGGTCCGAAGGAAGCCGATGCATTGCTACAGGCAGATGGAAGGAGTTGGCAACCTCTATAAAAATCAAAGAAACCTCAAGAAAAGTATATGGCAACACTAGTAAATTTTAATGATAACAATAAGCTTTTGTTAATTAAACAATCCGATTTTTTTGTGGACTTAGCAAGTAAAGACTGGATTGCCACAGCAAATCGGGCAGTTAAAGAGCGTGGTGCTTTTTATGTAGCCTTATCAGGAGGGAACACACCTTTACAAATTTATAGAAACATTGTTGAAAATAAAGACAAACTTATAGACCCTAGTAAGTTCTTCTTGTTTTGGGGAGATGAAAGACAAGCTCCTGTTACATCCGCAGCTAATAACTATAGCCAAGCGATGAGTATACTCTATGAGTTAGCTGTTCCTAGTACTCAGGTATTCCGAATGGATACGCAAGATCCTAATGGGGCGGAAGAGTATCAAAAACTCATAGAATCTGTAGTTCCTGAATCTAGTTTTGACATGATAATGTTGGGGTTAGGAGAAGATGGTCATACCCTCTCTCTCTTTCCTTATACAGCAGCTTTAGAAGAGGAGAATCGTCTTGTTGTGTTTAATGATGTTCCTCAGTTAGCAACAAATAGAATGACTTTAACACTCCCCTGCGTTCATAGGAGTAGGCATATCGTGGTTTATGTACAGGGAGTAAATAAGAAACAAATTGTGAAAGCTATATTTTTTTCCGAAGGCAGAGAAGAAAAAATTTATCCTATAGAACGTATAGGAGGAACTAAGACTCCTTTATTTTGGATTTTATCTCCCGATACTTATGATCTTAAAGATTTTGATAGTATCTCTTCGATATATAAAATGGAAGTCCTATAGTTTTTTGTTGCGAATCTAGCTTCGGAGTAGTGGTTATTGGGGAACTTATGGTTTTATTACAAGGTTCATAGTATATGTTTATCTATAGCTCCCTTTTCCTTTGTCTTTCATTGACTCCACAAAACTCTGCTAAAGCATTTAAGATCTTTTGTGAGGTTTCCTCACAACAGCAACATGTGAATCTAAGAATAGCAATTAAAAGGCAAATTACAAAGATCACTACTCGGAAAAGGAATAAAAGAATTCCAAGACCCAACATTTCTATAACTGCCTGAGCTGTATAGACAACTTTCATTTTTGTAGAGTCTTTAGGATCTTTTGTTGACCACACACTATAAAACCTTCCAGCTCCTACTATCATACCTAGAATAGGAAGTGCTCCTATAATGAGGAAGCGGTTAAGGTTAAAAGAAATTAGTCCATTCGAGTTTCGAACAAATCCTTGTTCAAAAGGGAAAAAAAAAGGTGTAAGATTTGTAGGGAAAAAAAAAGGTGTAAGATTTGTTTGGTATACAAAATCATTGCTGCTTGTAAACTTATTAATAAACATATTTTTTAATAAAATACCTCACAATTCCATAGGGAACACTTTTCCTTATAAATCAATATTTTGCATAACTACGTTATTCTTTATGACAAAGGTGGGCCGTCAGGATAGAGATCTTCGTATTTTGGAGGTGGGTCATCAGAATATGGAGGTAAAGGAGGTGTCAATAAAACGAAAGGAAATACGGGCTGAGGTAAGAGGGCATTACGTATAAAATGAAGATCCGCTTCTCTAAATAGGTTGTTATAGTTAATGAGGCTTTGATTCACCATTATGCGAATGGCATTACCCATATCTCGATGGCTTCGGCAAGAATCCTCAGGGATGCCTATGTCAGAGATGATTGCACTAACAGCGGTTTGGAGTAGCGCTTGTGTCATATGGTGTGCAGTTTGTTTGCATTTTTTAGCACTATAAAACGAAGCAATTAATGCACCGATCAATGTTAAAATTGCTCCGCCTCCGGCTGCTGCACAGCAGCCAATCATTGCAGCGGTGAGAATAGGAGCCGCTCCAGGACCTGTAAAGAACACAGCAAGAACAATACCTGCTATTAAGGCAAATAAAACTAAGGAGGCAATTATAGCAACAATAAGGAAAGAGATCGAGGATGCTCTAAAAGCTTTATATGCTTTTGAGGTATCTTTAGAAGCTGCTAATGCTGTTGCGGTTGCAGCAAAATCTGCCGGATTATTCTTACAAGTTTTTAAGTCTTTAATAATGTTTCCTTGATCTTGTTTTAGAGTGCGTAGCGTAGCGGTAGCCTTGTGGATTTTCCAAATGCAAAAGGCTACGGTACCTAGTGTTGTGCCTAAAATTAGAACGAATATAATAAGTAAAATAGCAACACAAATTATGCCAAGAACTAGAGAAATTGCATTATTATTTCCTCCCAGGGCGTAATTGTATCCGTTCCCAAGATATGCTAATACTGCCAGATGTTGCAGGGAATTCATCAGCACCCCTATAGTGCTTAGACTAGTGAAAATTGGCGAAGACCATGTGTAACTTCTGTAATATAGAGAGTTCTGTAATATTAAAGCGTTAAGCCAGTGAAAATTGAGTTTGCTTTTGGTGAAAAATCTTTTAAGATCATTCGATTGATCTTGACTACCAACAAATTCTGTACCACTGTATAAAAAATTTAAACAACGGCGAGTGTTCTCATTGGCTGCATAAGTTGTGCCGGACAATAGCGTTGTTGGAGTCATGAAAAGTTCATATTTTATTGGAATTGCAAAATTTTACTAGAAATATTGTTTATCAACAAGGATTTTATTTTTTTATCAAGATTTAATTGCGTCGCTAATAGAACTAAAGTCCTTTCAATTAAGAAAATTTACTTTACATTGTACTAGATTTACCATGCACGAACAGTATGTTCTAGTTGGACGAAGGGAACTGCACAGGCAATGAACATCCTAGAACCGCAGCTTGCCCGCCCGCCTTCATTCTCTACATAACTCGCTGTTAATAAAACAATACAGATTATGACTCCAATTATAGGAATACAGTATAGAAGTCCGTAATAATCTGTAGTGTCTTTGGCTTGATTAGTGAAACTTGAAAAGTGTGCTTTAGCACGTGGAATCATTTTTCCGGAATACTTTGCTTGTATGGCAGCTATGAGGAAGGTCAAAGTTTTGTAGATAATCTTAATAAGTAAAAGAAATGGGATAACAATAGAAACAATGACCAGAATAAGTGGAGCTAAAAGTACATCAAGTGTTATAAGGCATGCTTGCTTTACTTTAGACATATTATCTAAATCAAAAGAAGTCATTCCAGGTGAAGAAAGATAAAGGTAACAAGCCATTTTGAACTCCCCAATAAATGTTATTAAAAAATTTTTAAGTTTCTGATATTTTTTACTTTTTAGATAAATACTAAGATTTTTTTTCTTAGCGTGTCTTTTTAGAAAACAGCAAGTAAAATTAGTAGATGATTATAATTCCACAGTTTGGTTTTGTTCAAAACAAACTATTTATTAGATGATTTTTTTTAGCCTTTTGAAAATTCTTGATAAAATGTAAATACACCATACGATTCGATCTCGTTGTTAAAATCTAAGCAATCTAGACTTCAATTTTAAAAATTTCCTGCTAAAGATTCAATAAGGCTTTTACTTTTTTCTAAGGTTATGGGCTTGAAAATCTCAACTTTCCAACACTCCTTGGAATGTATAATGTATGTAGAAAAAAAGATAAGTCACCTAAACAAAGGAGTAAAAGAGCTCCAAAGATTCTTTGAATAAGGAAAACACATCCAAGCATTTTTATAACATAGTGAAGTTTCTGTAAAGGCAGACTCTTCTACATATAAAAAGCACATTCTAATTGCTAAATAGGAAACAGATTTTTACAATTTTGAGGGCTTGGAATATTCTCATATTGTGCGGATAAAAAGTATGTTTTTTTATAAGACAAGATACATTTCTTTGCCTCCTCACCGAAATAAGACTAGAAAAAAGTACTTACTGAGGTTTTTAGAGTACTATGAGGTATAGAGTCTTATTATGAGCGTGTTTTGTTTGCAAAAATTTATGCTTCATCCATTGTTAAAGAAAAATATTATAATGAAAAATGCTTTTTATATTGTTATGGGACCTCCAGGATCAGGTAAAGGCTCCCAATCACAACGTCTTGCAAATACCCTCGGCATACCTCATGTTAGCTCTGGTGATATGTTGCGTGCTGTTATAAAGCAACAAACCCCTTTTAGTCTTGAGGCTAAAGCTTATTTAGATAAGGGACAGTTTGTTCCTAGTAGTGTTGTCTGGAGCCTGTTAAAAGAGAGGTTGCTAAGTAAGGCATGCACACAAGGCTGTATTATTGATGGGTTTCCCCGAAATTTAGATCAAGCTCATATTTTAGACAGTTTTTTCAAAAAATTAGGCTTAAATTACCATGTGTTTTTTTTGGACGTCTCTGAACAGGAAATCATTCGGAGGATTTGCTCTAGGCTTATTTGTCTCTCATGTGCTCGTATTTATAGACAAGAACAAGGCTATAGCCAGTGCCCTCTATGTCATAGCAGTTTGATTCGACGTTCTGACGACTCTCCTGAAGTAGTCAAACAAAGGTTAAAAACATATTACGAATATACCATTCCGGTGACTGCTTATTACGAAAGCATGGGAAAACTTAATCGTATTTCTGCTGAAAATACAGAGGACCAGGTTTTTCGAAATATTTTAAGCTATATTGTTTTTTGAGCTTATGAAGCATTGCCTGCTCTATTCCCCTTTTGCTAATTTATTTTCTGAAGAAGGGGACCTTGAAACACAGATTCTTTTTGGTGAACGTGTTTTATTTTGTAATCACAAATGTTATGCTTATTCCCAGTTATTTAAAGACGGGGCATTGTGGAGACCATATCCAGGGAATCGTTTGTGTGCTGACCACATGACTTGTTTTTCAAGTATTCGATTAGAGCCTAATGCTGCTATAGTTTCATCGTCTGCGTTGTTAAAACCTTGGAATATTCCTCTTCCTTTTGGAACATTACTGGTCGTGGATTCTAAGAATAGGGTACGTTTCCCCAAGGAAGTTTTGGAAGCTCTAGTTGAGGTTTGGGGACCAGGAGAACCTTGGTGTGTATCTCGTCATCTTCGGTTTTTAAATCGAGATTTTTCCATGGAAAATTTATTTCGCGATGCCGAACAATTCTTAGGCTTCCCTTATTTATGGGGCGGACGTTGTCTCCATAAAAATCTCGAGGTATTAGGTGTAGATTGTTCAGGACTTATAAATATTTTATATCAAGCTCAAGGCTATAATATCCCCAGAAATTCTATAGATCAATATGCAGATTGCTACCCTGTCGCGAATTTTAATGAGCTTCCTCCTGGAGGTTTTGTCTTTCTTAATGAAAAGATGTCATGCATCTCTCATGTTATGCTAAAAAGAGATTCTCAGAGATTAATTCATGCTTCGAAGACTTTAGGCAACGTTTCCAATTTTATTGTGGGAAAAGATTGTCAGTTCACAGGGAACATGTTGCATTCACCTAGACTAGGGATAAACGTACCCGCCTTTTTTGGATTTCCTAAAAAAAGAAGAGCTTTCCTTTAATAGGAAAACTCTTCTTAATAAAAGTATTCGTAAACAACGCCAATTAACGTTTGGAAAATTGGAAACTCTTGCGGGCTTTTTTATGCCCATATTTTTTCCGTTCTTTCTTTCTTGGATCTCGTGTAAGGAAACCACAGCTTTTTAGCTCTTGTCTAGATTCCTCGTTTTCTTTTAAAAGAGCTCTAGCAAGACCTAATCGTGTGGCAATTACCTGACCTTGGATTCCACCACCACTGACGCGAATAATAAGATCAAACTGATCTTGATTGCCTATAGTTTTTAAAGGAGAAAGAATAGTAGTTCTTTGAATTTCCGAAGGAAAATACTCCTTAAATGTTTTTCCATTCACATCAATTTTACCACTTCCAGGACGAAGACGCACGCTAGATACTGCTTGTTTTCTTCTTCCTGTGGCTACGGATTCTTGCATTGTATTTTTTGCCACAACTCACCTTGAATTAAATATCCAATAAAATTGGTTTTTGAGCTTCGAAATTCTCATACTCCCCTCCTTTAACAATTCGGAGAGATTTTAATTGCTTTCTACCTAGACTATTTCTAGAGATCATGCCTTTAATTGCATGTTCAATAATATAACTTGGTTTTCTTGCCATCATGTTCTCAAAAGGAATTTCTCGCATACCAGAAATGTATCCTGTGTAATAACGGTAGAGTTTTTGGCTTTTCTTACTTCCCGTTAAACGTACTTTTTCTGCATTGATAATGATGACACCATCTCCCATAGCTACATAGGGTGTGTAAGTTACTTTATGCTTTCCCCTCAAAATTTTTGCAACCTCAGACGATAATCTACCTAGAGTTTTATCAGTAGCATCCACTACATACCAAGATTTAATAACTTCGGAAGGTTTGACTAAGGTTGTTCTTGTATCTTTTCTTTTTTCCATAACATGTAACCATCTTACTCGGAGGTACAGATTATAAGTTTGTGTATTTTTTTACAAATAAAAATAGCTAAGTACAGTAGATATAGTATTTTTTTTAAATACTTTTTATAAGTTCGCCTTTTCTACTAAAAAAATAGTTGCCCGTTGCGTAAAACACCTTCTTTAGAGCATTGCCTTGCAAGCTTTTTGTTATGAGTGACAATAAGGACACCACAAAGTGGATGAGCTTGTTTTAATAGAAGGTGATGAATACATTCCGATGTTTGTTCATCTAAATTTCCAGAGGGCTCATCAGCTAGAAGGATTGTAGGTTTGTTCATAAGGGCTCGAGCAATTGCTACCCGCTGTTTCTCTCCTCCTGATAGTTTAGAACAGCGAGTGAAAGTTTTATGTTTGAGGTCTACGGAATCTAAGAGTTGTTGAGCGTATTGGTAAGTTAAAGAACCTTTAGAAGTATTTTTATGTGCTATTGTGGCTGGAATTAAAATATTGTTTAAAACAGTATCATCTTCTAACAGATAAAAGTTTTGAAAAATAAAGCCAATATGCTGATTTCTCAAGCTGGGAAGATTATATTTTTTTTGATCTTTTCCAAAGAACTTCAGTTCCCCAGAAGAAGGAGCATCTAAAGTGCCAAGAAGATGAAGTAACGTAGTTTTTCCGTTTCCTGAAGCACCTGTAATCGCTATGGTTTCTCCAGAACATAGCGATAAGGAAACATTTTTTAGGATAGAGATAACTTGATTCTCTTGTCGGATAGTCTTAGAAAGGTTTTTTGCTTCTATAAGTAAGGGCATGATTAATCTGCTTTTAAGATTTCAGAAACCTGCATTTTGGCGATTTTTCTTGCTGGTAGGGCTCCTGAAATTGCTGCTAGGATTAAGGTGCCAAAGCCTAAAAAGTAGATAGCTTGAGGATGGATTTTATTTGGTAGGTTTTGGCCGAAGAAAGTGGTATTAAAGGCTTCTCTTCCTTGAAGATAGCTGAGTACCTCGACAATAGATTGTAAATTTTTTAAGGTTAACAAGGCTAAAAGAGTTCCTAGTATGACGCCAAAAGCTCCCGATACAGCACCACAGCAAGCAAATATGGCTTTAAGGCTTTGAGGTGAAGCTCCCATGGCTTTGAGGATGCCAATTTCCTTTTTTTTGTTATTTACAAGCAAAATAGACATAGTCATCACATTAGAACAAGCAACAGTAAGGATAAGGATAGCAACAAAAAGAAAGAGCACCTCATCACTCTGTAATTGATCTAAAATGGGCTTAAAGTAGTCATAATCATATAAAGAAGAAATATCCCAGTACTTGTGGATCTCTGAAGAGATAAGGATTTTTTCTATCTGATTTTTGATAGGCAAGATTTCCTTAGTATTGGAAAAGAAAATATGAAATCCATTTGTCATTCCTAAACCTTCGGAGCTTGCACGTATGAATGTAGTTAATTCAGGATCAATGAAGATGGTTTTGCTGCCTAAGGGAGAGAGTCCAGAGTTATAAAATCCTATTACATGGACAGGATAAAAGGTTTCCTTTTGGGTTGCTAATGAATACGTGCTTAATTTCCCTAAACTTCCAACTTGATAACCAAGTTCTTTATAAGCATGAGGAAGGATAACTGCAGCTCCTTGATAAAGAGTTTCTAAACGATGAAAGTCTTCTCTCCAACCGTGAGAACTTCTATTAAAGGGGTTCAGATCAGAAGAGCTGTAGTCTGTTTCGTCATAGGGAAGGACTTTTTCTTGATAGGTGGTACTGTTTGAGGGATACGTAATAAAATGAGATAATGTCCTTGATTGGGGTTTATGTAAATTAGACGTAGGATCTAGCTGCAGGTAACCTATCCCCTCCTCAAATTCTAAAAGTTGCGCTTTTTTCTCATTTAGGTAAGGTTGTAGGGATTTTACGGCAATTTTTACAGGATCTTTGAGTACGCCCGCATTGTTACAATCTCGACAGGGAAAGACTTCAGGAAGTTGGTAATCTACTTCTGAATCATAAGGATCTTCTTGCAATGAAGACAATTTTTCTCCTAAAGTTTTAGTGGTATAATTTGAAGATTCGGAATGCTTGTCTACTTGATAGTAATAGGAATTGTAATATGCTTCCGAAGGAACCATAGTAATAGGAGAATGCAGTTGAGAAAGGTCATGAAGCCATCTTTGTTCTAGACCGTGGATTACAGAGATGAAAACTAGTGAGAGCCACACAACAAGAGAAATAATACCTATAGAAAAAAGAGAAATGAAAGCAGAGGATACTCCTCCTTTTCTTGGTACTAAATACTTTAGAGCTATAGAAAATTCTAATTTCATGACTTCTAATTAAAAAGCGAGTGTAGCGAAGCCAAGTAGGCAAGCATTTAGAAAATCTGGTTATTTAGCTTCTTTAAAAATTACGTGTCTACGCAACTTTCTATCATATTTTTTGAGTTCTAGTCGACCTGTTGTTTTTCTTTTGTTTTTCACAGTCCAATAGATATCAGAACTTTCTGAACTTTTTAATTTGATAATTTCGCGGGTCTTGCTTGCCATGGATCAGTCCTTTTAAAAAATGCTAAATTGCTATACTATGCTATAGTTCTTTTTAAAAAGAATCAAGAGATCTCCTTCATTGTCATTGGTTAAAGAACTTAAGTGATAACAAAAAGTTTAAATTTTTTCAACTAAGCTTTTCCTTAAAATGAAATTTATTATTTAGAATCTAATTTCATGGAAAGTGGGTTATGAATCTATCAATAAAATAAGGAATTGTTGTTTATTGAATTCTAAAAGATGAGTGAAAGAATTTTTCAGACAGCTCTACTGATATATCTCACAAATTTATATTTATAAACAAAGCGAAGCCTATTTCTTATTTTGGTTAATAATGTTGCAGCGCGGAAGTATGACTTTGTTAGGCATGTTATAAAAAAGTTCCTTGAACCCAAGCTCTGCTATTAAATAGCAGTAAACTTGGGAAAGATGTAGTTGAACTAAACGGAGTAAGGCAATTGAACAACATTCCAAGAGAATGCTGCCACTCGAAAGGTAGACCATCCTATGTTTCTTATTTGGAAGTATCCTGGTGTTGTTGTATAAAATGTTGAACAAAACCATTGCATAGGTCGTGTTCGAAAATTACTTCGCCCAGCACTTGTAGTGATTGAAAGTGGTATGTCTAGACCATTAGTAACAGCTTCTAAAACACATTCGCCTCCGGTACCGTTATCTAGCCAGCGGCCATCCTTTATCATGAAAGCACTTATGCGAAAGACTTTTGGTTCAATAGTGCTTGCTGTAAATTGTAATTTTCCTCCGTTAATTGTGAGTCCTGCAGTATTTGTATACTCTTCTTGGTGAAATTTATTCCAGGGAAGGGCAGTACCGGTTCCGAAATCCCCAGATCCACTATGTCCTCCAGAAGTAGCTGATCGCCGTGCTGTTTTTGGTTGTGAGCGCTTGAAATATCCAAAAGGAACGTATTGTTGTGGCTGTTGAGTATTGATATTTGTGTAATCTGAACGATTGTTTCCTGATGTATCTTTGTAGGAAACTGTCGTGTTTGCTAGATTGAGTCGGCCATGAAAGTCAATGGAAGTTGATTCAGATAGCGTTACATTGATATTTTGTTTCACCGAGAGATTTTGTTGGCAAGTAACCCCTCCATTAGTACAGGTGAGATTACTTGAAATTGCAGCATTTTCTGTAGTAATGCTTTCAGTAACAGTAAGGGCCGTGTTTTTTTGTACCTCTGTTAGATTAATGGATTGAATGTCGAATCGAACAAAGATAGGAAGTGAAATATTAATTTTTGGTGTTGGTCCTGCCATATTAATCTACCTCAGAAAAATTGAATTTGAATGGGAACCAAATGACATTAGTGCTAAAGCTTTTAATATCTATTGACATTCCAGTTTCTGCTTGGATGTAAGGATGGTTGTTTGATGTGCTTTCAGGTATAGGAAAAATTGCGAATAATACGACACACGTACTGTCACTTCCTGAAACTCCTCGGGTGTCGGCAATGTTAAGTAAAGTCTTCACTCCTCCTGAATTCAAATAAAGAAGGAAATTTGCTTCATCAGTTCCACTATGCCCACCATAGTAACGACTACATTGTAGTGTTACTTGGTAAATACCGGCTGCTTTCAGAAGAATCTTATCAGTAGATATAGAAAAGTATCGGCTATTGTTTGGAGTGGCATTATAGCTATTGTCTTGTGCTTCGCCTCCTCCTGATAATTTTATGGGTATGTTTTTGTTATTAACCGTTATTGTATACACATTCTTATACCTGATGTATTGATTTGCGGCTTGTATAGAAGTCTTATGGTAGTAATCAAATGTTAGAGCGTCTCTTTGGGAAAGTGGGTTGCTAATGTCATTAAATATTGGAGTTTTGTTTTGTTCTGTGGGAGAGGTAATATTGAAACCATTAGAAAGCACAGTTGCATTAAATTTCGTACTTGTTGTAGTTAGATTGCCTCCAATAGTCACATCACAGGGACTGGTAACTTGATCTGTTACTCTAAGGTTACGAGTAGATAAGGTATTTTCAACAGTTGTCTTACCATCAACAGAAAGTGTTGTCTTATCAAGAAAAAGATTTTGATCCTTAACTCCAGAGTCGTTTTCTATACTTTTAGGTGAATCGCCAACAGAGCTCAGGATTGTTTGTTTGGGTTGTTTTTCAATCATAGTTAACCTGCGATATCTGGATAATAAATAAGACCAAAAGAAAAACTGTTTAAGACGGCTTGATCGTGTTCAAGATCAAAATAGAAAACGTTATTTCGGTGTTCACCTAAATTAGATGCATTTGGATCCGGAGCTACACTTGTAATCCGCATTGCTGTGCCGAGTCCTCCTTGGTCTGCATACCCGCCACCGCTGTAAACAGTATTCCCAGAAAAAACCTTCCCATCACCCCTTTTAAGATATATATACCCTCCCCATCCATTATTCCATCCCCAACGTTTTCCAATACTGAAAAAGAACATGTATGTTCCAATAGCAAGTAATTGTATAGCTGAGCTACCACCTGCGGTTACTCGTTGTTGCCCTGCTTTAAAGCCTACAAAGCGAAAGATCTGGTTAATATTTCGTGATTGATAAATCGTCAAAGGTGCATTTAGCATTCGCAATGCTCCTTGCTCCGTTGGCATGGTAAGACGGCCATATGCTTGTAGGGAGCAGAAATAGTATTCAGGAGAATTGACGTAGTATGCAGGTACGGGCGAACACTCGTAGACTGGTCGAGCTACATTACTTAAGCGATTTCCATGTAAGTTAATTGATAGCGTACTGCTAGAAGATTCTGCGTTTAAATTATAACTGCTTCCAGAGGTGAGCCCTTGAGTTGTTGCTTTAGAACTAAATGAAGCATTCCCTTGTATATCAAAAGTCATATTTGGTTGAATGCTTTTAGCTTGAGTGTCAAAGGTAATGATGTTTGCGGCAAGCAAATTATTATCTATAGTAGAATCAACTTTAAAATAACATTTATTATTATCTGGAGTTGTCATTTTAATAATATTTCCATTTTTTTTCTTAAAAAAACAAAATAGAAGTATTTAGTCAAAGCTTTATAACTATAAAAAACAAAAAAGAATAAAAATAAATAGAAGAATGAAAATTGGGGGCGGCTGGATTTGAACCAACGTATCCACGAGGAGTCGGATTTACAGTCCGATGCAATTGACCACTATGCGACACCCCCATAAAAATGCTGGAGAAAGGACTTGAACCCTCAACCGTTCGATTACAAATCGAATGCTCTGCCAATTGAGCTACTCCAGCATAAACAGGGGGTAATTATCTCAAAAAGAAAGTTTTATTCTCAATCAGAAATTCAGCTATGCATAATTAGTTTTCTTCTTCTGAAGATGTTGGGTGGTTTTCTTGAATGCGAAAATCTTGTTGTGTAGGGATAAACTTCTCTGGCACAAAACTTGTATCTTGAATTTTTTCCGTCTCTGCATACTGAGGTATGCATTCTTGATTAGCACTGGGAAGGATTTGGAAGTCATGGTGTTTTAATTTTTCTGTAACAATGCGATCTTGCTTTGCTTTTGCTTTATTGAGAAGTTTTTTGCTTGTAATCTCTTTATTTTTTGTAATGGCATAAGTTGCTCCAGTGGTATTTTTTTGTTCATGGGCTAAATTTTCTGTGAGACGTTGAAATAACCTAGAACAATTCTCTCCTACACTACTTGTGCTTGTTGCGGAGATTACTTTAGCAGAAAACTTAAATTTTCCTTCACTTGTATAACGGGCAGTTTGCTCCGCCTTGTTTAAGCAACATTGTTTGTACTTTTTCTTGGAGCCACAGGGACATAGATCATTTCTGTTAATTTTTTTTGACACGCGATCCTCTTAACTACAAAATTTGCAAAAAGTTTAAATAAGCTCCGGATAAAAACCAATTATAAGTTTACTAGCTTTTAAAAAGATGTTTCCTTAAAAATACCTTACTTTAACAGCTGTTCCTTACTGTATTCATGTCTACCTTACTATTGCATCCCCCTTGGATAAAAGCGGGCAAGCGTATAGAAAGCTTAATCCGGAAAGCGCTCTATACTTATAAAATGTTGGAAAATCATAAAAAAATTGTTGTAGCCTTAAGTGGTGGGAAAGATAGCCTTACCCTTCTTCTTATGTTAAAAGCGATTTCTGGACGGGGGTTTCCTAATCTAGATCTTTATGCAATCCATGTTAGAGGTAAGTACTCCTGTGGAGCAGAAGTAAGCCAACACTATTTAAGACAGATTTGTGATAAAATACACGTTCCTTTTACTACGGTCTCTTCTCCCTATAATCCTGATACTCCGGAATGTTATCCATGTTCTCAAGTTAGACGGAGGCTTCTCTTTCAAGGAGCAAAACAATTGGGGGCTACAGCCATAGCTTTTGGACATCATAGAGATGATTTGGTACAAACAGTTCTTATAAATCTTTGTCACAAAGCAGAGTTTTCAGGCATGCTCCCGGTATTAGACATGATACATTTTCAGGTAACTTTATTACGTCCTTTAATTTTTACTCCTGAATTTTGGATTCGAAAATTTGCTAAAGAACATGGTTTTGCTCGGGTAACGTGTCGTTGCCCTGTAATCTCTTTACGATCTAAAGCTGAAGCACAGTTAAAATTTTTAGAAGGGATTTTTCCTTTAGCACGTCATAATATAGCTCTAGCTATTTGTGAATATGGTTCCTCTAAATCACAAAAAAATAATTCATAGAAATAAGATAGTTAGATTGTTCTAAATTTATTTTTTTAATAAACTACAATAAATTTTGATTTGGTTCTTTTATGACTAAAAGATTAAAAATAGTTTTAACTAATGATGATGGGATTGAAGCTCCAGGTATGAGTTATTTAGTTTCTGCTTTACTAGATGCTAATATTGCGGATATCCATATTGTTGCTCCTCAAACAGAGCAATCGGGGCAGAGTATGGCTATTTCCATGCACAGGGTTTGTTGCCTGACGCCTTACCCTTACCCGCAAAATGTGAAAGAAGCCTGGGCAGTCGGAGGAACTCCTGTGGACAGTGTTAAGCTTGCTCTTCGAGCACTTTTCTCCGATTCTCCTCCTGATCTTGTTATTTCTGGGATTAACTGTGGTAACAATTGTGGTAGGAGTGCTTGGTATTCAGGAACCGTAGGTGCTGCAAAGCAGGCTTTGCTTGACAATATTCCTGCAATTGCATTATCACAAGATAATAACATTTCTTTTTTTCAAGAGAAAAAGACTCCTGAAATTTTGAAAAAACTTATTCTTTATCTTCTTTCTCAGCCGTTTCCTTGCTTAACAGGTTTGAATATTAATTTTCCTGCGAGCCCTGGCGGAAGTTCTTGGAAAGGTATGCGCCTAGTTGCTCCAGGAGAAGAAGTGTTTTATGAAGAACTTCAGTACATGGGGTGTGTGAATCAAAAGAAATATTATATTGGGAAATCCCCTATTTTTAAGATCTTTGGTACTCCTTCGGAGGAGATGTCGGCTTTATTAGAAAATTATATTAGTGTTGCTCCTTTGTTTTCTCAAAACTCCCCTTTTGGGTTGATGAGTGAATTTGAATTCCAAAAAGCGCGCGAAGATTTTGATACATTCATTACTGACTCTGAAGCTATCAACGAGTTATTTTAGTGCTTTTCTTATTGTTTTTAGGGATTTTCTAGAATAAAGAAGGTCATTTTTATCACAGAATTTGGCAAGTGAAATCTCATGAAAAATGATTGTGATTAAACTATTTCTTCTGCTAACTTAGCAATCCTACCTTATTTGGATGCGTAGCTCAGTGGTTAGAGCACCTGTTTTACACACAGGGGGTCATAGGTTCAAATCCTGTCGTGTCCATTTGCGGGAGTAGTTCAATTGGTTAGAGCACCGCCCTGTCAAGGCGGAAGTTGCGGGTTCAAGCCCCGTCTCTCGCGAAAAATGTATTCAGAGGTCTAAGGATGTCTCACGGCCCCCGTCCCACAAAATTCAGCTTTCCTTTGTATTTTTCAAAAACACTAAGTTGGTTTATTCTAGGCGGGGTACTGGCTGCATGTGGCGTTCAGATGGTGTTAGTCCCAAATGAATTGATTGATGGCGGAATTGTTGGCTTATCCATAATTGCCTCGCATTTCTTAGGACATAAGTCTCTTCCCATTTGCTTGGCATTGTTTAACTTCCCTTTTGTTTTTTTTGCATTTAAGCAAATAGGCAAGTATTTTGTTATTCAGATGCTGACTACTGTGATCATCTTTTCCTGTGCCGTATGGCTTATTGATATCCTTCCCTCCTGGTTAGGAGTCAGTCCTTTTGTATTTAAAGGCTCTGAAATGGAAACTGTTGTCTTAGGTGGAATCATTATTGGTGTGGGTTGTGGTTTGATCATTCGCTATGGGGGTTCCACAGATGGTACTGAAATTTTAGGCATCATTATAAATAAAAAGAAAGGATATACTGTTGGTCAGGTAATTCTTTTTGTAAATTTCTTTATTTTTGCTCTCGCCGGTATTGTCTATAAAAATTGGCATACGGCTTTTCTATCCTTATTGACCTATGGTATTGCTACGAAAGTTATGGATATGGTGATTTTAGGCCTTGAAGACACGAAATCTGTTACGATTATTACTTCTTCACCGCGAAAACTAGGCCATATTCTTATGGAAACTCTAGGGCTTGGATTGACGTATATTCATGCTGAAGGAGGATATTCGGGGGAACCTAGAAATCTTCTTTACGTAGTTGTAGAGAGATTACAACTTTCTCAATTAAAAGAGATTGTTCACAGAGAAGACCCTACTGCTTTTATAGCCATTGAAAATCTTCATGAAGTTATCAACGGGAAGCGTACTAGCTAATATTAGGATATTGCCATTCGAGTGTAAGTTTATTTGGAATATTCAGATGATTAAGGATTTTTCCTACTAAAGCATTTTCAATATCTTCTGCGGATTGGGGTTTAAAGTACCACATTGGCATAGGAGGAAAAATGATAGCTCCTGCTTGACTGAGTTTCAATAAATTTTCCAGATGAATGGCATGTAAAGGTGTTTCACGAGGTACTAAAATGAGTGTACGTTTTTCTTTTAATGCAACATCAGCAATGCGCCTTAGTAAATTATCTCCAAGTCCTGCAGCAATAGCGGCGGCTGTAGCCATACTACAAGGGACAATAATGGTACCGGCTACAGTATAAGATCCTGACGATAAAGAACTTTCGACAACATTAATTCCGTGGATATGGACATAGGGAAGACTTTCTTTTGGAAGTAGATTCTTGAGAGATTGGCAACCTAACTCATAATATAAAGTTTTTGCTCCTGCTTGGGAAATTACCACCTCAACTTGATTTTTCATATCCGCAAGTTCTTGAATAAGTTTTACAGCAAGTATAGCTCCTGAGGCTCCTGAAATGCCTACAGCATAGCGTTTCATAAGTTTATCAACACAATCGCGTTATTAGGAATACCATCATACCAATAAGGAAAGATAAAGCAATCCCGATATTTGCCAAAAAAAAGACTTTTTTATTTCCCCTTTTGGTTTTTCCTATCTTACGATACTCAGTGAGTACTTTGAGGATAACAATTAGCGGAGCGATTGAAGAGAGATAGAATCCCCAGCCAAGAGAGTCTACCCATCCTACTGAAAGGTAAAGAAAATAGCCTAAAATTAAACATAGAGCAGCAATATTGGCTGCCCGCTTTGCTCCATAGTACGCAGGAATACTGAACAGACCTTCTGTTTTATCGAAATCGATATCTTGAATGGCATAGATGATGTCGTTTGCTGCAATGATCATCCCCACACTCCCCCCCCATAAAAGAGCGAGGAAGTAAAATGATTTTGAGAGATGTTCCCCACCAGCTAAAGCTGAAAAATTCATAAGAATTGCTAGGGTATAAATTAACCCCAATCCCCAATGACATAATAAGGTCTTACGTTTCATGTATGGGTAGATAATAATGACCGCTGTAGCAAGGATACCGAGACTTAGAACCCCTAATGTTTTACATAACAATAAAAAAATACAGCTACTTATTAGAGAAAGAGCTTGAGCAAAGCGTAAAGATATTGACTTTGTGGGCAAAACTCTTAAAGAAGTTCTTGGGTTGCGTTCATCAATAAAGCAGTCCACACTTTGATTAATTACAATGCCAGCAGTTCGAGCAAAGGCAGAAGCGCATGCTCCTAGAGCGATGGTCCGTAGGGCTTGTTGCATAGATAGATGTTGAGAAATTTCAGGAAGACAAAAAGCAAAGAGAGTCGAAGCTGATAAGAACAATATAGAAAAAATAGAATATCTAAAATTAATCAGGTGAAAAAAAGAATTTAATTTCATAAGAATTTGCTTTTATATAAAACAATTTATATTTATAGATAGTAAATAACTACACCCTGTAATTCTCTCCTAAATGGGGTGGTATACCCTAATCTTTTAGAACCCCTATACGTAGGGGTTCGTCTTTTTCTTAAGCATACACCAAATGTTCTTTGTAAAATTTAAATAAAAGCAAAGACTGTTAGAATCGCATTTGTTCACAACACCTAGGCTTAAACTTGCTTTATTGCGGATATTTCTTGCTTGAGGGATCTTGTCTTTGTTATTTTTCTCTTTAAATAGTGAAGCTGTCGGATATAAGAAAACTTCACTGGGCTAGTAGCTTAAAACGAGATGAGCTAAAGAAAAAATTGCTAGCTGATTACAGGGGAACGGATAGAGAATAGATTTCAGTTGAAGTTGGTGAGTGTACAGAAGAACTTAGTTTATGCATTGGCTAAATGCATCGAAGGTTTCATGAGTTGTTTAAAATTTTGGCTAAAAGAGCAGATTATTATTGAGAAATCTTTATAAATTAGAAATTTTAATATGGTTTTACTTATACAATTACTTTATCCGGTCAATAATACATAGATATAATATCTTGGTATACCATATTATGGGTACTCATTTTATTTTAATTATGTAATAACTCCATGGTTATTGATAATATACAAAATTCAACTTCTGATCTCCTCCCAAGTACAATCCCTTCTGTAGATGTAGTTAATGAGTCAAAACTTAATTCTAAACTGGTCGATTGTTGTTTGATAGTCATTGGCTTAATACTTGTATTATTTGGAGTTGCATTTTTTGTCTTTACAATCCCGGGTGTAGCAGCTTTATTCTCTACTTTATCAGGCCTGCTAAGTGTTATTTTAGGAACATGCTTATTAACTCTTGGAACTGCGTTTCTAATATTTAGGAGGAACCTCCCAGGGATGGACTGTCAATTTTCTCATTTTTTAAAAGAACGTGCTAATATGAAACGGGAGATTGCACAATGGCGAGTCGAAGCTGCTAAGAACCAAAAATTAGCGAATAGTTTTAAAGAAAAATATGAGAATAAGAGCCTTTCTGAACAAGAAGGATGTCAGGATTTGAAAAACAAAATCGTTATTTTAGAAGAAAAAATTATTTCTTTATACAATGAGAACAAAGAACTTCAACATAAGCGAGACATGTCTTTTCAGATAGAGCAAACACTTCGCAATCGCATTAAAAATTTTGAGAAAAAAGAGAGCATTTTAACACATCAAGTTCGCAATTTGGAGAGGATAGGTAACAAACAACGTCAATATCTGTATGATGTAACTAGAGAAAAAGAAGTGTGCGAAAGTGAAAATTATAAATTACAAGAGGAGTTGGCCTCTATTAATAATAGTATAGTAGGGAAGACCTTTTTGACAATTTCTTCTCGTATAAAACAGTCTACACAACAAGAGACCTTGATTAATTCAGAAGAAGACTTTTTAGAACCCCCTTCTTCTACTAAGAAAAGATCCAAAACTGTGTTTCAATTCTTGTTCTCTGAATCACCGCCTTCCTCTACGGATAGGCATGCTTTTCCCTTTCTCCCAAAAGCTAAAAAAGAACACAGCACGAAAACTAGTAGTAGTAGTGAATTTTTATTGAATCTATTAAAGAAAGTACAAGCTTGGAAAAGCAATTTCTTATTAAAAGTGTTCTCCAACAAGCACACTTCATCATTTACGTCACAAGAACAAAAAGAAGATTAAGTTAACAGGTTTATTCTTTATAAATCTATATAGGTAAATTCCTGTTTACCTGCTTGTTTTGCAATGACTCGTTGTAAAAATTGCTCAGCTCGAGAAGCCAATATAGATTTTGCCTGTTCTTCAGAACAACTATGGCGAATGATCTGATGTAGAGTAGGATGATCTGCTGCAGACTTAAAGTTATCGAAGAACTTTTCTGTTGCATTGGAGTAAAAGAAATCTGTCCCAAGAACAAGATTAAAAAGGACCTCTATTTTCTCAGCATGAAGAATATGATCCTGAATTGCATCTAAAGACGGGCCTACAAAAGGACGAATAAGGTTTAAACCAATGACGCCTCCCCTATGGGCAATTTCTTTGGCATGGACGTCCATAAGATTTCTTGGATGATCAAGGATAGCTCGGAAATTTGAATGGCTAGCTAAGATGGGTAGGTTAGGAAGTTTATTTGCAGTATAATCTAAGATATCTTCTGTAAGTCTGTCGCAACAGTGGCTAAGATCTATAGGAATTGCAAGTTGGTCCATAAGATCCAGAAGGTACTTGCCCTCTTGGGATAGTTTGTTAGGAGCAAATGCTCCGCCTCCAAAGCGGTTTTCTTCATTCCATACGATTCCTAGGTAAGCTAAGGGACCTTCTTTTGTTAGTGCTACAAGTTTAATAAAAAGCTCATGAAGAGGCTGTGAGTCATTTCCAAGTACTGAAGCGTTCTCTATGCTACGTATGATAGCTAAGGAAGGTTCTTTTTTAGTTAAAGATACGGTATTGTGTTCTTTATTGTGGGTAATGCAGGTAATTCTAGGATCTTCTTGCGGAAGAGAAAAGAATAAAGCGTTTTGCTCGTCACAACTGGGTGTTTTTTGACTTTTTGCTACAAAAATCGCACAAACCTGTTTTCGGATTCCTCCTACAAAAAGTTGGCCTGGAGAACAGCGTACATTAGGATCTCGAGGGGAAAAATGAGGATGGGAAAGCAAATCACAATGAATATCAATAATCATGAAGTCCCTGAATAGTCTAGAACATAATATGGAGAGAGGTAAGGAAGCAGCTCAGGATACGAAGAAGTCTTAGCATCATAGACAAAAACAATGGCAGGTTGCTTACTTTGCAAAGCTTTTCTTAATGTTGGATAAAATTGGCGAGGGTGAGGTTTATTGCAAATGAGTCCCTGAAAGTCTGGACGTGCTTTTAGGAAAGATTCCAGTTGGGAATGATCTTCTACAGTATATACCTTCAAGTGATTGGTGAAAGAATGGCAAGTTTTGGGAAAGATCTTAGCTTTTCCCTGAGTTACTTGTTCTATCGAAGAGCGGGAGATAAGCCCTTCACGATAGATAATCAGCGGATCTACACCTACGACAGTAGATTCTAGACCATAGAGGGAGTGACTATCAAAAATACTGATATCTTGATGAGGAAAATCTTTTAAGACTTCTCTACCTGTAAGAGCCGGAGGAAACCCAGAGAGATTTGCTGATGTTCCAATTAACGTGCCACAGTATTCAATGACTTGTTTTATTGTGTCGTGATTGATTATACGAAATCCTAAAGTTTCTTTAATAAACAGGGGATTACGATGTTTGAGTACTAAAGTAATCCCACCTGGAAAGAACTCCTGAGCAAGCCTTTGGGCCATTGGAGAGAGAGGATATCCAGAAATTCTTTCTATATCTTGGATAGTATTTACATACAGAGCAAATGCTTTCGTTTGTTCTCTATGCTTTAGTGCATATAAAATAGGTTGTGCCTTAGGGGCATGAAGTGAAAGAGCTAAAGCATAAACAGTATCTGTAGGAAGAGCAATTAACTTTCCTATAGTAACACGCTGGATGATCTCTTCTACAGAAGTTGTTAAATATGCACTAGACATCGAATTTGTAGAATTTCAGAAGAGACGTATAAGTCCTTATATACAAAATTATCCGTCATTCTTTAGTTTTGTGAGTATGGTACTTAAAAGATCTTTCTAAATCCAGAGCTTTTACCAAAAAATTATTTATTTATAAAAATAATATCTTCTTGAAAAATTTAAAAACTATTTTTTCTTCTTCTTAATAAGAAATTATTATAGCTTAATATAACATCAACTCACTTAACCAAAAATAAGGACCTATGACACAGTATTCTTTTTTTCGTCGTAAATGTGGAGGCCTGGATATTATCGAATGTCCAGGGAATCCTGAGGACCCTTTAATTATTTTATGCCATGGTTATGGATCTCAGGCTGATAATTTAATCTTTTTCCCTTCTGTGTCTTCTTTTTCAGGGCTTCGTCCTACATGGATATTCCCTAATGGTCCTATTTCTTTGACTAACCAATTTCAAGAGGGACGAGCATGGTTTCCTTTAGATATGCCTTTATTTCAAGAGGTTATCAATGATGTATCCATGACTCCTGAAAAGGAGCACAAATATCGTCAGCTCTTCAATGTTAATCCAGATTTGGCTAAAGAAACTTTGGAAAATTTAATCGCGGATCTTGGTCGTTCTTATACTGACATAATTATAGGAGGTTTTAGTCAGGGCGCAATTATGGCAGCCCATCTCATTTTAACAACACAGAACCCTTATGCAGGTGCTCTCTTTTTTTCTGGAATACGGCTGTTTGATAAGAGTTGGGACAAAGGAATTCAACATTGTGCTCCAGTTCCATTTTTGCAAAGTCATGGCTATGAGGATCAGATTCTTCCCTATACTTATGGGAAGCTACTTTATGATCTCATCTCAGCGAGACTTCCTGGGGAACTGGTCTCTTTCACTGGAGGACATGAAATTGTCCCTACAGTTATAGAAACAATGTGCTCTCTAGTTCCCGTTTGGATAAATCAGCGGCGTTATAGTTGACAATTTTTCTTTCTACTACTTGATTCTTTAAAGACAGAAGCTGAAGAGCCACCCATTCTAGAATAGCACCTCCTGAAGAAGCATTGTCTAGAGCTTGGTAAGCGTTCTCAATCACTGCCAGGATTGTTTTTAGAGGTAGCAAAGGCAACTGTAGAATTGTGTTTACGTATTTTGGGTAAACTAGAAAGGGAGCTTTGCATTTTAAATCTAACATATAACGATCTCGATAGAGAGCAAGGAGCATCTGTAAGAGTGTTTTTACTTTTTCTCTGAGTGCTTGTTTATCAAATTCAGGGGTTTGTTTCACAATTTGTGCAACCTCAGTGATAGGGATAAGACCTTGTGCATAACGTAACACATAGTCTATCTCTTGTTGATCCAGTATAGAAGATTCTTTTCCTTCTATAAAGATTGCAAAACTGCGTGATAAAATAGTTGCGGGTAAACGTTGAGGTTTTGTTGTTGTCAATGTGATGACGGCATGAATAGGGGGTTCTTCAAATACTTTTAAAAAAGCAGAAATGGCAGGCAATGTCATTCGATCGACTTCGTGAATTATATAAACCTTATAACATGATTCAAAGGGCTGTATCCAGATTTGTTTTTTAATTTCGCGAGGAAGATCTATGGAATGTAACTTTCCCTTACTTATAGGGAAGAATTCATGAATGTCGGGGTGAATTCTTTGAGAAATCTTATGTTGAGCTCGAGGAGATTGGGATAAAAGGATTTCTGAAGCAAGATCATAAGCCTTACCTCGCAGAGAAGTTAAGGAAGGACCATAAAGCATGATTCCTGAAGGAATTTTTCCATTTGTAATTTTTTTTAGTAAGGTGCTCCATCTTTGGTATGCGATTTCTACTTGCATAAGTTTAGACCTATACGCTTCATTACTTGATCTACAGAGCTTGTCAAAGCTTGACAAGCATTGAGTATCAAATAACGGCTAGGGTGGGCCTTGGCTAATGCTAAAAACCCCTGACGGATGGCATGGTGATAACTTAAAGGCTTTTGCTCAAACTTATCCAAAGATTTTTGTTGTTGTTTTCTTTGTAATCCTATTTCTGCAGGGATATCTAATAATAAAATAAGATCAGGAAGAAAAGGCTTAAGACCTTGTACTTTATAGCAAAGATCTGCAACAAAAGATGCACCTAATTGTTCCGCAATTCCCTGATAGACAATGGTAGAATCATGAAATCTTTCACAAAGTACAAGATAACCATTCTGTAAGGCAGGGAGAATTTTTTCCTCTATGTGTTGAGCACGCATCGCAAGAAATAAAAAAAGCTCACTGTAGGTTGAAAGACATGACTTAGAAGGATCGAGAATAAAATCTCGAAGAAGCTCACCTAATTTACTTCCTCCAGGTTCTCTTGTTCTAAATACTTTCTTATTTTGAACTACGACGAATTGCTTGTGTAAAGCTTCCGCTAAAGAGCTTTTCCCAGCACCCTCACCCCCTTCAATAACTATAAACACAATACTACCTTTAACTTATGGCTTAAAGTGTAGGAAGATTGTTTTCCTCAACTTCAGATAATATCTCTTCATCATTTTCATTCGAAGAGAGTTTTTCCATAGCAACAAGGACATCGCCTTCTTTTAAATGTACAAGACGTACTCCTTGTGTAGACCTACCCATAACTCTAACATCTTGCATACTAATGCGGATGGCTTGTCCTTGTCCTGACATGAGTAGAATACTATTATAATCTGTGACTGGAATAGCTCCTAATACATCCCCATTCCTTTCATTAATCAGTATGGAGCGTACTCCCACACCTCCACGGTTTGTTTCCCGAAAATCTTCAACTAATGAACGCTTACCAAAACCATTATTACAGACCACCAATACTGATTGGTTTTCTGTAACAATTTGACAACTCACAACAAAATCATTTTGATTTTTTAGTGAAACACCACGCACACCACGAGCAGTTCTTCCCATAGGGCGTACCTTATCATGAGGGAATCGTACTGCCATGCCAAGATGGGTAAATAACATGACCTTTTCTTGGTCATTTGTGATATGGCATGCAGCAATAAGTTCATCTTCATCGTCAATTTCTAAAGCACGAATCCCCTTCTTTCTAGGGTTGCTAAATGCTTCTAAAGCAACTTTTTTTACAATTCCACATTTTGTCGCTAGAAATAAAAAGTCAGCATTTTCGAAATTTTTTACATTCAATATAGCGGCAAGTTGTTCTCCTGGACGTATGCCTTCCAAGAAGTTAATGATTGGTTTCCCCTTAGCTCGTCGTTCCCCTTCTGGAAGTTGCCATACTTTTAACCAATAGCATTGTCCAAAGTTAGTAAAGATAAGAAGATAATCTTTTGTAGATGCTGAATACACTGCCTTCAAGAAGCCTGAGCCCTTTTTGATATCAAAACCTGTCACTCCGTGACCACCACGACGTTGTTCTCTGAAAACCTTCACAGGCATCCTTTTTACATAGTCGTCTGCTGATATTGTAATAATTACCGGCTCATTAATAATAATATCTTCAATATCGCGAATATCGTTACTATCAAATTCTATCGTAGTTCTTCGCGGGGTTTTATGGTGCTTTAAAAGGTCTTGTAGCTCATTTCTAATAATATCTTTAATCAATCCTTCATCTGCGAGTACACGCTTATAGTAGGCAATTTTATTGAGCAATTCTTCATATTCTTTTTGAATTTTCTCAGCTTCTAACCCAGTAAGTTGATAAAGGCGTAATTCTAAAATTGCAATAGCTTGAGCATCTGTTAAAGTAAATTGCTTTACTAACTGGTGTTTCGCATGTTCTTTATTCTCACTCTCACGGATAGTTTTGACAACATTATCTAAATAAGATAAAGCCTTGAGATACCCTTCTAAAATATGTGCTCGAGTCTCTGCTTTGTTTAATTCATAGCGAATTCTTCTACGGATGACTTCAGTACGATGTCGTATCCATGCAGAAATCATCCTATGGATGTCCATGGTTCTAGGCAGATTTTTATCCAAGGCTAACATATTAGCCCCAAAAGTTACCTGTACATCAGTAAATTTATAGAGTCTATTAATAGTAATTTCTGAAGACTCACCTTTCTTTAATTCTAAAACTACACGAATACCTTCTTTATCAGACTCATCTCGAACATCAGAAATGCCTACTAAAGTTTTATCATTGACCAGGTCAGCAATCTGTTCGATGAGTCGAGATTTATTTACATTGTAAGGCATCTCTGTAATGATAATGTTTTCACGATGCTTATCAGCATTCTCTTCAACATGTAAGCGTGCCCGGACTTTGATTTTTCCTCTACCTGTAACATAAGTAGAGCGTATGCCTTCAGAACCGCAAATCACTCCCCCCGTAGGAAAATCTGGACCAGGCATTCTTTGTAAGATTTCTTCTATAGTAGCATTAGGATTGGCTAAGAGTAGCAAAGTAGCTTCTAAGAGCTCTCCAAGATTATGAGAAGGTATATTGGTTGCCATTCCCACTGCAATCCCTGAAGAACCGTTGCAAAGAAGATTAGGAAATTTAGAGGGAAAGACTATGGGCTCCTGTTTGGTCTCATCATAGTTTGAGGCCATATCCACAGTGTCTTTGTCTAAATCTTCCATTAGAAATATAGCACTATGAGTCAGACGTGCTTCTGTATAACGCATAGCTGCGGGTGGATCTCCATCTATAGAACCAAAGTTCCCCTGACCATCGACCAATGGATAGCGCATAGTCCAACTTTGCGCCATACGGACAAGAGTTGGATAGATAACACTTTCACCATGAGGATGATAGTCCCCCGAAGTGTCCCCACAAATTTTCGCACATTTACGATGTTTAGCTCCTGGAGAAAGATTCAATTGTCGCATAGCGTAGAGAATGCGCCTTTGTGAAGGTTTGAGCCCATCCCGGATATCTGGAAGTGCTCTAGAGATAATCACAGACATCGAATAACGAAGGTAACTTTCCTTCATCTCTTCTTCAAGATTTTTAGGGACGATAATTTCTTCTTTATGCAACATAGGCTGAGAGGCTCCTAAATATCTAAGTTATTCATCCTAATAGACAGAGCGTGATTTTCAATGAATTCTCTTCTAGGTGGGACTTCTTCACCCATCAACATGGTGAAAATATGATCTGCTTCAACAGCATCTTTTAATGAGACACGTATAAGAGTTCTCTGGTCAGGATTCATCGTAGTATCCCAAAGCTGGTCAGCATTCATTTCTCCAAGACCTTTATATCGCTGGATTTCTATTCCATGTCTTCCAAGATTTTTGAAATGGTTCATAACCTCTTGTAAAGTATAGCAAGTATAGTTAAGAATTTTGGAATCTTCATTGGAGATAATCATTTCATGTTGTTCAGGAATAAGATAGTTACGAACTTCCATTTCATAGTCTTTGAGTTGACTTTGGATATCCATAAAAACACAGGTTTTATATAGTTCTATGATCTTGTAATCCATAGTGTCTTTTTCAAAGAGCTCTTCTTTTTGTTGCTCGGAATAAAGATAACAACCGCCCAATTTCCCACTCATAGGAGACGCATAATATAAAGGATAACCTAACCCTTCACGATACATTTCCAGGAATTCAGAAAAAGGAATAGCCTTTTTCTCCAAGGCTAGGATAAATGTCTCTACATCTAAAATCACATTCACGAATACCTTAAGAGCATCTCCACTCAACTCTCTACCCGTTTTTGCAAAGGTAACTTTACTATCACCAACGCCTAGAGTTAGCAGATAATCATCCATTTCTTTTTCTGACAGGATATAACGAAAGTCTTTTTTCTTACTTACTTTATATAGAGGAGGCTGGGCAATATAAACACACTCATTTTCTATAAGAGCAGTCATATGACGATAGAAAAATGTTAATAACAAAGTACGAATATGTGAACCATCAACATCAGCATCTGTCATGATGATAATACGCTTATAGCGTAATTTCCCTAAGTTAAAATTATCAGAACCTATGCCACAACCTAAAGCGGCTATAATAGTTCCAATTTCTTGATTTTGAAAGACTTTTTGTAAACGTGCTTTTTCTACGTTTAGGATTTTACCACGAATAGGTAAGATGGCTTGAAATTTTCGATCACGTCCTTGTTTTGCTGAACCACCTGCAGAGTCTCCTTCAACAATGTACATTTCACATTTTTCTGGATCTTTCTCTAAACAATCGATGAGTTTTCCTGGCAGTCTTGCACTATCTAATGCGCTTTTTCTTAGAGTGAGCTCTCGAGCTTTTTTAGCAGCTTCTCGAGCTTGAGCAGCAATAAAAACCTTCTCTACGATCATCTTGGCAATTTGTGGATTTTCTTCAAAAAAGATTGCCAAACTTTCACCAGTCACTTGCTGAGCTACAGAACCTACATCACTGTTTCCTAATTTCTGTTTTGTTTGTCCTTCAAACTGTGGATTGGGAACTTTTACAGCAATAACTGCAGTTAACCCTTCACGAATATCTTCCCCTGTTAAAGAAAGTTTTGTTGTCTTAGCACAATTATGAGCTTTAATGTACCCATTTACAACTCGGGTAAGAGCTGTTGAAAAGCCTGTAAGATGTGTCCCACCCTGCCGTGTAGGGATATTATTTGCATAAGAATACATAAGTTCAGAATATCCTGCGTTCCACTGTAAGGCCGCCTCAAATTCTATCTCCCCATCATCTCCTGCGCGAATCCCTGAAATATAAATAGGATTGGGAAACAGGCTTTCTTTATTTTGATTCAAATAGCTGACAAAAGACTGAATGCCCCCTTCATAAAAGAAAATGACCTTATTAAAACTTACATCACGATCATCTTCAAATGTGATAGTTACTCCCCGATTTAAAAAAGCAAGTTCTCTTAAACGTTTTATTAAAATAGAGCAGTCAAATGTGCATGTAGAAAAAATTGTTGGATCAGGGTGGAAAGTAATTTCAGTTCCCTGCTTATCTGTAGAACCTAGGATCGTGAGTGAGGTGATCGGGACTCCTTTAGAAAATTCCATTTGGTAGCCTTGTTTCTCTTTAAAGACTTTAGCAACAAGCTTTTCTGCAAGAGCATTTACACATGAAACTCCTACTCCATGAAGTCCTCCAGAGACTTTATAACTATCTTTATCAAATTTTCCACCTGCGTGAAGGACTGTGAGAACAACTTCTAAAGCAGAAACCCCCCTCCCTTGTTTTACAGATTCTCGTTTATGAACCTCTATAGGAATTCCGCGACCATTATCTGCAATTGTGATCCCCCCATCTTCTAGGATACGCACATCAATCTGTGAGCAGTAACCAGCCATAGCTTCATCAATACTGTTATCTACAACTTCATAGACAAGGTGATGAAGTCCTGAAATTCCTGTATCCCCAATATACATACCTGGGCGTTCGCGAACAGCTTGTAATCCTTCTAAAACGGTAATGGCTGAGGCATCATAATTTTTTTCTTTTGGACTCATAAACTTATCCTAACAAAAACTGTATCCCCTGAATCTGTGCGTGAGGCACAATCTTATGCAAGCAGGTAATCAAGTCACTCTGATCTGTTTGTTTTAATAAAGCATATAAAGAGGAATTATAAACTTTTACTAATAAAACTTGCTCTTTAAACCCTATGGCTCGAGACATTTCTTTATACTTACCTTCTAGAATTTTATTCCATGCTTCGACTATTTCTTGGGGATGCGCAGCTAAAATGCGCTCAATATCTTTTAAATAGCTATAAAGATAGTGTTTAGCATGTTTAATAGGTGAGGCTGTTTTTTTTAATGGATGTCTTTTTCGTCGTAAAAACATGACCTACCTGAAGGACAATGCAATGTATTATCGAATACACTACATCAAAAGAAACTTCTTATATCCAATAAAATGAAAAAAGTCAATACAACGTTAAGAATTCTCTTAAAAGGACCTTTTTATAAAAATAGACGACTGCATGCAAACATACAATTTAACAATGATTATAAGAAAATATAAAATAATTCAATTTACATGCAACCCAAACAGTCAATAGTTTAGATTCATTGTGTCCATAAATATCACAGGTGTCTTGATTATTAATTGCAAGAAAACCTGCACTGCATAACTTATTATCCTTGTAGTGGCTTCAAACAGAGTTTGAGCAATAAATATTACAGTAATCATTGAAGCAAGCAAAAACCTTCCTATGATTTGAAGAAGAAGGTCAATTCCTTTTAGAATAATTTCCACAATCACTATAAGGGTTCCTAAGCCTGCCATTTCAATGAGCCCACGGACGCAGTGTTGCATGGAATAAGGAGAAGAAGAGGATTTTAAGGGAATACAGCCTTCTATCTTATTTGAAGGATAGGATGCCCTTGCTTGTTCAATCCTTTGTAATCCAATCACCATTCCTAGTAGAGGAACAGCTCCTTGAACATTAGTTACAAATTGAGAAGAGGAGCGTATACCAAAGGCCGGTGCATTCACATTGATTCCCATAACACGTTCTCCTAAAAATCTAGGTAGCATTTTTTCGAAAAATGCGATTTATTTGCAATCCAAATACTTCTCTTGTCTAATCACTTGTAAAGAAGAGTCCTGGTTATTTTTCGTTCTCTTCTACTATTGTGATAATGTTTCCTTGATATTTTAAATCAAAAAAATTTTTTACAGCACTACTTTGAAAAAGTTTCTTTAGTTTAAGCATTGCACAAGTGTTGAGATCTTCATCGCGAATCACCACAATATTTGTATATTTAGACATATCCAGATTTTCTAAACATAGACTATCCACTTTTGGGGAGAATCCTCCAGCAATAGCGAAATGTCCAGGAATAACAGCAGCATCTGTGTCAGAAAGAGAACCCATTAGAAGAGGAGCAGCCACCTCAACTATAGTGATATTTCTATTGTCTTTTCCGCAGACATCTCTAGAAGTTGTGTTCAAGTCGATAGGCTGTTTACTTATAATAAGCTGACATTCTTCAAGCAATTGCAATGCGCGTTGCGCATTTGTACAATCTACAGGAATAGTGATTGTGATTTTACGCTTATTTTTTAACTCTTGTAGTGAAGAAAACTTTTTCGAATATATTCCCATGGGCTCAAGATGGACTTTAATAAAAGGGACGAGCTTCCCTAAACTACCATAACGCCTACATTCATCCTGTAGAAAAGCTTCATGTTGAAAATAGTTCGCTTCAATTTGCTTATCAAGAAGCAAGCGATTTGGAATACGATAGTCATCAATAGGAAGAATTTTTAGCTTCAATCCTAAAGTTTTCGCCTCTCCTTGCAAAGTATAGAGCAATTCAGCATGGGGTATGGGACTAGCAGCAATACGGATTACATCTTCGGATTCCTGTTTTTGGCAAGAAGTAAGAAACAGAGTCAGGGAAATAACTCTTCTAAGTCTTAACCATGTTATTTTCATAAAATCCCTCGGTATTTTAATATGCGACGGCCATAGAAATTGCCTAGATTACGAACAATTTCGATACATGCTAGCGTAATCACGAGTACTGACATTGTGACTGATAATTGAAAACGGTAGTACCCATACTGCAATAACACTTGTCCCAATCCCCCTCCTCCTACAAATCCTGCAAGTGTTGAACAAGAAATAAGATGGATAATAAGGGATTTAAGAGAAAATATAAGGTCGGGATAACTTTCTGGAAGGAGGATATCTTTAATAATTTTAATCCTAGGAATTCCTAAAGCAGTCGCAGGTTCAAGATAAATAAGAGCTGAATTTCGCAAAGCATTTGATACTAATGTTACGACAAAAGGAATCGCTCCAATTGTAAGTGGAACAATAGATGCTGTTGTTCCTAAAGATGTTCCGATAATCCACCGCGTTACAGGGAAAAGGATAACAATTAAAATAGCAAAAGGAATCGCAGTAAGAAAACTCAAGGCAATGGATACTGTAGTATGGAAAAATTTAGGAATATTACAAAATAACCCCATGCCTATAAATCCTCCTATTAAACAAGAAAATAAAAAGGAAAAACCTACCATATAGAAGGTATTCCCAGTTTCCTTAAGTAAAAGTAGAATCAGATCTCTCTGCACGGTATTCTCCTATTATTATCTACAATTCAATTCTTTAATAAGAACACCTCGTTCTGTTAATACAATCTTAGCCTGTCTTCGATTCTCTAAGGAGCCTTCTAAGTCCACAATTAAAAAGCCCATAGGAGTGTTCCTAAATAAATCAATCCTTCCTGATAAGATATTTATTGATACAATACCTGTTTGAATGATTTCGCTAACAATGCCTTGGGCAGCAAGCTCTTTGGGAAAGCCTAGTCTCAATAATTCTGTGTAGTTCCTATTCTTATAAAGGAAAGAAAAATCTTGTGAGACCCGATCAAATAGTCCTTCTGTCAAAGGGCTCTGCGGAGTAAGAAAGAGTTGTTCTGTGGCTCCCAATTCTTCGATAACACCTTGATGCATAACTAAAGTACGAGAGCAAATTTTTTTAATGATATCTATTTCATGGGAGACCAGGACAAGGGTAACCTTTCTCTCATCATTCAGTTTAAGGAATTTTTCTATAATATCTTCCGTAGACTTTGGATCCAAGGCTGAAGTAATTTCATCGCAAAGCAAAACTTGAGGTTCACAAATTATTGCTCTAGCAATGGCAACTTTTTGTTTTTGCCCACCGCTAAGATTTCCTGGGTAGACATCTTTTTTGTGATAGAGGTTTAAAAAATTAAGTGTTTCAAGGACTCTTTCATGCACTTCTTCTTGCAGCATATGACTGTTATGAACATGGAGAGGATAAGCAATATTTTGAAAGACAGTTTTTGCAGAAAATAACCCATAGTTTTGGGAAATATAGGCAACCTTCTTAGCAAAATTACTGCGTGACATTTTTTTTACTGCTAAAGAACTTTGAAATCCAGCTATAGTTATGGATCCTGTAGTAGGAAATTCGAGAAAATCTAAACAACGTAATAATGTAGTTTTTCCAGAGCCACTATGACCTATGATACCAAATATCTCTCCTGAATACACAGAAAAAGATACCTCTTTTAAAAGGCTATGCAGGCCTAGGGTTTTACTTAAATTTGCAACAGAAATAATAGCAGAATGTTCTTTTAACACAGATATGTTTCCTCAACTCAAACTATACCTATAAAGGTCATCCTATTGCGATAAAGTTTTAATTACCTAAAATTTAGCAGTGTGAATTAAACTGTAAAGTCGTGTATTCTTTCAAGCTAGATATTCTTCTTCTTTTCAGATTCATCGTAAGATGCTCGTTCGATGTCAAAGATGAATTCTTATAAAGATGCTTGACAAATCTCCTAGATTACGGTCAAACTAGCTGTTGATGATACCTACGGAGGTAGGCCTTATGCCGAGCATTTATGATTTTTTAGGAAATGACGATGACAATTTATTAACCCACGAATGTAAGCACATTCGGAAGGAAAGTCTGACTCTTCCTTGTCATGATTTTGTAGATAAAGTTTTTGTGGAGTCGGATAGGAATAATCGAGCATTAAGGTCCTTACAAACATTATTTTCTCATGGCCGATTAGCAAACACAGGTTATATGTCTATTCTCCCGGTGGATCAAGGGGTCGAACATAGTGCAGGAGCTTCTTTTGTTGCAAATCCTTTATATTTTAATCCAGAAAATATTATAAAACTAGCAATTGAAGGAGGATGCAATGCTGTAGCTTCTTCTTATGGTATCTTAGCGTTGTTTTCTAGAAAATATGCCCATAAGATTCCTTTTATCCTCAAGTTAAACCATAATGAACTCCTTTCTTATCCAACAAGCTATCACCAAATTTTCTTTAGTCAGGTAGAGGCTGCATATTTGATGGGAGCTATTGCTGTAGGAGCGACCGTATATTTTGGTTCTGAGACCTCTCATGATGAAATTGTTGCTGTGTCAAAAGCTTTCGCTAAAGCGCGTGAGTTAGGGTTGGCAACTATTCTTTGGTGTTACCTTAGAAATTCCGCGTTTGTAGTTAATAATATTGATTATCACAGTGCTGCCGATCTTACAGGACAAGCAGATTACCTTGGAGCAACATTGGGCGCTGATATTGTAAAGCAAAAGCTTCCCACTTGCCAGGGAGGATTCAAAGCAATAAAATTTAGCAAAACTGATGAAAGAATTTATACTGAATTATCCTCGGACCACCCTATAGACCTTTGTCGTTACCAAGTTTTAAATAGTTATTGTGGTAAAATAGGATTAATCAATTCTGGTGGACCTTCCGGAGATAATGATCTTACAGATGCTATTAAAACAGCTGTTATTAATAAAAGAGCTGGAGGTATGGGTCTTATTTTAGGAAGAAAAGCTTTTCAACAACCGCTTTCTGAAGGAATTCAACTATTGAATTTAGTGCAGGACATTTATTTAGACCCAAACATTACAATAGCCTAACCTTCCAAAAAATTTTCATGCATACAAAACCCACAAAACCGTTAGGAACCTTTACCGTAGGCATGCTATCCCTAGCTGTAGTGATTAGCTTACGTAATCTACCGCTTACAGCAAAACATGGTCTCTCGACTTTGTTTTTTTATGCCATTGCTGTAGCTTGTTTTATGGTTCCTTATGCTCTTATTGCTGCTGAGCTTGCTTCTTTTAAACCTCAAGGCATTTATATCTGGATACGAGATGCCTTAGGCAAATGGTGGGGATTTTTTGCCATATGGATGCAATGGTTTCACAATATGACCTGGTACCCAGCTATGCTTGCCTTTATTGCAAGTACAATAGTCTATAAAATCAATCCCGATCTCGCTCATAATAAAGTCTATCTTGCCATAGTAATTCTTGCAGGATTTTGGTTATTAACGTTTTTTAACTTCCTAGGCATTAGCTCCTCTGCATTATTTAGTTCTATCTGTGTAATTATAGGAACGCTCATTCCTGGCATTATCCTAGTAAGTTTAGCACTTTTTTGGATTTTCTCTGGCCACCCTATAGCGATTTCTCTTTCATGGAGTGATATCATTCCAGATATTAGTAATATGTCTTCATTTGTTCTACTTGCAGGGATGTTGCTCGCTTTATGCGGTCTTGAAGCTAACGCTAACCTCGCTTCAGATATGGTAAATCCTAGAAAAAATTATCCTAGAGCTGTCTTTATCGGGACGATAGCCACTTTGTTCATTTTAGTACTAGGCTCTTTGTCAATTGCGATTGTAATTCCAAAAGAAGAAATTAGTTTAGTTTCAGGACTAGTAAAAGCATTTACCCTCTTTTTTGACAAATATCACCTCTCATGGATGACAGGAATCATTGTTCTTATGACAATTGCAGGTTCTTTAGGAGAGTTAAACGCCTGGATATTTGCTGGAACTAAGGGGCTCTTCGTCTCCACACAAAATGATTGCTTACCACATATATTTAAAAAGGTGAACACCAAGAATGTTCCTACTAATTTAATGATATTTCAGGCTATTGTAGTGACAATATTCACCTTATTATTTTTGTGTTTGGATTCTGCTGATCTTGTTTATTGGATTTTAAGTGCACTGAGTATTCAAATGTATCTTGCCATGTACATTTGTCTATTTATTGCAGGCCCTGTATTACGTATTAAAGAGCCCAAAGCTCGGCGTTTATACTCCATCCCTGGAAAATTTTGGAGAATTTGTATTTTATCTTTTTTAGGAACTTGTTCTTGTATTTTCGCTTTATGGATTAGCTTCTTGCCTCCACAGGAATTTACTAACCTCTCTGAAAAAGGTAAGATAGCCTATACGATTTTCTTACTGCTCGCTTTTACCTTAAACTGTCTAATTCCTTTCGGTATCTACTTCGCACATAAGCGTTTATCTAAAAAAGTCAGTTAGAGGTTCCCTTCTCTTTTTATAAAAAATTCTAAAACCAATAGCTTTTTTCGCTTAAGACTGCATTAAATTAGCTAAAAAAGAAAAAGTTTATGCATCCAGTGATCAGAAAAAAGATAATCATCGACATGATGTCATTCAATGCTGTAACAATAGGTCCGGAAGCTAAAGCAGGGTCTACACCAATTTTCACAAAGAAAAATGGAGAAAGAACCCCTAGAGTGGTTGCTGTAAGAGAAGCTCCTAAAATTCCAGTAGCGACAGTAACTCCTAATTGTATGCTACTTCCAGAAAAGATATTTAAACCTAAAAATCCCATTAAATAGACAACAATACCGCAAAGAATGCCAAGAGCAACTCCCGTAAGCAAACCTATGGTGATTTCTTTAAAAATGGTTTCCCGACGCCGCCCAAAAGATAACGTTCCCGTAGCCATGCTACGGACTAAAATTGTACTACATTGAACTCCAACATTTCCCGACATCCCGTTAATTAAAGGAATGAAAAAAATAATCAAAGCTAATAATGCTGGAGAAATTTTTTGGAAATAAGCCATAACCGAAGCGCTAATTAACCCTGCGCATAACGTAACAAGAAGCCAAGGTGCTCTAAGTAAAAATCTCTGGACTACATGACAGCTATGATATCCCACATCTTCAGTTGTCCCAGCCATTCTAGCAATAGTCTCATCAGCAATATCCTCAATCGCTTCAACGACATCTTCATAAGTAATTGCTCCAATTAAAAAGTTTTCCTCATCTACTACTGGAAGGGCTGCAATCTTATACCTTTCAACAAGATCAACAACCTCCTCTCGAGTCACGTCGGGCAATACCTTATGCTCTACCTGGCTCATAATTTGCTTTAAAGAAACTTCCGGAGGATTAATAATTAAACTTCTATCTGTAACAACACCTTGAAGTTCTCCTTTAAAATCCAAGACAAAAACTAAGCGAGTCAAATCAATCCCCGGATTATTTCGGATGCAGGCAGAAACATCCTTAACCTTTGTTTCCATCAAAAAAGCAAAAAATTCGTTTGTCATCAAACGACCCGCAGTATTTCTACCGTGCTTTTGCAGATCACGAATTTTTAAGGCTTTTTTAGAATCTATCAATTCAAGAATTCTGCGATATCTACGATCAGGGATATCATCCAAAACCCAAACAGCTTCATCAGGAGGCATCTGCTCAATTAAAGTACAAACTTCAATGTCAGAAAGTCTACGAAAAATTGCCCAACGTGAAGCAGAGTCAGTATTAATAATGAAAGCAACTTTAGAAGTATTACAGGAAAGATTTTTATAAAGAATTGCTCGAGATCCAGACGGAAGACAGGAAACAGCATAAGCAAGATCTATAGGGTTATATTCACTAACAATTTTAGACAAATCGTGGGAATGTATATCTGTGGATAAGCAAGTAAAAGCTTTCTCTAACTTAAAACTCAGCTCATCATCCAAATGACTTGTCTTAGAATCCATTAGATTTCCTGAGCCAAAAGCAGTATCTAATTTATCCTCACTTCGGTTCTGCTCTCCTGCCATACCCTACCTCTTTGATTCTCAAGAATTTCATGAAATGTATATCTTGTCCTAAGATTAACTAAATAGGGATCTTTCAGCCATCTAGTCTCAGTAATTTTCATACCACAACGAATAGAACGTAGGATCATTTCCCACGCTGTCTCTATATCTTCTTCTACAGAATAGAACTTCCCTAAATTTAAATAAGCCCCAGGAGAGCCTAAAGAAGCTGCTTGTTCCAAGTACATTTTAGCAAGTTTACTTGCACGTATACACTTCGTTTTCCAGAAAAAAAATAAATATACTTTTCCTAGCAAAAGTAAAATATTTTCATCTTGAGGACAAGACTCTAAAAGAGGCAGTAAAATTGCCTCTGCTTTCTCAACTGACCCCAGATCTTCTAATAATCTTCCCTTTTCTAAGAGAGTAGCAGCAAGAATAATTTTTGCTCGAAAAGAAAGAAGCAGAGAATCTATCTGCGATAGAAGAGCATGAGCTTCATTATAATAAGTAAGATCCTCTTGTAACTCTGCAAGTAAATAATATGAATAACCCCAAAGTTCTATAATTTCTGGTTGATGACTTAAATCCCATGCTTTACGATAATATAATAATGATTCTATTAAGAATATTTCTTTATAAGCCTCATCTACTGTAACTTCTGCTAAACACTTCAGTGCCAATCCCCGATCACTCCAAAATAAAAAAGCTTCAGGACGCAATGAACATAACTTACTGGCTACATCTACAGCCTTTTGCAGTAATCTTGCACTTTTTTTCTTGACTCCCCAAGAAAAATACCCGTCAAAAAGTTTTTGCCATGCCTCAACAGAATCAAAATCCCATTCTACACAAGAAAGAAAACAAGACACAGCAGAAGCAAAATTTGCATTATCATTAAAATACAAAGCTGAACAAAGCTGAACAGTACCTAAAGCATAGATAAAAGAACTATTTCCAGGAAAAGCTTTCATTGCAGAAATCAGACGCAATCGACTTTCTTTAAACAAATTAGGTTCTTCTAGGTACAATCCTAAAATAGAAATTCCCATTGCTAATAAGCTAGAAAGCACAATCGGATTATTAGATTTTTTTTGGATAGAAGCAAGTTTTTCCAACCCAGCTTCAATGTGTTTTACATTACTATTTAACCAACCAGAGCGAATTAATAACTCTCCCCAAACTATCCACAATTCTGAAAGATGAGGAAATGATTGCAAAGTTTGGTAAAGTATCTGGGTTGCCTGATAAAAATGTTCCTTTTTATAAGTCACATCGAAAAGCTTTACAGCAGCAAGAGCGTAGCTATAACGATAATTTTGATAAGAAATGCTATCAGGAGCTCGGGTAAAGCTTAAAAAAATAGCCTGAGAAAAATGTTTCATGCTCTGTTCTATCCAGAAAGCCTTTCCTTCTCTAGTTCCTAAAACAACCAACCCTTTAGCATAATCTGCATGAATATCTGGGGCATGAGAATTTAGAGTTAAAGCTTGAGCTAAACATCGTATTCCATAGGTCAAATCATACAACTCTAAATGTTTGTGATACAACGCTAGAAAGCTCTTACCGACTGTCTGGTATACAGTAGCAGTAGCAGCTAAAGAAATCTCCTCTTGCTTTATCCCCAAACTAAAATGTTCCCATCCCAACCGATATTGTAATTGAGGATGCATTTCTAAGAGTTTCTTTATTAAATGATAATTTTCCACAACTTGAAAAAGAAATTTTATATCTCCTGTTAAAGAATACAATTCAAAATTAATACATGTGCGAACAGAACATAAAGAAAGCCTATCCGAAGCACTAATTCTTAATTCTTGAAAAAGAAGATCCACATAAATAAGGACGTCCATAAGTAAAGACAAATTTTTATATCTTAGTCCATACGTGGTACCATAAAAAATAATCTTTTTTAAAATTATAGGATGGCTACGAGTTAACATCAACAAAGTTTGAGCTACTGCTAAATATCCTTCATTAAAAGTTTGCGAATGCATTGCACATTCAATTTCAGATAATAGGAAACCTACAGTGCCCTTAAAACAACCAAACTCATCCTGAGGCCCCAACTCACTTGTGACCACTTTAGAAGAAATAAAAGGTAGTGGTGATTTAATCATGTACCTTCTTTGTTATAGTAATGAAACCTTCTTACAGTCAATTTAGAAAACTAAAAAATAGTCCAATTTGTTAGATCAAAAACCCCTTATCAATTTGCGATAAATAGGTCTATTAGCTTTAAAATATCGAAAGCCATTTTAGCGTATTCGATTTTTCAATCAAAAATATTTTATCGCAAAGAAGCCATTTATTGAAAAATTCATCTTTTTTCCCAGTCAAAAATCACTAGATCTAAATTCAGTATCATTATGTATAGGCTAATCTGGATAGGCTTTATGACAAGCCGGTCCAACATATTGAATTGAAGGAGATCCTCCAGAAATTATTTTTCCTTCCTTAAAAAGAAAGACAGCTACTGGTTGACAGCACCTTAATGAATAACAACCATGTTGTCCTAATCCTAGTCTATTTCCTTCTCCTTCAAAGTGGAAATTTTTTTGATTTCCTGCAAACAATATATGCGCTCGTGAGTATATGACATCATCATTCCAATCTCTTTCCAAAGAACCGAGAGCTACACGTCCTGCCAAAGGACTTAACAATGCATAAAAAGTAGTCATTATATACGCAGAGCCGTAGAAAGGAGCTTTTAACAATGCCGCTAATGAACGCCCCATCTCTCGAACAATATCGTTATAAATAAAACGTTCTTCCTCAAAAAGGCTTTTGCAAAAAAAATAATCATATACCATTCGAAAAAGAATATAAAAAGGAATTATAAAAAACCTTATGAGATTGTAGACCATTCTACTTAAAACTAAAAAAAGTACTATAAAAATAGGAAGCACGTGGAATTCATAAGGAAAACGATAGACTAAAGCAATACCAGAGCCCTTGTGATCCAGGGTAGATAAATCCATACAAACATCAAACTGAAAGCTTTTGTACTGAGAACCTTTGTAAAAAAGAGGCATAAAAACCCAACGACGTTCATCAAATAAACAAATGCGTGTTGCTGCAAAAATATCGACTTTTTTCCCTAAAGAATACAGGATTCCTCCCCCTCCCCCGAAAAGAATCAATGGAATAAGAATAGCCCCAACGATAACAGGCCATGAGAAAACAACAAGTTGAGCTTGTATTAAAGAAATAATTGCAACAAGTATAGATAAAATGAACAAAGCTCCAAGAGCAACAAGTCCGATGCGAATAATGAAATGAACTTTATATTTTTGTTTTAAAGATAACGTAGATAGAACCTCAGTCATTTCGCTGTAGGTCTTTTTAAGATAATTTTGGCTCCACAGATTAGGATCATAAAAATTATCTTCACTTATAGGCTTCAGCTGTGCATTAACAGCGGATAAATTAAAATACGACATATTAAAAAATTACTTTATTTCAAAGCCCAAGAAAAAAATTTCACTATCTATTATGCTGTCAATGCTTTACTTTGTATTGAAAAAAATAGTGCTTTTCATGACAAGAAAATACTTATATACTAAATACAATCTTTTACTTCTCCTTGCAATCTTTCTTGGCTTGGGGTTAGGACTCACGAACTCTGTTATACTTTTTGCTATTGCAGAAGGAATCTCTAGTATTTTTTTAAAATTACTTCGATTAATCAGCTTACCTCTAGTATTTTTTGCTATTGGATCTACAATTACTTCTGTGGATAACTTGAAAACAATGTTTACCTTGGGGAAAAGACTCGTCTACTATACTTTATTCACAACACTCATTGCAGCTTCTATTGGTTTAGGCATAGTCATATTCATTCATCCAAGAGTCACTACCGCAACGACTCTTGCAACAATGACAGAAACAAACTCCACAGGATACACTAATATCTTAGCAGACATTCTACCTAACAATATACTCAAGCCTTTTATTGAAGGAAATGTCATTGCTATTGCATTTTTAGCAGTTATCTTAAGTATCGCGTCTTTATTCTTGAAAGAAAAAGAAAGAACTTTCGTAAAAAACTTTTTTTCTACTTTCTCTTCTATTTTCCTTAATTTAGCCAAAGGCATACTTAAACTTCTTCCTTTAGCAATGTTTGCCTTTTCTATTCTTCTATATAAAGAGTTTAGAAATCAGGAAAATCTACAAGTATTTAGTAAATATTTATTCTGTGTAATAATGGCTAACCTCCTCCAAGGATTTTTGGTGCTTCCCCTCTTACTTAAATTTCACAAGATTTCCCCTTTTAAAGTAGTAAAAACAATGTCTCCAGCTTTGATTACGGCATTTTTCTCAAAATCTTCAGCAGCTACCTTACCCCTAACAATGGAACTTGCCGAAGATGAATTAAAGATACATCCCACTCTTTCTCGATTTAGCTTTCCCTTATGCTCTGTTATCAATATGAATGGCTGTGCAGCTTTCATTCTCATCACAATAGTTTTTATCCTTACTTCAAATGGAATACTTTTGTCGCCCCTTATGTTAATTGCTTGGGTTCTCATTGCAACCCTTGCAGCCGTAGGAAATGCCGGTGTGCCTATGGGATGCTATTTTCTTACCCTCTCCTTACTCTCTTCTATAAAAATTCCTTTATCTATTCTCGGTCTTATTTTGCCTTTTTATGCCGTCCTAGATATGTTAGAGACTTCCCTTAACGTCTGGTCGGATTGCTGTGTAGTAAGCATAGTAAATAAACAGCTTTCTAAAAAATTCCCTTTATAAGGCCCCCTTCCTGTGAGCAAAAAACATACCCGCTTCTCTTCTCAATTAGGATTTGTATTCTCCATGATGGGAATTGCTGTCGGAGCTGGCAATATTTGGCGCTTTCCCCGAATTGTCGCACAAAACGGAGGTGGGTCTTTTATTCTTCTCTGGTTAGGTTTTTTATTTCTATGGTCAATTCCCTTAATTATTATAGAACTTTCCATTGGTAAATTAACCCAAAAGGCCCCTATAGGGGCCTTAATTAAAACTATAGGCCCAAAATGGGCGTGGGCAGGAGGATTTATAACCTTAGTTACAACCTGTATTCTAGCCTACTACTCAACAATCGTAGGCTGGGGATTGAGTTATTTCTATTATGCCCTTTCAGGAAAAATTCAATTAGGTAATAACTTTACTCAATTATGGGAAACTCATTACCAAAGTACTCTACCTCTTTGGTCTCATCTTATTTCCTTAGGACTAGCCTACCTCATTATCCGTAAAGGAATTGTACAAGGTATTGAAAAGTGTAATAAAATTCTTATCCCAGCATTTCTTGTATGTATGCTAGCCTTACTTATACGAGCTGTTACACTTCCAGGAGCTCTTCAAGGAATAAAACAACTTTTTACTTGTGATCGAAGTTCTTTTGTTAATTATAAAGTATGGATAGAAGCCCTTACGCAAAATGCCTGGGACACAGGAGCAGGTTGGGGACTACTACTTGTTTACTCGGGATTTGCCTCAAAAAGAACTGGAATAGTTGCAAATGGAGCGCTTACAGCAATATCCAATAACCTTATTTCCCTAGTTATGGGCATTGTCATTTTCTCTACATGTGCTTCTCTAGATATCCTAGGAACTCAACAATTACAAGAAGGAGTTGGAGCCTCAAGTGTAGGAGTCACGTTTATCTACCTTCCAGAACTATTCACACGACTCCCAGGTTGGTCTTATTTCGCCACCTTGTTTAGCTCCCTCTTCTTCTTAGCGTTCTCTATGGCTGCTTTATCGTCTATGATTTCCATGCTCTTCTTACTTTCTCAAACTTTTTCAGAATTTGGTATAAAAACACATATTGCGGAAACACTCGCAACACTCATCGCATTTATCCTAGGGATTCCCTCAGCTCTAAGCATGAAATTCTTTACTAACCAAGACACCGTATGGGGTATAGCACTTATTGTTAATGGTTTAATTTTTATCTATGCAGCTTTAACTTACGGACTTAAAAAAATAAAAAAAGAAGTTATCAATGCCGTCCCGAATGATATCCATTTAAACCACATATTTACCATCATAGTAAAATATTTGCTTCCTATTGAAGGAATACTTCTTTTGGGTTGGTATTTCTATAAAGGACTATTCCCAGAAAATGACACATGGTGGAACCCTATTTCAACTTATAGTCTTTCAACCCTAATCTTACAGTGGACTATAGGATTCACTATTTTATGGAAAGTAAATCGAAAGTTATATTTAAGATTTATTCGTTCAAACCCAGAAAATTCTTAAAGACAAAAAGTATATGTAGTAGCAAGTATTTTTATTTGAATTGCCATAAACCCAACTATTCCTTATACTCCTTGCACAATCCACTTTTTGCATTGAGGGAATAATCATGACAGCATCCATAGAAACACAAATGCGCAATTTAGATGATCGTTTGGAAGAAGTTGAACATCAAGTCAGTAAATTAGACCCTCTCTCTCAAACAGTGCAAGTGTTATCACTACAAGTCCAAGAGGTGGTAGACAGTTCTATAGAGGGAAAAGTTTCCTCTAATAAAGTAGGACAACTACAAGAGCAGGTAGGACTATTATTACATCTGATACTTGAGGACAATAAGAATAAAGATCCAGCTCCACAACAATTTCATGTATCCAGTACATCCGGATACAAGATTCAACAAAAAGCCCCATCTACTTTGGCTAAAGTTCTCGCAGTCTTATTAACTCTTATTGCCTTAATCGCGCTTACCGTTCTCATTGTTTGTATACTTACTGCTTGCGGAGCCTGTCCTATAGTTCTTTCTATCCTTAATCTCTACACTATCGGAGCCTGTATATCTCTTCCTGTTCTTGGTTCTTTAGCAGTTGGTCTCATGGTTTTATCTATTTTAGGCGCTCAAACAGCAATGAAAAATAAACTTATCATTATTAACAGCTCATCACAATCCTCCTAAAAAGAATTTTATATGAAACCTACTCCTTATTCTACCTCTACTACGCAGACCGAGCTGATTGAAAGTTCAACTTCATCTTCATCTTTTGGTGACTCTAAAGTCGAATTTTTATTAAAAGAAATTTCGACGAAGTTGTCTGCATGTCAATCAGTATTGCTTGCCCGTCCGGCTGTTTCTTTCCCGACACAACAATTAGATTCTACTAGTAGTCCTGCCTTTTCTTCCTTGCTAACAACTCAACAGCAAGTGCACGCAGAATTAACTAGTCTAAGAGCAGAATTAGGTTTAGTAAGAACTTCTTTACTTATCCCCATTAAAACTTCTCCAAGGAGTCGCATAGGCATTATAACTATAACAGCAATACTTCTTGCTATTTCTCTACTCGCTGTTCTTATAATTGTACTCGCTGTTCTTGGTTTCACAGGGATTTTACCTCAAGTTGCTCTCTTACTTGGCTATTCCGACTTACTTTGGGCAACAATAAGTGGATCTATTGTTTTTGTAATTTCTGCTATTAGTGTTATAAGCCTTATAATTACTCAACAGCAGCGTCCTATAACAACTCATACTACTAGTTAATAAAAAAAATTAGCTTACACTTACCGTATCACTTCATACCTCACTTGAAATTAATTACTTTAGTCTTATAAGATATCTTTTTTTGGTAGGTATGAATCATGCGAAAAGCCTTGCGCCTGCTATTTAACCTACATCACGGCGAAGAAAAAAGAGCCCTTCTGTTCCTTTGTCTAGGCTTAGTATGGGGCATGGGTTGCTATGGCACTCTCGCCCTTGCTGAAGGTTTGTTTATTGAAAAGTTAGGGTCCATAGAGTTACCAAAAATTTATTTAGGGTCCTCTTTAATTCTATGTCTTTTTTCTTCCCTTGTCCTTTATAATTTATTTCAAAAACGTGTTTCTCCTAGGACTCTTTTTCTTACTCCAGTGATAAGCACAGTTATATGCAATGTTTATCTTCTATTTTTTTCTATAGTAACAACAGACCTTCCTCGTTTCCCTTTGTTCTTCTATCGTATAATTATTTGGAGTTTAACGATTTTTTCTTATACAAGTTTTTGGAGTTTTGTAGATCAATTTTTCAATTTACAAGATGGTAAAAGACATTTTTGTATTTTTAACGCTATTATTTTCCTTGGAGATGCTATTGGTAGCGGGATCGTTGCTACACTTGTGCACGTCTTAGGAATCCAAGGGATGTTGATTTTATTTAGCATAGCCCTACTCTTAACCCTCCCCATTGTATTTTATGTCTCTAACTCTCTAAAAGCTCTTGTTGATGACCATGACCATTTTCTTGATACAGGACATCCTCCTCGAATTTCTCAAGCTTTAAAGCTTTGTTTTGCAGACAAATATACTTTCTATTTGTTGTGTTTCTACTTCCTCATGCAACTCTTAGCTATTGCAACAGAATTTAATTATTTAAAAGTATTTGAAGTAGTATTCACTTCGAAAGAAGAATTTCATCTAATCGCTCATATAGGTAAATGTGCCCTATGGATCTCTCTTGGAAATATGTGTTTTGCCTTATTTGCTTACAGTAGAATCATAAAAAACTTGGGAATCAATAATGTCATCCTATTTGCTCCTTTATGTTTTCTTAGTCTCTTTTTTTGTTGGATTTTCAATACCTCACTTTGTATTGCTACTATAGCTATGGTTGTCCGTGAAGGAGTGACTTACGCTCTTGATGATAACAACCTTCAACTTCTGATTTATGGAGTCCCTAACAAAATTCGGAGTCAAATCCGTATTGTTATAGAATCATTTATTGAACCTATAGGCATGCTTGTTTGGAGTCTTATTTGTTTTATTGCTCCAAAGCAATTCATTCTTTGCTTGACCATCTCTCTAATAGCTACTGTTCTTGTCTGTTTAGTACGTTCTTATTATGCCAAGGCAATTCTTAAAAATCTTTCATCCCAAGCACTTCACCCCAATAAATTCATGCAAAACTGGATGAAAATAATGAATACAAAACAAAAACGACAAATAGAGCTCTTTCTCTTAGCTCATCTCAAACACCCTAATGAACAACACCAAACTTTTGCATTTCAGCATCTGCTAAATCTTGGCAGTCGCAGCATTCTTCCTAGTCTTCTTGCTCACATGAACAAACTTAGCCTCCCAAATAAATTAAAAACTTTAGATATGCTCAAATTGAGTTTATGGGCTAAAGACTTTCTTACCTTAGAACTCCTTAAACGATGGACAAACACCTTTCCCCATCCAGCAATTGCCACAGCTATCCACCTTTATTTTGCTGAACACAATCTTTTACAAATCACAAACATTGCTGAAGATCTTTATGACGCTGCTGGAGACCGATTATTTGCCGCAATTCTTACTGTACGAAGGCAAGAAACAAGCGGTTCTTATCGTGATCTTGCAGATTCCCGTCTTCAAGAATTATTACAATCCCAAACTCCACAAGCAATTGCTACAGCTCTATCCATATTACGATTAGAAAAAAATCCAGATAATTTTCCTATCCTCCTAGATTTTTTAGATTTTTCCAATAACGATATTCTCATTTTAACTTGTAAAGCCCTCTATACCTCTGTTAGAGTTACTCATAAACCCTACTGCCGTAAACTTCTTCTCGCATTAAAGCATGCTTCTCATAACAATGAAGCCAGTCAGTATTTACTAAAGACAATCAGCATTGCTTTTGATACTAGCCTTGTTAAGCAGCTCCTTATCACAATATTTCAACTTAAAAGCTCTTCTAGAAAATTTGCTGAAATTATGATTGAAAATTTACCTAAAGAAGTTGCTCCCGCATTTCTTCAGGTCCTTATTGATGATACCATACACAACCGTTGTCGTATTTTAGCTGCTAAAGCACTTTGTAAAATCGATAATTGGCTATTGAAAAAACATGCGTATAAATTAGTAAAATTTAAAGCAAGCAAAGCACTATTCTACTCTTACCACAAACATTACATTCAAAAATGCTATCCTTCATACAACCTAAGTTTACTCATCAATACTCTTAACTCTAATTATTATGCTGAAGTAAACTTTATCCTCACACTACTTGGTATTCTAGGATCTGTAGAAGATTCTGATATCCTAATTCGTGCGCTTATAGGGAAAAATCAAAAAATCAAAGCCCAGGCCTTAGAATCACTAGAGAAAAATTGTGACGGTCGCTTATTTTCTTTACTCGAACCCTTCGTAAACCAACCATGCCCGTGTTATAGTGAAAAATATTATTTTAAATGTGGTGTTATTCCTCTAACTCTTAAAGAACTCCTAAACATGATGGAGAACTCCCCTTCATGTTTAAACAAATTGACTGCACAACAACTCAAACAAGAGCTTGCCTACTGCGATACAGACTTCCAATCCCCTAGTATGTATACAAATATTAATCAACAAGAGGAAGAACTGGTGAGTAATAATCCAGACACATTGATTTCTTTCTTTATGATTTAACCTGACAAGGTATCTTTCCTATGAATTTAATTGATCGGGCGTTTCTATTAAAAAAAACTATTATTTTCCATTCTCTTGATATGGATCTCCTTTTAGGGATTGCTGATAAAGCAGAAATCATGATTTTTAAACCGGGGGCAAACATATTTTCTATAGGACAACGAGGCTTTAGCTTTTACATTATTGTAGAAGGTCATGTGATAATTTCTTACGATAAACTCGAAACACCCATAAAATTAAAATCAAAAGACTGCTTTGGAGAAGAGAGCTTATTTAATAATAAACTTAGAGAATACAATGCTTGCGCCAATACACAAGCACGCATGCTTGTTTTAAGCAAAGGACAAATTTTAAACATTATTGAAGAATGCCCTTCAGTAGCCTTATCTTTTTTGGAATTATATAGCAAACAAATAGAATTTAGATTGCCCCTAAGCACAAGAATCCAAATCTAAAAAAATACTATAGAAAAACGGTACGCTACTTTCATAATCGCGATTTAGTATTTAACACACCTATCATTGCAGCGCACCCAAAGAAATACGGGTAAACGTTTATTGTTCAGCTTGACGTCTTCTAATATAGGTCAATACATCACCAACAGTACGGAGTTGTTCTGCGTCTGCTTCAGAAATTTCAAAAGCAAACTTTTCTTCTAAAGTCATAATCAATTCTGTTAAATCTAAGCTATCAGCATTCAAATCCTCAATAAACGAAGAGTTTTCATTAACTTCTTTTGGATCCACACCTAGCTGCTCAACAATAATTGCCATTAAATCATCTTCTAAACTCATTGCTATATCCTGTTACATGTTTAACTACACAATATCTAATAATTCTCATAATAGAGAAGTAAGTTAGTATTGCAAAAACTTACTTTTTCTTCGATGCTTACTTAATAAGTAGTGCCCCCATCCACAGCTAATACTTGTGAAGTTATATACTCAGATAACGGGGAAGCAAAAAATAATGCTACCCGAGCAATATCTTCCGTAGTTCCTGCCCTTCCCATAGGAACGTTCTTAAGCCATTCAGCAGTCACAGTCTCACTCAATACCCTTGTCATGTCTGTATCAATAAAACCCGGAGCTATACAATTTACTCGAACATTTCTTCCAGCCACTTCTTTAGCTAAAGATCTACTAAAAGCAATAACTCCACCTTTGGCAGCAGTATAATTAGTTTGCCCAGGATTCCCCATTTTAGCACCAATAGAAGTAATATTAATGATTGAACCTGAACGCGCCTTCATCATAGGCCGAATTACTGAAGAACAAGTATAATATAAGGAATCTAAATTAGTACGAATCACCATGTGCCAGTCTTCTTCAGACATACGCATAAGCAAATTATCACGAGTGATACCAGCATTATTAATTAAAATATCGATTTTTTGATGACGATCTAAAAAATTTTTTACCGCTTCTTTAACAGCCCCAAAATCACCAACATCTACACGAGCAAATGACACTTGTCCTTGAAGATTGCTCAGAGCACTCGCAGCAGCCTGTCCCCGTTCTTCATTCACGCCCCAAATCTCTACATCAACACCCTGTTCTAAAAATAATCTCGCAATTCCTAAACCAATTCCTCGCGAGCCACCAGTAATAATTGCTTTTTTCCCCGTTAATATAATCTCCATATTAACATACCTCTTCTAAAAAATTTTCAATTATCTCAGTAGTACTAAGACTCTGCGTAGGCTTTGTAAGTCCAATTGAACGATTTAAACCTGTAAGTACTTTACCAGGCCCTAATTCTAAAAATCGATCCACCATGGATTCCATAAAATAGCAACTTTGATACCATAGAGTTGGTGACGTTATCTGACGCGCTAAACAAGTCCGAATTTCTTCAACAGATATTAGAGACTTAGCAACAACGTGTGAAATTAAAGGTACACCCGAATCTTTGATTGGAAGAGTATAAATATAGGGCGCAAGACCATCTTGAGCCGTCTGCATAAAAGGCGTATGAAATGCCCCAAATACTTTTAACCAAATTGCCTTCTTAGCACCTAAAGTTTGAAATAATTCGATAGCCTCTGAAACTTTTTCAACTGTTCCTGCAATCACAAGTTGACTAGGTGCGTTATAGTTTGCTATCCAAATCCCCTCACCTAAGCCTGCTATATGTTGCTCAACAACTTCAGCAGGCAGCCCTAATATGGCTGCCATAGCTCCAGGGCTCTGCTTACAAGCCTCATTCATTAACTCTCCACGTTTCCTAATAAGAGTTAATCCATCTAATAAAGATATCCTATTAGAAGCAGTCAGAGCAGTATATTCTCCCAAACTTAATCCTGATACAACCGTGGGAACAATAGAAGATCGTGAAGAAAGAATACTCACGACTGCCATACTATGAAGATAAATAGCTAATTGACTATGTATAGTTTCCATTAATAATTTTTCTGGTCCTTGAAACATAATCGAAGTTAAGGAAAATCCCAATATTTCATCAGCAAGTGCAAAAATATCCGCAGCTTCTGAATAATTATGAGACAAATCTTTTCCCATACCTACATATTGACTTCCTTGACCTGGAAATAAAAAAGCATACCGTGTGTTCATAAGTCAATCCTTCCCAATTTAAACCTGCTCCAGGATTACTGCACCCCAAGATAAACCCCCTCCAAAGGCTGTTAAAAGCAAATATTGATGTGGATCGATACACTCCGTATGAATCAGTTCGTCTAAGGCAATACCAACAGATGAAGCTGCTGTATTTCCATATTTATGTATGCTCTTAAATACTCTAGAAGGATCAACGTTAAAGCGCTTAGCCATAGCATCAATGATTCTTTCATTAGCTTGATGAGGGACAAGCCAATGAATATCTTCTTCCTGAATGCCAGCCAAAGCAATTGCGGTTTTAGCTGAAGATTCCATACGCCTTATCGCATGCTTAAAAACCTCCTTCCCCTCCATAGCCATATAATGCTTCCCAGAACGTAAAGTTTCCTCAGAAGCGGGGTGACGACTTCCTCCTGCAGGTAAGCTTAAAAGCTCCCCTAATCTACCATCAGCACCTAAACAAACCTGATGAATTTCAAGTGCTCCTGGACGACTTTCTCCAATCACACAGGCAGCCCCGCCATCACCAAAAAGTACACAAGTATTCCGATCCTCATAATTAACAAATGAAGAAAGCTTATCCGCAGCCATTAATAAAACATTTTTATACGCACCCGACTCTACATAAGCCTTGGCTACTGACAATCCATACAAATATCCTGAACAAGCTGCCTGACAATCAAAAGCTGGAATCTCTTCTATTCCCAAATATGCCTGAGCAAGAGTCGCAGTAGAGGGAAAAATATAATCAGGAGCAGCAGTAGAAAAAAGAATACATTCTATTTGATCTTTTCTTAGATTAGAATTTACAATTGCCTTTTTCGCAGCTTGAGCACCCATATAAGAACTATGTTCATGGGGAGCAGCAATTCGACGTTCTCGAATTCCTGTTCTCAAAACAATCCATTCATTAGAGGTGTCTACCATTTTTTCTAAATCAAAGTTCGACAAAACCTTTTGAGGTAAGTATGAACCCGTTGCCCAAATTGCTGCTTTTTTAGTCTTACTCATAGACAAACACAAGGAAAGAAAAAAGCTAGTATACTATTCAAAGAGTTTATACTCTAACTTTAATTTAGTCTCCTAACCAACCTTTGGGGCAAATGTAAAAAATAAAATTCAAAAAAACCATGATAAAGTACCCTGATTATTTATCTAAACTAATTTTCTTTTTAAGAAAGCTTCCTGGAATTGGTTTCAAAACAGCAGAAAAACTCGCTTTTGAACTTATCACATGGGAAAAAGAGCAACTCGAAGCCCTGGGCCAGGCCTTTGAAGAAATTTCAATTGTGCGCAGTAATTGTAGCCAATGTTTCAGTCTAAAAGAAGCACCCGAGGCTGATTGTCATTTCTGTACAAAAGAACGAGATCCTTCCAGTCTATGTGTTGTAGCCAGTCAAAAAGACGTCTTTTTCTTAGAACGCTCAAAAATATTTAATGGACACTATTATGTCCTAGGCTCACTCCTCTCACCAATTACAGGGAAACATATAGACACTCAACGCCTTTTCTTATTGAAACAACGAATTGAAACTCTTTCCTCTAAAGAGATTATTCTCGCCCTTGATGCGACTTTAGAAGGCGATGCTACAGCTCTTTTTTTAAAACAAGAGTTGGTTACACTTCCCATTTTTATTTCGCGTTTGGCTTTGGGTTTACCTGTAGGGTTATCTTTTGACTATATAGACTCAGGAACACTAGCCAGAGCTTTCTCTGGGCGTCATCCATATTAATATTGAAATAAAAGTTCCCTTTCTTAAAATTATTTGCGGCTCCCATTTGGTTTAAATGTCTTTAAAAGCACAACATATTCTAAACGGTAAAGCCTTGTTAAAAAATTCGCCACTCCGTATTTTTGTGCTTACTTCATAAACAAACCTTCTGTCTCAGAAAAGATTCTTTGGAATGCTCATCATGCGAAATAAAATTATTCTGCAGTTCTCCATCTTAGCGTTAATCCAAGCTCCTTTAACTTTATTCTCTGCAGAAAAAGTTAAAGAAGGCTATGCAATTGTAGAATCTATTACGATTACAACAGAAGGTGAAAATGCTTTAAATAAACATGCGCTACCTAGACTAAAAACCCAAAGCGGAGCTTTGTTTTCTCAAATAGATTTTGATGAAGATTTGCGTACTTTAGCGAAGGAATACGATACTGTAGATCCCCAAGTAGAGTTTTTTGAAGGAAAAACTACAATTGCATTACACCTAGTAGCTAAGCCTTGTATTCGTAAAATTCTTATTTTAGGAAATCATGCTATTCCTCAACATAAAATTATCAAAATTTTGCAAATATACCAAAATGACCTTTATGAAAGAGAAAAGTTTCTAAAAGGAATGGATGATTTAAAAACATACTATCTTAAACGCGGCTACTTTGAATCAAAATTAAATTACGATTTCGACCATAATCAAGAAAAAGGTTGTATTGATATTTCGATTCAAATCAAAGAAGGTCCCTGTGGGAAAATCAAACAACTAAAATTTAATGGACTGAATAGTACAGAAAAAGCAGACATTCAAGAATTTATTCAAACAAAACAGTACTCAAAAACTATCAGTTGGTTCACAGGAGCTGGATTATATCACCCCGACATTATTGAACAAGATATTCTAAGTATTACAAATTACCTACATAACCACGGTTATGCTGATGCAATAGTCACTCCACAGTACGAACTCGATGATCAAGGCAACATCTTACTTTGCATAAATGCAGAAAAAGGCTCTCGATATACGCTAGGCCATGTACATATTGATGGTTTTAAAATCCTTCCCAAACGCCTTATAGAAAAACAAATGAGTGTTGCCTCGAATGATCTGTATTGTTCCGACAAAGTATGGGATAGCGCACAAAAAATTAAACAAGCTTACGCAAGGTATGGTTACATTAACACCAATGTTGATGTTCTTTTCACCCCCCATGCTAACCGCCCTGTATATGATATTACTTATCAAGTGAATGAAGGCTCACCTTACAAAGTCGGTTTAATTAAAATTACTGGGAATACCCATACCAAATCTGACGTCATTTTACATGAAACAAGTCTCTTTCCTGGCAATACATTTAATCGATTGAAATTAGAAAATACGGAACAACGCCTACGCAACACAGGTTATTTTCAATCCGTTAGTGTTTATACTGTACGTTCTCAGTTAGATCCTATGGGGAATGCCGAGCACTATCGTGACATCTTTATAGAAGTTAAAGAAACTACGACAGGAAATTTAGGCTTGTTTTTAGGATTCAGCTCATTAGATAATCTTTTCGGGGGTATAGAATTATCAGAGAGCAATTTCGATCTTTTTGGTATCAGACATTTTTTCTCTAAAGGATTTCGTAGCTTACGGGGAGGTGGAGAATATCTATTTTTAAAAGCCAATTTTGGAGATAAAGTTACGGATTATACCCTAAAATGGACAAAACCTCACTTTTTAAATACTCCTTGGATTTTAGGAGTAGAGCTTGAGAAATCGATTAATAGAGCCTTGTCAAAAGATTACGCTGTTCAGACGTATGGTGGAAATGTAAGCACAACTTATATTTTAAATGAGCACCTCAAATACGGGATCTTCTATCGAGGTAGCCAAACAAGTCTTCATGAAAAGCGTAAATTTCTTCTCGGTCCTAATATAGATAATAACAAAGGTTTTGTATCTGCGGGAGGTTGCACTCTAAGTTATGATTCTATTGACAATCCACGTAATCCTACAACAGGAATACGAAGCGGAATCAGCTTTGAAGTTTCTGGACTAGGAGGAACATACCACTTTACTAAGCTCTCTATAAATAGCGCAATATATCGAAAATTTACACGTAAAGGCGTCTTAAAAATAAAAGGCGAAGCTCAGTTTATCAAACCTTATAGCAACACTATAGCAGAGGGAGTTCCTATAAGTGAACGCTTCTTCTTAGGTGGAGAGACGTCTGTTCGAGGATACAAATCCTTTATTATTGGCCCCAAATACTCACCCTCCGAACCTAAGGGAGGACTTTCTTCACTGCTTCTTTCAGAAGAGTTCCAGTATCCTTTAATCAATCAACCTAATGTGAGTACCTTTGTTTTCCTAGATGCAGGTTTTATAGGTCTCAAAGAATATACTATACATTTAAAAGACCTATGCAGCAGTGCTGGAATTGGCTTACGTTTCGATGTAATGAACAATGTGCCAGTTATGTTAGGATTTGGATGGCCTTTCCGTCCTACAGAAATACTCAATGGAGAGAAAATCGATGTATCTCAACGATTCTTCTTTGCTCTAGGAGGCATGTTCTAAAATATAAAAAATTATAAGAGCATCTCTTAAAAAATCTTTGTTGTTTTCAGAGAACGCTTTTTTTGTTACCTTGTAGTCTTTGATTTCTTAATTTAAATGGGTTGTTATGAAAAAATTACTGTTTTGCACTGGCTTTACGATCTTGAGCTTATCCTCCGTAGCTCAAGCTGACATAGGTTATGTGAGTTTAAAGCGTTGTCTTGAAGAATCTGCTTTAGGAAAAAAAGAAAGCGAGGAGCTTGAATCTATGAAGCAACAATTCATGCAAAATGCTGAAAAAATGGAAGAAGAACTTTCCTCCCTCTATGGAAAATTACAAGATGAAGATTACATGGAAAGTCTTTCCGAGACTGTATCAGAAGAATTACGTAAAAAATTTGAAAATCTTTCTGCAGAATATAACGCCTATCAATCACAATACTATCAAACCATTAATCAAAGTAATGTAAAACGAGTTCAAAAACTGATTCAAGAAGTAAAAAGCGCTTCAGAAACTGTACGAGAAGAAGCAAAATTAGAAGCTATTTTTAATGAAGAAGCTATTTTAGCCATTTCTCCAGGCACTGATAAGACTACTGAAATTATTAAAATTCTTGATGAATCTTTCAAAAAAAATAACTAATATCACATAGGATTAAGGAGTTTTCTATGTCTGAAGGACCAGTTTATACTCTTACACAGTTAGCTGAGTTATTGCAGGTTAGAGTTCAAGGAAATTTGGAAACTCCTATTTCCGGCATCGAAGAGATTAGCAACGCTAAAGCACACCACGTCACTTTCTTAGATAATGAAAAATACACGAATTTTTTAAAAACTACAGAAGCTGGTGCAATTATTTTATCTAAATCTCAAGCCATGCAATATGCATATCTAAATAAAAATTTTCTTATTACTTCGGAATCCCCCTCTCAAACCTTTCAAAAATGCATAGAGCTTTTTATTAAACCCGCAGAATCTGGATTTGCTGGCATTCATCCTACTGCAGTCATTCATCCTACCGCTCATATTGGAGCAAACGTTTGTATAGAGCCCTATGCTGTTATTTACCAAAATGCACACATTGGTGCAGGAACATCTATTGGAGCTGGAAGTATTGTTGGAGCTGATAGTATACTAGGAGAGAATTGCTTGATCTATCCTAAAGTTATCATTCGAGAAAGAGTGGTTATTGGAAAACGTGTTATTATTCAACCCGGAGCTGTTTTAGGATCATGTGGCTTTGGTTACATTACCAATGCTTTTGGCCTTCATAAGCATTTAAAACACTTAGGCTCAGTAATCATCGGCGATGATGTCGAAATTGGAGCAAATACAACAATTGATCGTGGACGTTTTAAAAACACAATAATTCACGAAGGTTCAAAAATTGATAACCAAGTACAAATAGCGCACCAAGTTAAAGTTGGTAAACACACTATTATTGTAGCACAGGCGGGTATCGCAGGATCTACAAAAATTGGAAACTACGTGATCATCGGAGGTCAAGCTGGGATTACAGGACATATTTCTATTACAGATCATGTAATCATGATAGCTCAAACTGGTGTCACAAAATCGATCACATCTCCTGGAATTTACGGAGGAGCCCCCGCACGTCCTTACCAAGAAACTCATCGCCTAATTGCAAAAATTCGAAATCTTCCTAAGACTGAAGAAAGGTTGCGTAAACTAGAACAAGAAGTCAAAAGCCTCTTAGAGAAAATTGAAAAATCTTCACTTATTTAATTTATAGCTAGACATGCATAGTATGCATCTTTCGCTTTAACATCAGCACTTTCATTACATTTTTATTCAAAATTTCAGGGCTAATTTCTCCATCATGAACTAGCTGGATGATAACTTTTACCCCAATATGGAACTCACTAAGACTGGAAAATACGAAACATTCCCCTCCAGAATTCAATGCTTTCACTGTCTGTTCCGTACTTGCTAATATAGAAGGACTCATAAATTTTAATGTAGAAAAGTCTACATCTAAAGCTAGTCCCCGAATTGTATTGGCCAGGCTATAACGCAATGCTATAGGACTGCACAAAGAAGCAGCAGGAGAAGGAACATTGTTATCATAAACGCATCCTTGAATGTTTCCGCTAGACTTAAGCTCCTTAATGAGTTTTCTATAATTCAATAGATCTATAGACATAATTTCTTTAAAAATTAAAGAAAACATGACACCGTATTCTTGCAACAAAAAACCCAAATCTTTCCCTAAAACATCCAAATCCTTGCATTCTATGAGAGAAAGCTTTCGACAAGCTAAGTAAAAGCGTAAACTGTGTACAATACTACTTCCTAAAAGCAATGGCAAAGCTAATGCTTTATTTATAGAGCGTATATAAGCACATTGCCTTTCAAAAGGCCCACAAAATAACAACACTCCGCCAAAACCTTCATGATGCTCTGAATAACGAATGATTGCTAAAAAATCTTCCCATTGGACTTCATATGGGGTCATATAAAAAAAAAGTTGTGCTATCCTTTTATCCATAGAAGTCAACATAGCAAACCACTCTTTAGTTTCCTCAAGCTCCTCATTTTTATAAGGCAACCACTGCGTTTTCTTTAAATAATGGCTATGAGTAGACCCTCGACATTGAAATTCCTGTGCTGAAAGGACAATACGTTTTGCAATCGATGAGAGCTTTTGTTCCAATTCTTCATTATCTTTAAACTTATCACCCTTATCACCAAAACGATGATCAAAATTCTTTACTATTCCATCGACCGAGTCCACATAAAACTGGGTATGTCTATTAAACTTACGAAAGACATCCATAGTCTACAGTCCTTATGGTTGTTTGCTGCAATTTTTAATCCAGGGATATTAAAGTTTTCTAGATTTAAAAAAAACTTAATTACTTTTTCTTTAGAATAGCGCTTGTTTTTTCAACCCCTACCTCTTATAATGACAAGGAAACAATTCTTCATGCATCTCCCTTGGATCCAAGCATGTTCAGTTTATCTCCATACAACATAGCTTCTGAGATTACACAAGAAACAACCGTACAAGATGTCCTAGAAACTTATGGTGCTGCAGAATGTACACAATTCCTTAACCAAATGCTTCTGATTCGTGAACTTGAAGTTCGAGGAGAAGAAGCCTATTTAGAAAATCTCGTAGGAGGATTTTATCACTCTTACATTGGCCAAGAAGCTATAGCTACAGCAATACTTGCTAATACAGGAACTGACCACTGGTTCTTCTCTTCCTACCGTTGTCATGCTCTTGCTGTACTTCTTGGTATTCCACTTGAACAAATTGCAGCCGAGCTTCTAGGGAAAGAAACAGGCTGTGCTTTAGGCAGGGGCGGTTCAATGCATATGTGTGGACCTAATTTCCCAGGAGGTTTTGGTATTGTCGGAGGGCAGATCCCCCTTGCAGCAGGAGCAGCATTTACTCTAAAATATCATAAAGAAAAAGAAAAAATTTCTTTGGGATTTATCGGAGATGGTGCCGTTGCTCAAGGCGTATTTCATGAAACTTTAAATTTCGTAGCTCTTCATGACCTACCTCTCATGCTGATTATCGAGAACAATGGCTGGGGTATGGGAACAGCTCTACATCGAGCTATAGCAAAACAGCCCATAGCAGAATCTCAAGGAGCCTCCTATGGAATACGAGCCTTTACCCTAAATGGTTTTGATTTATTTAACTGTCTTACAGGCTTTAAAGAAGCGTATCAATATATGCAAGCTACACGTCACCCCATCCTTATAGAATGTATCTGCTCGCGATTCCGAGGACACTCAATATCTGATCCTAACCTTTATAGATCTAAAGAAGAAATGCAATCTCTTTTAAAAAAAGATCCTATTGTTATTGCTAAAACTTGGTTAATACAGCTAGGAACTTTGACTGAAGAAGAGTTTCAGCATTTACGCCAAGAATGCAAAACAAAAGTCCTTCAAGCCTTTACAAAAGCAAAAGCAGCTAATGATCCATCTACGACTACATTAGAAGAAGGAGTTTATGCCTAAGTACAAAACATTAGAAATTCGAGAAGCACTTCGAGAAGCTATTGATGAAGAAATGTCTCGAGACCTTAATATTTGTGTGTTTGGTGAGGAGGTTGGAGAATATAATGGAGCCTATAAAGTAACCAAAGGCTTATTAGATAAATGGGGTTCTCATAGAATCATTGACACACCTATTAGTGAAGCAGGCTTCACAGGAATTGGCATCGGTGCAGCATTAACAGGACTTCGACCTATCATAGAATTTATGAGTTGGAATTTTTCTTTTGTTGCAGCAGACCAAATTATCTCTCATGCTGCTAAAATGCATTATATGACTGGAGGAATTTTTAATGTGCCCATAGTATTTCGAGGCCCTAATGGGACAGCTGCCCAAGTATCTTGTCAACATTCTCATTGTGTTGAAGCTTTCTACGCCAATATTCCAGGTTTAATCGTTATATCCCCTTCAAATCCCTATGACGCTAAAGGGTTATTAAAATCTGCAATTCGCAATAATAATCCCGTGCTTTTTTTAGAAAATGAACTAGAATATAACCTCAAAGGTGAGGTTCCTATTGAAGAATATCTCATACCTATTGGTAAAGCACAGACAATTCAAGAAGGAAAAGACGTAACTATTATTACCTATGGCCGAATGGTGTCGATTACTAAAGAGGCAGCTGCTCTAGCAAAGCAACAATGGGGATTTTCTATAGAAATTCTTGACTTACGGACTATAAAACCTTTGGATCTTCCCACAATTTTAGCTTCAGTACAAAAGACTTCCCATTGTATTGTCATAGAGGAAGGACATTATTTTGCAGGAATTTCTGCGGAAATTATTTCCTTGATCACAGAACATGCTTTTGATTACCTTGATAGTCCTCCTCTAAGGGTGTGTCAAAAAGAAACTCCCATGCCCTATAACAAGGCTTTAGAATATGCAACACTTCCTAATGTTAACCGAATCGTAGACACCATTGAAAAAGTCATGAGGTAAGTTTATGATTTCGCTATTAAAAATGCCTAAGCTTTCTCCAACTATGAAAGTCGGTACAATCATTAAATGGCATAAACAAAGCAATGAACAAGTACATTTTGGGGATGTTCTCATTGAGATCTCTACAGACAAGGCTGTAGTAGAACACACAGCTACTGAAGATGGTTGGATACGCCAACTCCTTTTTCATGAAGGAGATAAAGTTTCTATAGGGACGCCAATTGCCATATTTTCTACACAACCCGATGAGCTTTTTGACTTAGAAGAACTCTTACCCAAAAAACAAGTAGTGGAAGAAAAATCTTCCCCTATCTCTTCAGAATTTACAGAAAATGTTCCCCCAATAGCATCCCAATCTCATTCTCCTAATCTCATGGCTGTTATGGGATTTAAGCCTGAGCCTCCCTTAACTACTCCCTTAACTTTTAAAAACCCTAATATCCATAGCAAGTTATCCCCCTTAGCAAAACATTTAGCGAAGGAAAAAAACTTAGATGTTTCCTCTCTCCAGGGAAGTGGTCCTGGAGGCCGTATTGTGAAAAAAGATCTAGATAAAGCTCCTCGTAAACACATTGGCGGATTTGGTTATCTTGAAGCTCCTGATATTCCTCCAGGTTTCTATCAAGAAGAAAACCTTTCTCCTATTAGAGAAATTATCTCTCCGCGTTTACAAGCAGCAAAAACATTTATCCCACATTTTTATGTAAGACAACAAATCTACGCAACGCCTTTATTAAATTTGCTTCACGAATTACAAGTACAGGGTATTAAAATTTCTATCAATGATAGTATTATTCGTGCTTGTGCTTTAGCTCTTAAAGAATTTCCTGAGATAAATTCTGGATTTAATAGTGTGGATAATAAAATTATCCGTTTTAAAACTATTGATATTTCAATAGCAGTTGCAATTCCAGATGGAGTGATCACTCCTATTATCCGCTGTGCAGATTGCAAGAATATTGGGATGATCTCAGCAGAAATCAAAAACTTAGTAGAGAAAGCTCGCAACCAATCCCTTCAAGAAACAGAATATAAAGGGGGATCCTTCTGTATTTCCAACTTAGGTATGACAGGAATCACAGAATTCACAGCAATCATTAATCCTCCCCAAGCTGCAATTCTAGCTGTAGGCAGCATTGTAGAACAACCCATAGTTCTCGATGAAAAAGTCGCCATAGGGTCTACCTGTATACTCTCCCTTTCTATAGATCACAGAGTCATTGATGGTTATCCTGCAGCTATGTTTATGAAACGATTACAGAAAATCCTAGAAGCTCCTGCTGTTCTTTTGCTAAACTAATAAGAGTTTTTATTAAATAATTATGCTTCTTTCCCAGAACATGACTTAATAGGTACGTGCCAAATTTTTTTGGCATAATCAGTAATAGATCTATCACTAGAAAAAAATCCCATCCCTGCAGTATTGTAAATAGACTTTTTAGTCCATAGTTCCAATTGAACAAACTGTTCATTAATAGCATTGTGCGTATTAATATACGCTTCTAGATCTGCTAATACAAAAAAAGGATCTCCTTCTTGAAAAAGCCGATGTACAATAGGTTTAAATAAATCCCTATCATTGCTTTCAAAAAAGCCTTGACTTATCATCTCTAATACCTTTTGGATTTTAGGATTTTTATCAGAGATAGCTCGTGGATAGTATTCTCGACGCAATTTAGCGATCTCTTCTTCAAGAAGACCAAAAATAAACATGTTCTCCTTACCGATGTACTCTGCCATTTCTATATTCGCTCCATCCATAGTTCCTATAGTCAGAGCACCATTTAAAGCAAATTTCATATTGCCTGTCCCTGAAGCTTCCATCCCTGCCGTAGAAATCTGCTCAGATAAATCCGCAGCAGGAATGATTGCCTCTGCTATGGAGACACAGTAATTCGGAAGGAAAAGAACTTTAAGTTTATCCTTCATATCAGAATCATTATTTATGTAATTGGCAACACTGTTAATCAGCTTAATAATTAATTTTGCCATAGCATAGCCTGGTGCAGATTTACCAGAAAAAATCACAGTAGTAGGCACCGTAGTTTTCTGAGAATTCTCTTTTAATTCCACATAAGTATAAATAACTCTAAGGATATTCATCAGTTGCCTTTTGTATTCATGAATACGTTTAATATGGCAGTCAAAGAGAGATTCAGGATTTACAAGAATTCCTACTTTTTTATAAATCTTGGTTGCTAGGGCCTGCTTATTTTTTCGCTTAATTTCTTGCCAACGCTCTCGAAAACTTTTATCTTCAGCAAAAGGGCGTATCTCTTTGATTTGGGCAAGATCTGCCATATGACGATCTCCAATCGTCTCATTCAAGAGCTTATCCAAGCGAGGGTTGCAAAGTCCTAGCCATCGCCGAGGAGTGATTCCATTGGTAACATTAATAAACCTCTCGGGGAAAAATTCATAAAATTCTTTAAATAACGTATTCTTAATTAATTCGGAATGAAAAGACGATACCCCATTAATCTTAGCAGAACCGATAACGGCAAGGTTTGCCATGTTTACATGCTTTTCACCTCCTTCTTCTATAATGGATAGGGAGCGTCGTTTGTCTTCATTACCTGGATAACGACGTTGTACTCTTTGTAGCCAACGCGCATTGATCTCATAAATAATTTCCAAATGACGTGGTAATAATTTTGAAAACAAACTCAAAGACCATCGTTCCAAAGCCTCAGGAAGCACCGTATGGTTCGTATAGTTAAAAATTGTATTGGTCATTTCCCAAGCAATGTCCCAGGGGAGCTCCTCCCTATCCACAAGAATACGCATCATTTCTGGAATTCCTAAAGCAGGATGCGTATCATTCAGTTGTACTGACACTTTATTAGGAAGATCATCCAAGGAAATATGAGTTTTAGTATACCTACGGATAATGTCTTGGACAGTGGCAGAAACTAAAAAGTATTCCTGTTTAAGACGTAATTCTTGTCCTTTAAAAATTGCGTCATTCGGATAAAGCACACGAGAAATGTTTTCAACTAAAGCAATATCTTCAATAGCACGAATATAGTCGCCATGGTTGAAATAGTTAAATTCAAAGCCGTGTGGAGACTGAGCTTGCCAAAGTCTCAAAGAATTCACAGTCTCGTTCCCATAGCCAGGAACGGGAATATCATAAGCCATTGCTAAAACTTCTTGCGTGTCGACAAGATCGGCAATTGCTTTTCCATGCTCATTGGTATAATGATTTACACGTCCATAAAAATGGACAGGATAAAGGTACTCTCCACGACAAATTTCCCATGGGTTACCATAGCGTAACCATTCATCGGGAGCTTCTACTTGATACCCATCAATAATCTGTTGATTAAAAATCCCATAATCGTAGCGTATCCCATAACCATAGGCAGGAACAGCAAGAGTTGCCATAGAGTCTAGATAACAAGCGGCTAATCTACCGAGTCCTCCATTTCCTAGTCCAGCGTCAGCTTCCATCTCTACAAGATGATCAAAATCATAATTTAAAATAGCAAGAGCCTTTTTAACTAAATCTAAAATCCCCAAGTTTAAAAGATTGCTCTTTAAACTTTTACCTAAGAGAAACTCCATAGAAAGATAATACACTCGTTTGACATCATTATTGTAATAACTATTTTGAGTTGTCAACCAACCTTTAGCAAGCCATTCCATCACCGTTTTAGCCACAGCCGTAAAAATATCTCGAGGAGAAGCAGATTCTGGAGATTGGACCACGCATAAATATAAGCGATCTAAAATCCCCTTTTTCATAGTTTCGACATTAACTAGGTTTTTATTAAAACTTAAACTATCTTCCACGACAAGACCATGCTTATAAGTGATCCTGTTTTTCATATGTGAAAATCAAAAAAAAAAAAAGCTCTTTCAAGAGTGCATTCAATGTATTAAATTTATTTAAAAAAAAGTTTATAACATTAAAAAAATCTATACGACTTAAGAATCATGAAAAGAAAAAATAATTAGCAAAATTAAGACGTATTTATTTTTAAACATTAGGTTGAATAAAAAAATGTGAAAAAGTACAATTATTGCCCAAAATAACCCTTAATCACCAAAGGTAAGATATGACAACATCAGCAGCACCATCACCTACGTTCAGTCCAATGCAACCAGTACCACCGCCATTAATTTCAAAACATCCTAAGTGCTCTTGGAAATTTCTTAAGCCAATTCTAATTTCATTAATACTTACTATTCTAGCTATTACTTCCGTAGCATTGATTACAACTAGCGGTGTTGTTTTAGGTATAGGAATCGGTATCGTACTTGCTATACAGCTCCTAACTGCAGGAATTGCTCTCGTCTACCTTATCTTTTATTGTAAAAGTAGCTATGAAGCATTAAATAAAAACCACTATATCAAGCTTTAGTTTCTTCTTCTGTAATAAAAAACTCTATACTTTTCTGTATAGAAATCAAGTGTTTGCTAATGTCTTGAATAGCAATAGTGGTGTCATTGTTATTTTTTTCATACTTCTGAGCAATCAGTCGAATGGAAGAAATCACTGTGGAATGATCTCTTGAAAAAATATCTCCAATTTTTGCATAGGATAAAGAAAGCTTTTGACGACATAAATACATGGCTATCTGACGAGGTATAACATATTCTCGAGATTGCGACCGCCCCAAGATACTTTCTTGGGTTACACTATAATATTGTGCAACAGCACGAATAATTCCTGAAGGAGTAAGACGCACACTCTGAGCAGTCTCCAGAATATCTTTCAGAATTGCTTTTATATCATTCTCATACAATAACTGCTGAGAAAGTTTCTTATAAGCTACTCGCTTGGCAAGAAGAGTAATGGCATGAAATAATGCTTTTACATTTGAGGATAAAGCACAAATCAGAAAATCTAAAGCATCCTCTTGAATCCGAATAAAAAGTTGCTCCGTCTGTCTCATTAATAAACTTCTTAAACCTTCTTCTTTTAAAGGATGAATCGGAACCGCAACTCCCCATTCAAAACGGCTAATCAAACGGTCTTCAATAGACTTAAGATCCGCAGGACCATATGAGGATGAAATAACAATCAATTTCCCCTCCATATGCAACGAGTTGAACGTATGAAAAAACTCTTCTTGAGTCGCAGCTTTTCCAGAAAAAATCTCAATATTTTCAATAAATAAAGCATCGACATTACGATAAAAAGCACGAAATCTCTGCATCTCCCCTGAACGAATCGCAGAAACTAGATGCTCTGTAAATAAGTCAGAAGAAACATAGAGAACTTTATTAAGATACTCACGAAGAGCTGTAACTGTAGCTTGCATTAAATGCGTCTTTCCTGAGCCTTCAGAACCACAAAGGTAAATAGGATTAAAAGCAAACTCCTGGCCTTTTTCAGAAACCTTAGCAAATTCTTGCAAAATACGAAAAGGCAAGTCATTTTCAGGCGTTACTAAAAAAGTAGAAAACGTCATTTCAGGATTCACATTTCCGTATTCCATAGTAAAATATGCCGTTTTCTCCTTTTGGATTTGTGAATCTTTATAAAAAGATCTAGCCTTATCAGCAGAGGTCAAATGAACACGAATAGGCTTACTGTTATTATTCACAAGGCTTGTTTTAACCTTATGCTTTACATGCTCTTCAAACCAGGTGACTTGGAACGAATCCTTAGCTTCAAGATATAAATTACAAGCATCAAAGCATAAAACTTTTAATGAGCGTAACCACTTGTCTACAGTACTTCTACCGATTTCTTTCTCTTGTAGCAAAAGAAAATCTTCCCATGCTCGCATAAATTATCAGCTCATATAAATCGCTTATTAAATTTCTATTAATACAATACGACCTTTTTTTCAGTATTAACGGTGTTTTTTCTTATTTAAAATCACTTCATTTTTAAGATGTTTGCCATCTAATATTTTATTTGTTCCCCATTGTTGAACAATCCCTAGGACCATAGAAGAAAGCCAGTAAATGTTCAATCCTGAAGGAAAATTATAAAACATAGCAGTAAACAAAATTGCCATCATATTGCCCATAGCTTGCTGTTGCCGTTGCTGATCAGTGACTACCTTATGAAAGGCTACCATTTTCTGTTGTGCAAACATAACAATTCCTAATAGAATAGGTAATAAGTGAAACTCATTACCAATAAACCATACAGAAGTCTTCCAAGAAAATAAAACATCAGGCGCAGTTAAATTATCAATCCAACCGGGAATAAATGACGCCCCTCTCAATAAAAATGATGATTTCAATAAATCAAACATAGCAATTAAGAAAGGTAACTGTATTAACAAAGGAAAACATCCTGTAATAGGATTAACCTTATTTGTCTTATACAAAGTCATGATTTCCATTTGAGCCCGCTTTGGCTCATTTTTGTACTTCTGTTGAATCTGCTGAATATGGGGTGATAATATTTGCATACGCCGCATGGAACGTATAGACCATGCGTTTAATGGATATAAAAGAAGCTTTAAAAACACAGTTAATAAAATAATAGAAATTCCCCAAGAACCTGTAATTATCTTGAAAAATTTCATAATAATGAAAAGTAAACTAGCAAAAGGTGCAGTAATAAATACAAAGATCCCTCGGAAAGAAATGCTATCAAGATAGTGAGGGTTCTCTCCTTTAATACCAGTATACGTCTTATCTAAAACTTTCAGTGTCGGCTCAGCTAAAGGCCCTGCATAAGTTAAAAACCGATAAGATCCTTTACTTTTAGGAAGTGGTAGTAAAATTTCATATCCAGGATATTTAGAAGCTGGATATGCTTGATTTCTGGCTTTTAAAGCAGATAATCGTGTGGGAACTGTAGATCCCGGAATATAAAGAGCCCCATAACCCGCAGGAATATCCATTAAAGGAGTTAGGATAATACCAAAATAACCATTAGAATTTAACACCCATTGGGGATACACACCACTACGTAAAATTAAAGAATCTTTTGCCTTAGGAAGCTTTACTTTATCCAATTGCCCTTTGTTTTTATTAATCACCCAATATTTCATTGTTGGGTTAAAAGCATTGGACATAATTTCTACCTCAGGGACCCCTGAAGTCAACCAAATATCCTCAACTTCTTCAGCTAATACAATTTCTGTTTCAAAAGCATAGGGCTGTTGTGAAGCGTCAGAAGGTAACCTATAAATTTTCTGTACTGCTCCATTACGGCTTTCTAAATGAATATATTCAGAAGTGAAAGTTAGAACACGATATCCAAGAGCAAACGGAGTAGCCAACTCCCTTCCTGATACAATATTCAATGCATGATATTCTAATGGTGTAGACTGTTTACCCTCGCTCAAAAGCCCTCTACGCAATAAAGGATAGTACCCACCATTTGTATTCTCCATCTTTTTTCCGTTAGGAAGCTCAGAATAAAATCCGGGAAAAATAGCTTCAGGCGATGTCTGTGCTGCTAATTCTCTATCAAAACCAATTTCATTCACTATGCTTTCATTATCTACAGAAGCAAACGGTAGATTGATCCCCTCTATGGAGCCACTTTCCTCAGAAATCACAATCTGTATATAGTCATTAGATAAAACATAGTGGCTAGTGCTATCTAGAGACTTTCCCAAATCTTGATCATCTCTAAAAATCACAGCTTGGGTTATAGGTAAATTTAAAGTAACCAGTCTTTCTTCTTTAGAATCATAAATACCCAGAGGTAAGTATTCATTTCCAGACCTCCAGAAAACAAGAGAAGTTCCAAAAATTGTGCTATCCTTATTCACAACTTTTCCTTGTCTATACTCACCCAAAAAAACGAGCGGCTCTTTATTATTACGAAATTCAACAACCAAAACAGGCAAGTTCTCTACTAAAGGAAGAAATACCTTTCCTGGATTCATAAAAGACGTAGAAGAAAGGTTAGAACTATATAATGCAACATGGACATGATCAAATGCATGGGTTTGATCCACTAAACTCCAAGATTGTCCTTCAGAATAAATTGCTTGAGCTGGATCTCCAGTATTTAAAAGAAAAAGATGTCCTCCCATACGTACAACGTAGTGATTTCTCTCTTGTTCTTCATCAGGAGAGGTACTCCAAGAAGTGACACTCAATCCCACAGATTCTGTAGCTACTAGTGCTTGTTTAGAAATAACTCGTTGTTTCTCTGCCAATCGTTTGCAAGAACGGAAATCTTTATAACCAAAAAATAATTGACATCCGACAAAAGCAATACCGATTAACGAAACAAATAACAAAGCACGCTTATTCATCTGCTAGCTCTAAAAAATAAACTAAAAAAACAAAAATATCATAAATCGATTTATCTCCCCTAGGAGAATTCTTAGGATAAGATAGATTATGCCTTTCTTAAATCAAAGATGTGCCTTTCCTATTTCTCAAGAAACACACCACTCCTAAGACCACACCAAAAACAAATAAAGGAAAAGAAAGAATTTGACCAATAGTAAGCAAACTATTTTCACTCACAACTGTTCCCTGATGTGTTTTGACATATTCTGCACAAAAACGAATCAGCGCAATTCCAATACAAGCAAACGCAGTTACATAACCTTTACCCAATTTTAAATAACGCTTGTAAGTAAGAAAATATAAAAGCCCAGAAAGCAGTAAATAGCCAATCCCTTCATAAAGCTGCACAGGATGTACAGGAACACCTGACTTTCCTTGTACAGAATTAGAAAAAATAATTCCCCAGGGCAATCTAGTGGGTTTTCCTATAATTTCTTGATTAAAAAGATTCCCTATACGAATCAAAAATGCGGTAATTCCAAAAACAGCTCCGCACAAATCCATAAGAAATAAAAAAGTAAGCAGTGGTATTTTTTTCCGATACTTCCGAGTAAAAATTATAGCCTCCAGAATCAAACCAAAAATACCTCCATGACTCGCCAATCCCCCATGCCAAACTTTAATAATTTCTTGGGGATGTTCTAAATAAAAACTCCAACCATAGAATACCACGTAAGCCAGGCGAGCCATCGGAAGAATAAATAAAATAGAGTATAAAGCGAAATTTTCTATGGCTATTTTCAAATCACTCTTCGAAAATTGTATCCTATAAGTGGCATTATAGTAAGAGAGTCCCAAATAAATTGACAAAATACTTGCCAACAAAATGCCAAGAGTAAAAAACACTCCGTACCAAGTCAGTTGTAAAGGAAAACTCTTTGAAGTCCACAAAACTTTTGAATACGTCCAATTTATCGCAGCTACAATAGCTTGCATGATTTAATACCAAATAGAAAAAAAATCAAAATCCCTATATAATAGGACAATTGAAAATAAGTGCAATCTACTATGAGAAAAAATAGCAAATACTGTTTAATTTTAGCCCCAGGCATTTTATGGATCATGGCCGGGATTAAATTACTTTTAAAAGCTTCTATGAGTGTTTTCGACAATTATTTTTCCTTTATCATCTATTGCCCATTAGCCATGCTAGCTTGGGGTTTAGCAGCTCTAAAATGTAGATTCCTTTTGTGCAAAACTTGGGAAAAACAACTGGCGCTGGCTAACCAGTTTATTTCACAATCTATATCTGGAAAAACCTATCTAAGACAAACATTTATCTCAAAAAGATTTTTTATAATGGCATTAATGATTGCTTTTTCCTTAATTCTACGCCATTATATTTGTAATCCATTAATCTTATTCGTAATTCGAGCAACAGTCGGGTATGCTCTTATTAAAACTGCTATCTCTTATCTCTATCGAATTCAAAAAATCTCAATTCAACATCTTTAAGAAGAAATTGTCATAACTTTATGGAAATTGTTTATACAGGAATAGACATCATTGAAATCAGCCGGATTCAAAAAGTTATAAAAACTCATGGTCAACGCATACTTAACAGACTATTTACTCCTAAAGAACAACAGTATTGCTTAGAACTTACGAATCCTATTTCATCCTTTGCCGGACGTTTCGCTGCTAAAGAAGCTATAGCAAAGGCCCTAGGAACAGGTATAGGACGTTTCATTGGTTGGAAAGATATTGAAATCTTGAAAACCTCCCAAAGACCTGAAGTCTCCCTCCCCTCTCGTATATATAAGCAAACCGGAATTACCAAAGTCGTCCTTTCAATAAGTCATAGTAGAGAATACGCAACAGCAGTTGCTATTGCATTAACCTAAAAATCGTTCAGCATCTAAAGCTGCCATACAACCACTGCCTGCAGAAGTAATTGCTTGTCGATAATACTTATCCTGAACATCTCCTGCAGCAAAGACCCCTGGAATAGAAGTTTTAGTAGAACCCTTTTCAGTAAGAATATACCCTATCTCATCAAGCTTCAATTGACCTTGAAGAAAATCTGTATTCGGTTTATGTCCAATAGCAAAAAAGACTCCCGCAGCCTCTTTAGTGACAACCTCTTGTGTTATATTATTCTTAATATCTACCGAACGAACAATAGTATCCCCAGAAATTTTTATAATCTCACTATTCCATAAAAAAACGATTTTATTATTAGCTAAAGCTTTTTTTTCCATTATTTTAGAAGCTCGTAATGTATCTCTCCTATGCACAATATAAACCTGTTTGCCATAACGCGTAAGATACATAGCCTCTTCTAAAGCTGAATCGCCACCACCAATCACATATAGATCTTTATTTTTAAAAATAGGAGATGCTCCATCACATACTGCACAAGCAGTCACGCCTTTTTGCCAAAATTCGTTATCACCTGCTCCAGCAATGTCTAAACGTCTTGCCGAAGCACCCGTAGCTATAATACAAGCGTCACAAGAATAGATTTCTTCCTTAGAATGTAATAAAAAGGGTCGTTTACTAAAATCTACAGATGTCACATCCTTAGCTAATACTTGAGCTCCTAATCGCACCGCTTGCAATTTCATAGCCTCCATCAATTTTGGTCCTAAAATTCCTTCCGAAAAGCCTGGGAAATTTTCCACTTCTGTTGTAGTCATAAGTTGTCCTCCAGCAATCCCTGAAAAAAACCCTTCAAATAAAAGAGGAGCTAAAAGTGCTCTCGCAGCATAAATTCCTGCTGTATAGCCAGCCGGTCCAGAACCAATAATAATTAATTGAGAATGAGACATTCGTTTGCTCCTTGTTTGCGTTCTTTAAATTAGGATCTAAATTAAATAAAAATTTTTGCTCAATAAAATAGAATGAAAAATCTCCGATAAGGGAGATCTTGCCTTTTTTAAGGTTTATATTTACACTATCTTTTTTGACTTTGTAGTTTTTAGGAGAATAACAATAAATGCCAAAACAAGCCGAATACACTTGGGGATCTAAAAAAATTCTCGACAACATAGAATACCTAGACGAGGATGTTGTAGAATTCAAAAACTTGCTCTACACGGCACACAGAATTACTTCAAGCGAAGATGAGACTGATAGCGAAATTCAGCCCGGCGCTATCCTAAAAGGTACTGTAGTTGATATTAACAAAGATTTTGTCGTAGTCGATGTAGGATTAAAATCGGAAGGAGTCATTCCGATGTCGGAATTCATAGACTCTTCCGAAGGCTTGGCTTTAGGAGCAGAAGTCGAAGTCTATCTAGATCAAGCAGAAGACGATGAGGGCAAGGTTGTTCTATCAAGAGAAAAAGCAACACGCCAACGCCAATGGGAATATATTTTAACTCATTGTGATGAAGGATCTATTGTTAAAGGTCAAATTACACGCAAAGTCAAAGGCGGCCTTATTGTAGATATTGGTATGGAAGCCTTTCTTCCTGGATCACAAATAGATAATAAAAAAATTAAAAATCTTGATGATTATGTAGGTAAAGTCTGTGAATTTAAAATTCTAAAAATTAATGTCGAGCGACGCAATGTTGTTGTGTCTCGAAGAGAATTATTAGAAGCAGAAAGAATTTCCAAGAAAGCTGAGCTCATTGAGCAAATCACGATTGGAGAACATCGCAAAGGCATTGTGAAAAATATCACGGATTTTGGAGTCTTCTTAGATCTTGATGGGATTGATGGTCTTCTACATATTACAGATATGACTTGGAAACGTATTCGCCATCCTTCTGAAATGGTTGAGTTAAATCAAGAGCTTGAAGTCATTATCTTAAGTGTGGACAAAGAAAAAGGCCGCGTAGCTTTAGGATTAAAACAAAAAGAACATAATCCTTGGGAAGATATCGAGAAAAAATACCCTCCAGGAAAACGTGTTATTGGTAAAATTGTTAAACTTCTTCCCTATGGAGCATTTATTGAAATTGAAGAAGGAATTGAAGGATTAATTCACGTTTCAGAAATGTCTTGGGTAAAAAATGTTGTTGATCCAAGTGAAGTGGTAAATAAAGGTGATGAAGTTGAAGCCATTGTTTTATCTATTCAAAAAGATGAAGGAAAAATTTCTCTTGGCTTGAAACAAACCGAACATAATCCCTGGGACAATATTGAAAATAAGTATCCTATTGGGTTACATGTAAATGCTGAAATTAAGAACTTAACAAATTATGGTGCTTTCGTTGAATTAGAACCCGGGATCGAAGGTTTGATTCATATTTCTGATATGAGTTGGATTAAAAAGGTTTCCCATCCTTCAGAACTCTTCAAAAAGGGTAGCACAGTAGAGGCGGTTATTCTCTCTGTAGATAAAGAAAGTAAAAAAATTACTCTAGGGGTAAAGCAGTTAAGTTCAAATCCTTGGAATGAAATTGAAGCCATGTTTCCTACAGGAAGCATAATTTCTGGAGTTGTGACTAAAATCACTGCATTTGGAGCCTTTGTTGAATTACAAAATGGTATAGAAGGATTAATCCATGTTTCTGAGCTTTCTGAAAAGCCATTTGCTAAAATAGAAGATATTATCTCTATTGGCAGTACAGTATCAGCAAAAGTTATTAAACTAGATCCTGATCATAAAAAAGTATCTCTCTCTATGAAAGAATATCTTGCAGAGTATCCTTATAATCAAAAAGCAACAAACTCAGGGGAGTCAGATATCGTATCTAAATCCTCTAAAGAAAGGAAAAAAGGGAAATAGTATTTAATTGCCATTTGAAAAAATCTGTTGTTTTTTCTCTATTGGCTCTTCAATTTAGATCTCTATAGTTTCCTTATTATATGAGGAGTATAATGAATAAAAATCTTGTAGCTATTTTTGACTACATGGAGAAAGAAAAAGGAATTCAACGCTCTACTATTACAGGGGCGATTGAATCCGCTTTAAAAATTGCAGCTAAAAAAACTTTAAGAGATGATGCTAACATTTCTGTAAATATTAATTCTCGTACGGGAGATATTGAAGTTTTTTGTGAAAAAGAAATTGTAGAAATTTGCCAAAATCCCAGCAAAGAAATCCCTTTAGATAAAGCAAGAGAATATGATCCTGATTGTCAAATTGGTCAGTATATGGATGTTCCCTTTGTTTCAGAAAACTTTGGGAGGATAGCAGCTCATGCAGCGCGACAAATTATTGGGCAAAAATTACGTCATGCTGAAAGAGATGTGATCTATGAAGAGTACCGTCATCGTGTAAATGAAATTCTATCAGGAATAGTCAAGAGATTTGCAAAAGGCTCAAATCTAATTATAGATTTAGGGAAAGTCGAGGCTATTCTTCCCGCTCGCTTTTATCCAAAAACTGAAAAGCATAAAATTGGTGATAAGATTTACGCGCTACTTTATGAGGTACAAGAATCAGAAAATGGGGGAGCAGAAGTTATTCTTAGTCGTAGTCACCCAGAATTTGTTAAACAACTATTCATCCAAGAAGTGCCAGAGTTAGAAGAAGGTGCTGTTAAAATCGTTAAAATTGCTCGAGAAGCTGGTTATCGCACTAAATTAGCTGTAAGTTCATCTGATTTGAAGGCAGATCCTGTTGGAGCTTTTGTTGGTATGAGAGGTTCTCGAGTAAAAAATATTATCCGAGAATTAAATGATGAAAAGATTGATATTATAAATTATTCCCCAGTACCTACAGAATTATTACAAAATTTACTTTATCCTATAGAGATTCAAAAGATTGCTATTTTAGAAGATGATAAAGTAATTGCTATTGTAGTTCAGGATGCCGATTACGCTACTGTAATTGGAAAACGTGGTATTAATGCTCGTTTAATTAGTCAAATTTTAGACTATGAGCTCGAAGTACAACGTATGAGTGAATATAATAAGCTTTTGGAGATTCAACGCCTACAATTGGCAGAATTCGATAGTCCCCATTTAGATCAGCCTCTAGAAATGGAAGAAATTAGTAAGCTAGTTATTCAAAACTTGGAACATGCGGGATACGACACAATCAGAAAAGTGTTATTAGCAAGTGCTAATGACCTAGCTTCTGTTCCTGGGATCAGTTTAGAGCTTGCTTATAAAATTTTGGAGCAAGTCAGCAAATATGGAGAAGGCAAAGTTGACGAAAAACCTGAAATTGAAGATTAAAAATGCTCAGTTAACGAAAGCTGCTGGGCTAGACAAGCTAAAACAAAAATTAGCTCAAGCAGGATCTTCTGAACCTAAAGTGTCCTCAGAAAAGCCTTCTGGGAAAACACCAGGTAAGGAAAAAATGACCAAATTAGCTGCAAAGGTTTCTGTTGCATCCCCAACTACAGAACCTGCTCCTGTAGAAGCTAGTCTTCCACGTATTCGTGCAAAAAATCGTTCATCTTTTGCATCAGAAGATGATGCTATACTTCCTGCATCTATTGAATTTTCTTCTTCAGAACCTCTTTCGGTAGATATAGAATTTGAATCTCGGTCTAAACCAATAGAGCTTGCACAAGAAGTCTCTGTAATTGAAGAAGTCTCTTCAAAAAATGACGTATCTGAACCTAAGCCTGCTATAGAACCAATTCTAAATAAACCTACTGGACCTAAAAGTGTTGTTGTAAATAAATCTAAATTTGGTCCTACAGGTAAACATATTAATCACCTGTTGGCTAATACATTTAAAGCTCCTCCTAAAGAAGAAAAAGCAGGATCTAAGCCTACTACAGACAAACAAAATAAAGGAGGACCTTTAGAAGAGACTTTATCTACTCGAGATAAATTCGGGACTCTCAATAGACCAGTTTCACCTTCTGTTCGACGAGACGTTAATAAAAGGCCTTCTTCAGATTTTCGTGATCGCGCTAAAAAAATGGACGATAGTGTAAAAGCTTTTACAGGTAGAGATCGTTATGGTTTAAATGATGAAGGAGAAGAGGATAAATGGCGCAAAAAACGTGTTTTCAAGCCGAAAAAGCATTATGACGAACATGCAATTCAACGCCCAACACATATCAAAGTATCCTTACCTACCACAGTAAAAGACCTCGCAGCAGAAATGAAACTCAAAGCTTCTGAGTTAATTCAAAAATTATTTATTCATGGGATGACTTATGTGGTAAATGATATTTTAGATAATGAAACTACAGTACAATTTATTGGTTTAGAGTTTGGATGTACTATTGATATTGACTATTCGGAGCAGGATAAACTTTGTTTAGCCTGTAACACAGTTCAAGAAGAAATTGAAGCTACAGATGCTAATAAACTAATTATCCGCTCCCCTATTGTTGCCTTTATGGGTCATGTAGATCATGGAAAAACTACATTGATTGACTCTTTAAGAAAGAGCAACATTGCGGCTACGGAAGCTGGAGCGATTACTCAACATATGGGAGCGTTTTGTTGTACTACCCCTGTTGGTGATATCACCATTTTAGATACGCCAGGTCATGAAGCTTTTTCTGCAATGCGAGCTCGGGGTGCTGAAGTATGTGATATTGTAGTTTTGGTCGTTGCCGGAGATGAAGGAATTAAAGAACAGACTTTAGAGGCTATAGAGCATGCTCGTGCAGCCAACATCGCTATTGTTGTAGCCATCAATAAATCTGACAAACCCAACTTCAATCCTGAGACTGTTTACAGGCAACTTTCAGAAATTAATCTTTTATCAGAGGCTTGGGGGGGGACTATAGTTACTGTTAATACCTCTGCAAAAACAGGAGCGGGCCTTTCTGAACTTTTAGAAATGTTGGCTTTACAAGCAGAAATTTTAGAACTTAAAGCTGATCCTTCTGCACGTGCTCGAGGTCTTGTTATTGAATCAGAATTACACAAAGGATTAGGACCTGTAGCCACTATTTTGATTCAAAATGGTTCTTTGCATCTTGGAGAGGCTCTTGTTTTCAATGATTCCTATGCTAAAGTTAAAACTATGCATAATGAGCATAATCAGCTGATAAAAGAAGCTGGGCCGTCGACTCCCGTTTTAATTACAGGGCTTTCTAATATTCCTAAAGCTGGGGATCCCTTTTTTGTTGTCAAAAATGAAAAAATAGCTCGAGAAATTATTGAGGCAAGAATTGCAGGTCAACAACGGTTTGCTTTGCAACAAAAGAAACGTCCAAATTTTGATACTGTATTGCAAAATAAAAAAACCTTGAAACTCATGATTAAAGGTGATGTCCAAGGATCTATAGAAGCTTTAGCCAATTCGATATACAATATTAAGTCAGAAAAGGTTAATGTTGAAATTCTTACTCATAGCGTGGGTGAGATTTCAGAATCGGATATTCGTCTAGCGGCAGCCTCTAAAGCGGTGATTCTTGGTTTTCATACTGGAATTGAAAGCCACGCTGAGCCTTTAATTAAAAATTTAGGAGTAAAAGTTTGCTTATTTAACATTATCTACCATGCTGTAGATGTTGTTAAAGAAATGATGACAGCCCTTTTAGACCCTATTGCAGAAGAAAAAGAAGAGGGTTCTGCAGAAATTAAAGCAATTTTCAAATCTTCTCAATTAGGGTTAATTTATGGTTGTTTAGTTGCTGATGGTATTATAACAAGGAACCATAAAGTTCGTATTCTACGTAACCAAGAGGTACTTTGGAAAGGCACACTCTCTTCATTGAAGCGGGGCAAAGAGGATGTAAAAGAGGTAAAAAAAGACTTGGAATGTGGAATTTTCCTAGAAGGCTATCAAACAGCTCAAATTGGTGATATTTTACAGTGTTATGAAATCATTTATCATCCACAAAAATTATAAGTTAAAATGCTATGACAGAAAGTAGGCGTATTAAAAGGGTAAACTCCTTGTTACGCGAAGCGATTGCAAGGGTAATTTTAAGAGACGTTAAGCACCCTAAGATCTCTAACCGTTGGATTACAGTAACTCGAGTTTCTTTAACTAAAGATTTACATTCTGCCCGTGTTCATGTCTCGATTATGTCTCATGAAAACACCAAAGAAGAGACTTTAGCAGCTTTACAAGCATCAGCCGGTTACATTGCTTGTAAAGCTGCTAAAAATGTTGTTTTAAAGTATTTTCCCGAGCTTAGTTTTTATCTCGATGATATTTTTTCTCCTCAAGATTATATAGAAAACTTACTTTGGCAAATTCGTGAGCAAGAAAAAAATTAATAAATTGTGTTCATATTTAAAAATTTAATCTCATTAAATGCTATCATGGAACTTGCAATAGAAGTTAAGGAAGGTGTTCTTCTTATCGATAAGCCTCAAGGAAGAACTTCATTCAGTCTTATTCGAGCTCTAACAAAGTTGATCGGAGTAAAAAAAATTGGCCATGCGGGAACTTTAGATCCATTTGCTACTGGCGTTATGGTAATGCTTATAGGTCGGCGCTTCACACGTCTTTCTGATGTTTTATTGTTTGAAGATAAGGAATACGAAGCAATTGCTCATTTAGGCACTACAACAGATTCTTATGATTGTGATGGCAAGGTTGTTGGAAGGTCTAAAAAAATTCCTACTTTTAAAGAGATTTTAGTAGCTGCGCAATATTTTCAAGGTGAAATTCAACAATTGCCGCCGATGTTCTCTGCAAAGAAAGTTCAGGGAAAAAAGCTTTATGAATACGCTAGGAAAGGCTTATCTATAGAACGTCGTCATTCAACAGTCCAAGTATATTTACAAATTACTAAATATGAGTATCCTTTATTATATTTTGTTATACGCTGTAGTAAAGGAACATATATTCGTAGTATTGCTTATGAACTCGGCAATATGTTAGGGTGCGGAGCCTATTTAGAGCAACTGCGTCGCTTGCGTAGCGGCTCTTTTTCCATAGATCAGTGTATTGATGGAAATTTTTTAGATTGTCCGGATTTTGATATCTCTTCTCATTTACGAGATGCTCATGGAAATCGCCTATAGTTTTGCATCTTCTACTTCTATAGATTCTGTAACTGTAGGTTTTTTTGACGGCTGTCACCTGGGTCACAGTAAACTTTTATCTGTCCTTACTTCATATCCAGGAACTTCTGGAATTATTACTTTCGATCCCCATCCTCAAGCTATTCTTTCATCCCCTCCTAAACTCATTACTAACCGGCAAGAGCGCTTAAAACTATTACAAGCCTTCCCGATAGATTTCTTATGCATCCTATCTTTTGATTTTAAACTCGCAAATCAATCTGCTGATACATTTATTTCTTCTTTACATGAGCAATTAAAATTCAAACGACTCATTCTAGGTCACGATTCTCGGCTAGGAAAAGGAGGACAGGGTAATGTGAATACTCTAATTCCTCTGGGGAAAAGTTTAGGAATAGAGATTGTACAAGTGTCTCCTTGTTATGTTGATGGTATTTTGGTATCTAGCAATAGAGTTCGCAATTTACTTATTGAAGGGCATTTAGAACTTGCCTATCGTTATTTAGGTTATCCTTATACGTTCTTAGGAAAAGTAGCTGAGGGCTATGGGATCGGTAGTGACTTAGGATTTGCTACTATCAATCTTCCTAGAGAAGAAAGCCTGCTCCCTCTGGGTGTATATGCTTGTGAAATATGTCACAAAAATAAGAACTACTTAGGAGTAATGAATTTAGGAATAGCTCCTACAATTAAAAGAAATTCTCTATGTGTTGAGGCTCATCTTTTTAATTTTTTTGGGAATCTTTATGATGAGGAAGTTGCCATAATTCCTAGAAAATTTCTTAGGAAAGAAAAAAAATTTTCTTCGAGGGTTACTCTAGTTAATGCCATTCGCCAAGACATTAGTAATGCTCAAAATTTTTTTAAAAACAACACATTTAATTATGTAAGAAAAGAATAACATCCCCGTCTTTAACAATGTAATCACGTCCTTCAGCTCGAAGTTTACCAACTTCACGGACTCCTGTTCTTCCTTGATAAGCCACCATATCTGTAAACGTTATAATTTCAGCGCGAATAAATCCTTTCTGAATATCTGAATGAATCGCTCCTGCAGCTTCGACAGCTGTAGATCCTTTGGGAATTGTCCAAGCTCGAGTTTCTTGAAGTCCTGTAGTAAAGTAAGAAATCAGTTCAAGAGTTTCATAAGCTCTGGAAATAAGTCGATGTAGTCCTGATTTTTTAAGTCCAAGGCTAAGGAGAAACTCTTCACGCTCTTCTATAGGAAGAGAGATAATTTCTTCCTCTATCCGAATGCAAATAGGAAGAACTTGAATGTTTTCTTTAGCGGCGATTTCTTTTACAATAGCCACGTATTCATTTGTCATGAGCGGAAGGGAATCCTCACCTACATTTGCAATATAAAACATAGGTTTCATGGTCAAAAAGGAATAAGGCTTTAACAGTGTGTGTTCTTCACGAGTGAGTGCCAAAGAACGTAAAGCTAACCCCCCTTCTAAATGAGCGATGATCTTATCAAACAGTGGCAGGAGAGCCCCAACCACACTTTTACCTTTAACTAACTTTTCTAATTTTCTACGAATATTTATAGCAGAAGAAAAATCTGCAAAAACCAATTCTAAGTTAATTACAGCAATATCTTGAGCAGGGTCTACTTTCCCTGAAACATGAGTAACATCTGAGTTTTCAAAACAACGAACAACATGAGCAATCGCGTGAGTTTCTCGGATATGGGAGAGAAAACGGTTACCAAGACCTGCGCCATCTGAAGCTCCTTGTACTAAACCAGCGATATCTACAAATTTCATATCCGCATAAATTAGCTTTTGACTATGACTAATTTTTGACAAAATATCTAACCGCTCATCAATTACAGGGACAGTGCCGATATTAGGATCTATAGTGCAAAAAGGATAATTACAGGAAGCCACTTGAGCTCCTGTTAAGGCATTGAACAATCCAGACTTTCCGACATTAGGAAGTCCTACAATCCCACATTCCGTATGACTCATCTAAAAGATATCTCCACCATTCCATATTACCAAACCCCCATAAGCACTAAAACCATTGTTCTAATGCTTATAGAGAGCCTAATAGGAAAAGGTCCTCCTCTTAAAAGAAACCTTTAACGCTTTCAGTGTGATCTGCAAAAAGCATACCAAAAACGTACTTTCTTGTATAAGACTTTCTTAATAAATCATGAAAATTCTTAGAGTCTGCTTTATCCTTCATTTAATAAGCCAATATCCTAGAGTTCCTTAGAGGTAAAAGACCTAGGCTTCACTCTTGAGAAAAACAATAGCATGAGGTAACTTGCAGATAATTCCAGATATGATGAGATCTTGGCACAAACATGGGTGAAAAAACAGAAAAAGCAACGCCGAAACGCCTTAGAGACGCGCGCAAAAAAGGCCAAGTAGCAAAATCTCAAGACTTTCCCTCTGCAGTAACCTTCATCGTTTCAATGTTCACAGCTTTTTATTTAGCTTCCTTTTTTTTTAAACACCTTGGAGGTTTCCTTGTCTCAATTTTAACGCAAGCACCTACGAATCACGATCCACAAGTTACTCTACATTACCTTAAAAACTGCCTGACTTTAATTCTTACAGCTTCTCTTCCCTTATTGGGTGCGGTGGCTGTCGTTGGCCTTATTGTCGGTTTTCTTATTGTCGGCCCAACTTTTTCTACAGAGGTCTTTAAGCCTGATCTAAAGAAATTCAATCCTATTGAAAATATTAAGCAAAAATTTAAGATCAAGACGGTGATAGAATTAATTAAGTCTATTCTTAAAATATTTGGTGCTGCTTTAATCTTATATATTACCTTAAAAAGTCAGATTTCTTTGATAATAGAGACTGCAGGCGTCTCTCCCATTGTTACAGCTCATATCTTTAAGGAAATCTTCTATAAAGCAGTGACATCTATAGGTATCTTCTTTTTAGTAGTTGCGGTGCTTGACCTTGTATACCAACGCCATAATTTTGCTAAAGAGCTTAAAATGGAAAAGTTTGAAGTAAAACAAGAATTTAAAGATACAGAAGGCAACCCCGAAATCAAAGGTCGTCGACGTCAAATTGCTCAAGAAATTGCCTATGAAGACACTTCATCACAAGTAAAACATGCAAGCACCGTAGTTTCCAACCCTAAGGATATTGCTGTTGCTATTGGTTATATGCCAGAGAAATATAAAGCTCCGTGGATTATCGCTATGGGCACGAATTTACGAGCAAAAAGAATTATTGCTGAAGCTGAAAAATATGGAATTCCCATTATGAGAAATGTTCCTTTAGCACATCAACTTTGGGATGAAGGAAAAGAATTGAAGTTTATTCCAGAATCCACTTATGAAGCTATTGGGGAAATCCTCCTCTATATCACTTCGTTGAACGCGCAAAACCCTGACAATAAAAACATTAACCAACCTGACTATCTACAATGAACAAACTACTCAATTTTGTAAGTAGAACTTTTGGGGGAGATGCAGCCCTAAATATGATTAATAAGTCGAGCGACCTTATCCTTGCGTTGTGGATGGTCGGCGTCGTTTTAATGATTATTGTCCCCTTGCCTCCAACTATTGTGGACTTAATGATTACCATCAATCTCTCTGTTTCTGTTTTCTTATTGATGGTAGCTCTTTATATCCCAAGTGCCTTGCAGTTATCAGTATTCCCTTCGCTACTTCTAATTACAACGATGTTCCGTTTGGGTATCAATATCTCCTCATCACGGCAAATTCTCCTCAAAGCTTATGCAGGACATGTCATTCAGGCTTTTGGAGATTTCGTAGTTGGAGGAAACTATGTTGTCGGATTTATTATCTTTCTTATCATTACGATTATCCAATTTATTGTAGTTACCAAAGGTGCTGAGCGTGTTGCTGAAGTTGCCGCAAGATTCCGATTAGATGCTATGCCTGGAAAGCAAATGGCCATCGATGCGGACTTACGTGCCGGCATGATTGATGCTGTTCAAGCACGGGATAAACGCGCTCAAATCCAAAAAGAAAGCGAACTCTATGGAGCTATGGACGGTGCCATGAAGTTCATTAAAGGGGACGTAATTGCTGGCATTGTCATCTCGTTGATTAACATCGTTGGTGGACTTACTATCGGTGTTGCTATGCACGGAATGGATCTTGCTCAAGCAGCTCATGTTTATACATTGCTATCTATTGGTGACGGTTTAGTTTCTCAAATCCCCTCTCTCTTAATCTCCTTAACAGCCGGTATTGTCACTACTCGTGTTTCCAGTGATAAAAATAGCAATTTAGGTAAAGAAATTTCTTCTCAGTTGGTGAAAGAGCCCAGAGCTTTACTTCTTGCTGCTGCTGCTACTTTAGGAGTAGGCTTTTTCAAAGGGTTCCCTCTATGGTCCTTCTCTATCCTAGCTTTAATCTTTGGAGTGTTGGGAATCCTTTTGATTACGAAAAAAACCATCAATGCAAAAAAAGGGGGCGCTGCTGGAGCTTCAACCACTGTAGGCGCCGCTGGAGAGGGCGGCACAACAGCTAGTGACAATCCTGATGACTACTCTTTGACTTTACCTGTAATCTTAGAGTTAGGTAAAGATCTCTCTAAGCTCATCCAACAAAAGACAAAGTCAGGGCAAAGCTTTATTGACGATATGATTCCTAAAATGCGCCAAGCTTTATACCAAGACCTTGGTATTCGTTATCCTGGAATTCATGTACGTACGGACTCCCCTTCCTTAGAGGGGAATGATTACATGATTCTTTTGAATGAAGTTCCCTATGTACGAGGAAAAATTCCTCCTCGTCACGTATTAACAAATGAAGTAGAAGACAATCTTAGCCGTTATAATCTTCCTTTCATTACTTATAAAAATGCTGCAGGTCTTCCCTCTGCATGGGTAAGTGAAGACGCAAAGATGATTTTAGAAAAAGCAGCAATTAAATACTGGACTCCTCTCGAAGTAATCATTCTACATTTGTCTTACTTTTTTCATAAAAGTTCTCAAGAATTTCTTGGCATTCAAGAAGTGCGTTCCATGATTGAATTTATGGAACGTTCCTTCCCTGATCTTGTCAAAGAAGTTACAAGGCTCATTCCCCTTCAAAAACTTACGGAAATTTTTAAACGTTTGGTACAAGAACAAATTTCAATTAAAGACCTACGTACAATTCTGGAATCTTTGAGTGAATGGGCACAAACAGAAAAAGATACTGTCCTACTTACAGAATATGTGCGCTCTTCTTTGAAGCTTTATATCAGTTTTAAATTCTCTCAAGGCCAATCTGCAATTTCTGTCTACCTCTTAGATCCTGAAATTGAAGAAATGATCCGCGGGGCAATTAAGCAGACATCGGCAGGATCTTACCTTGCCTTAGACCCAGACTCAGTTAATCTAATCTTGAAGTCTATGAGAAATACTATTACTCCAACGCCCCCAGGAGGACAATCTCCAGTACTATTGACAGCAATTGACGTCAGAAGATATGTACGAAAATTAATAGAGACAGAATTTCCTGATATTGCTGTGATTTCCTATCAAGAAGTACTCCCAGAAATTCGCATTCAACCATTAGGACGTATTCAAATTTTCTAATTGATCTATTGTTTCTTGTTATAGGAGGTTCATGGCATCATCTGGAGGCGCTGGAGGTTTAGGAAGTACACAAGGTGTTAATCTTTCAGAAGTGCAAGCAGCCGCAGCCAAATCTGATGCATCTGAAGTTATTGCTAGCCAAGAAGGCACTGAAATAAGTCTTATCCAACAGTCTCAGGACATGACAAATCCTGCGGCAGCAACACGAATAAGGAAAAAAGAAGACAAATTTCAGACTTTAGAGTCGCGAAGAAAAGGTGAAGCTGGTAAAGCAGGAAAAAAATCGGAGGCAACAGAAGAAAAAGGAAAGCAAGATCTCGCGGATACATTCACTGCAAATAATACCGAAATTTCTGCGCAAGACTTACGAGAACTTCGCGATTCCTTAACAGATGACTCCTCATCCGAAGAAATTTTACAGTCTATTCAAAAAAAAATCAAAGATCCAGCCTTACAAGCTATAGCTTTAGACTATCTTGTACAGACAATTCCTTCTAGTCGTGGAGCTCTAAAAGATGCACTTATCCAAGCGCGACTAACACATACACAACAATTCAGCCGTGCTGCTATTGGAGGAAAGAATATTTTATTCGCATCTCAACACTATGGGGAAATATTAAATACTTCGCCTTTCGGACTACGTCAGTTATATCTTGAAGTTACTGGAAATACCCATTCATGCGAACAACTTCTTTCACTACTCCAAGATCGTTATACTTACGATGACTCCAAAATCGTGAGCTCCTTTCTACTAAAAGGAATGGCTGTAGATTTAAAATCAGAAGGACCTTCCATAGAGCCTGCAAAACTACAAACCATGATGACTGAAATACGTAATTTACAAGCAGTCCTTGCTTCTTATGATTTTTTCAGTGCTAAGGTCCCTCTTCTTCTCGATAATTTAAAAGCAGAAGGAGCTCGCTACCCTGAAGATATAAATTTTGTAAAAGTTGCTGAGTCATATCATAAGGTTATTAATGATAAATTTCCTACTGCATCGAAACTAGAACGCGAAACCCGAAGCCTCATCGGAGAGGATCTAGACGCTGTTACTGGAATCTTGAATTTATTTTTTGGAGCTCTGCGACAAACCTCCCCACGGCTTTTCCCTTCAGCGGATAAACGACAACAATTAGGGACGATGATTGCCAATGCTTTAGACATGGTCAACATCAATAATGAAGATTATCCCAAAGCAACAGACTTTCCTAAACCTTATCCATGGTCATAAATGTAAGGCAAGCCACTATGCAAAACGAATTTGAACAGCTTCTAGAAGCGTTAGGCTCTTTATTAAACACCACACTTACACCTGATAGCAATCAAGCCTGTTTAATTCGGTTTAGTCATACAAATGTTCCTGTGCAACTTGAACAAGGCAACACTTCCGGAGATCTCGCCGTAGCAACACTCCTTGGATTACTTCCAGACAATGTATTTCGTGAGCGTATTTTTAAAGCTGCACTCTCAGTAAACGGTTCTCCACAATCTAACATTAAAGGTATTTTAGGGTATGGCGAGATCTCCCAACAGCTTTACCTTTCCGATATCCTAAGTATGAACTATCTCACTGGAGAAAAACTCTTTCAATACCTCACGCTATTCTCGCAACACGCAAAAATTTGGATGGAGGCATTAGAAACAGGCAACCTTCCTGATTTGCATGTCTTAGGGATTTATTATATTTCGTGAATATTCTTCCTGATATTAATAACTCTCCAACAGCACGTCTCTGGCAATCCATAGGGATCTCTACAAAACACGGTGTGTGCGTTCCTCTATTCTCATTGCATACTCAGGAGAGTTGCGGAATCGGTGAGTTTCTAGATCTTCTCCCATTTATTACATGGTGCAAACAATTAGGATTTCACATCATTCAGCTTCTTCCCTTGAACGATACAGGAGAAGATACTAGTCCTTATAACAGCATTTCCTCAGTCGCTCTAAATCCTCTTTTTCTGTCTTTAAGAAAACTTCCTCATGTAATGGCAGTTCCTCAAGCACATCAAAAACTCCAAGAAATGCACAAGCTTTGCCATCTCTCCTCAGTGAACTATACCCAGGTGAAAGCCTCTAAATGGATGTTTTTAAAAGAATACTATCAGCATCATGGGTATAAAGAAAGTAAGGAAAACAATGAATTTCTTGCATTTATAGAGAGAGAGAGTTACTGGCTTATGCCTTACGGAGTCTTCCGTGCTATCAAATACCACATGAAGGGCGCTCCGATTAACAACTGGCCCAAACCCCTAACTGACATTCATAACTTTTCTTATTTAGAAAAACAATTTCAAGAGGAAATGTTGTTTTTTGCCTACCTACAGTTCCTCTGCTATCGACAGATGAATGAAGTCAAAGCCTGGGCGGATAAGCACAATATTCTTCTTCAAGGAGATCTTCCTATTCTTATAAGTAAAGATAGTTGTGATGTTTGGTACTTTCGTCAATATTTTTCCTCATCACAATCTGTTGGTGCCCCTCCAGATATCTATAATGCCGAAGGTCAAAACTGGCATCTTCCTATTTATAATTTCACTAATCTTATACAAGATCACTATATTTGGTGGAAAGAACGTCTCCGTTATGCGGAAAATTTCTACTCACTCTATCGTTTAGATCATATTGTGGGCTTTTTTCGCTTTTGGGTATGGGATCCTTCAGGTAATGGAAAGTTCATCCCTGAGCATCCTGAAGATTATATCAAACAAGGGAAAGAGATCCTCTCTACTTTAATCCACGCCTCTTCCATGCTCCCTATCGGAGAAGATCTTGGGGATGTTCCTCAAAAGGTAAAACAAACTCTGCAAAAGCTTGGTATCTGTGGAATCCGTATTCCCCGCTGGGAGCGCAACTGGAGAGGGAATGAAGAATTTATCCCCTTAGAAAACTACTCCCCGTTGTCAGTTACTTCCCTATCGACTCATGACTCTGATACTCTAGCCTTATGGTGGCAAGATGCTCCTAAAGAAGCTCAACAGTTCGCTGAATTCTTGGGTCTTCCTTTCACTCGCCATCTTTCCCAAGAAAATCAAAAAAATATCTTAAAACTTTCTCATCAATCCGGATCGATCTTTCATATCAACCTGTTTAATGATTATCTTGCGCTATGTCCTGATCTTGTATCAAAAAATTTATACCACGAAAGAATCAATTCTCCAGGAACTATTTCTAAAAATAATTGGGTATACCGCGTACGCCCTTCAATAGAACAGTTTTCTACTCATGAAAAACTCAATATCTACATCGAAGAAATTCTTCCTAAACCCTAGTCCTATTTCGTTACTTACCTAAATCTACTTTTTAGAAAATCCTTTTGCTATTTATTATACTAGAAATTTTTAAAGAAAACCTCTTTCTTATATATCAGAAAAAGTCTACTATGAATTCTTTTTACTAAGGTTATTTTATTTTCGTAGTAATGACGAATTTAATGTAGGAAAGTTATGTCTAGAAAGTGCGCACTTACAGGGAAAAAACCTCGTCGTGGTTATAGCTACACTATTCGAGGAATTGCTAAAAGAAAAAAAGGTATTGGCTTAAAGGTTACAGGAAAAACCAAAAGACGTTTCTTTCCTAATATGATCACAAAACGTCTGTGGTCCACAGAAGAAAATCGTTTCCTTAGACTTAAAATTTCTGCCAATGCTCTTCGGCTTATCGATAAACTAGGATTGGAAAAAGTTCTTATTAGAGCAAAGAACAAAAATTTCTAGTTTCCACTAAGTATGCAACAAAAGGGAATGTTTTATGTCTTTATTAAGACGTCAGGTTTCTTTTTTGCGTATGCAAAACCAATTGATAGATGTTTTTGCTCCAGTAGACCCTTATCTTGAGCTTGCTGAAATTCATCGACGTGTTATTGAAAATCAGGGGCCAGCTCTTTTATTTCACAATGTCTTAGGATCTTCTTTTCCTGTTCTTACCAATTTCTTTGGAACACAGCAACGTTTAGATCTGCTTTTTTCTCGTGCTCCAGATGATCTTATCACTAAGATAGCTCATGTACTTTCTTCTAAACCCTCCATCTCTACTTTCTGGAGATCTCGCAATTTACTACGAAGATGCTTGTCCCTAGGATTACGGAAAGCATACGGACGCCACTTTCCATTCATTTCTATGCCTTCAGTGAACCTCTACAACCTACCAATAACTACGAGTTGGCCTGAAGACGGCGGGGCTTTTCTTACCCTTCCTCTAGTTTACACAGAGTCACCCAGTCTTACCACCCCTAACTTGGGAATGTACCGCATGCAAAGGTTCGGTCATGATACCTTGGGACTTCACTTTCAAATTCAAAAAGGAGGGGGAATGCATCTTTATGAAGCAGAACAAAATAAAAAAAATCTTCCTGTTACTGTATTTTTATCCGGCAATCCCTTTCTTATCCTCTCAGCCATTGCTCCACTCCCTGAAAATATTTCTGAATTTCTTCTGTGCACTTTTCTACAAAGCTCAAAGCTCGTCTATAAAAAGGTAGCAGATCATCCTCATCCCCTACTTTATGATGCAGAGTTTATCCTCATAGGAGAAGCTATTGGAGGAAAACGTCGTCCTGAAGGACCCTTTGGAGATCATTTCGGATATTATAGCCTCCAACACGACTTTCCTGAGTTTAAATGTAAGAAAATCTACCATAGAAAAGATGCTATCTACCCCGCGACTGTCGTTGGTAAGCCCTATCAAGAAGATTTTTATATTGGGAACAAATTACAAAGCTATTTTGCTCCTCTATTTCCTCTCATCATGCCTGGCGTGCGTACATTAAAAAGTTATGGAGAAGCTGGATTCCATACATTAACAGCAGCGGTTGTTAAAGAGCGTTATTGGCGCGAATCCTTGGCCATCGCCCTGAGAATTTTAGGAGAAGGGCAGCTCTCCCTAACAAAATTCCTGATGCTTACTGACAAACACATACATCTAGAAAAATTTTCAGAAGTTCTGGAAGCTATCTTAGAACGTATGCTTCCCAATCGCGATCTTATCGTATTCTCCGAAACTGCTAATGATACCCTAGATTATACGGGCCCTGCGTTAAATAAAGGCTCTAAAGCTATTCTAATGGGAATAGGAAGCCCTCAACGTTCTTTACCCCACAAATACCGTGGACCACACCTACCAGGGATTACGAACTTAGCTCCTTTTTGTCGTGGGTGTCTCGTTTTAGAAACCTCAAAGGAAGACCTCAACATAGAGAAGCTCCTTTCCCATCCTTATTTACAAGAATGGCCACTCATTGTCATTACCAATAACCTCAAAAACACTTTAGATAGTGAGAAAAACTTCTTATGGCATACCTTCACAAGATGTGCTCCCGCTACCGATCTTTATGCCCGCTATCACAATGTAACCATGCATCGGCCCGGTTACTCTTTTCCTTTTATCATTAACGCTTTAATGAAGACTTCCTATCCCAAAGAAGTCGCTGCCGACGAAAAGACTATTCAAAAAGTTTCACAACGTTGGTATGAATACTTTCCTTCAGAAAAAAATCCTACTGTATTTCAGAAATAAAAATTAAAACAATTATCCAAATAAGTTTGTTTATTTTTCTTTATCATTTTATACAAAGCAAAAACTAAATTGAAGAGTTATAAATGAAAAATAAACAAGAAGCAAAGCTAAGAATTTTCCTTATCATCTGTACAACAGTATTTCTAGGAATATTAGCAAAAGCTCCTAATAAAGACACTTTTCAAACCTTCTTAAAATCTGAAGAACCTGTGATTTATTCAAAGGAATGCAACGAAGACATGAGGCAAATCTTATGTGATGCTATAGACCATGCAGAGAAAGAAATCTTTATTCGAATTTATTATCTCTCGGAACCAAAAATTTGCAGCAAACTACACAACCAGATGCAAACAGATAAAAACATTACAATTCATTATCAAAGTTATAAAGCAGCTCAGAGCTTCCTACAATCCCAAAATGTTGCCCTTATCGAGCATCCTAAGATCGAAGGTAAACTCATGCACCAAAAAGCACTTGCTATAGATAAAAAATATGCTTGGCTAGGGTCCGCAAACTATACTCAGAATTCTTTGGTTTTCGATAATAATTTAATCCTTGGGATGAAAAGCCCTAAACTTTGTGACTATATTATCCGCAATACCTCAGGAAACTTTCTCATCAACAACCAATTTGGAGAATACTTCACACTACCTCAAGATCGAGAAAAGGCGTTATCTACAGTACTAGAACAAATAAAAACCGCTCGAAAGACAGTTCTTGTTGCAATGTATGCCCTGACCCACTCCTCTATTCTCCAAGCGCTTTATGAAGCTCATCAACGCGGAGTTAAAGTTGATATTATGATAGACAAAGCGTTTAAAACGATTACTTTAAAACAACTTGGTGCTCTAGGCATTACACACCTTCCTATTGCCATTAAAACATCTCGGTATAGATTGCATCATAAATTTGCTGTTATAGACAACCGTATATTACTTGTAGGTTCTATAAATTGGTCTAGAGCAGGCTTTCACTGGAATGAAGAAGATCTTCTTATCCTTCATGATCTTACTAAAAGACAAAATCGCAAACTTAACAGGATCTGGCGAGATCTCACCAAATACTCTGTTGCTCTCTTACCTTATACACTTAATCCTAGGGATGAAGAAAAACAAGCTGCCTAATCTTTAAGACTCCTCGTTATCTTTTTGATAAAAAAGCATAGAAGCCATGTCTAGAATCCCCTGATTCCTGGCGATTACCCAAGCTTCTGCTGCTGCTGCAATAGCCTGAGAAGCAGAAGTTCCTATAGAAATCTTTTTCTTCTTTCCCACAACTTGCACACTGTGCTTTTTCTTACGCTCTTTTTTTTCTTCACTATCTTGGGAACCTTTACGGTCATATTTTTCTTTACTACGCAATCGACTAAAATCTAAATGTAGATGGCGCAACTGTGAGAGTAAAACGTTAGCCTGTTTCTGACTTAACAATTTAAAGTGGTGGTGTCTTTTTTTCTCTTTTTCCTGATCACTAATTGCTAGAAGAGCAAGGCGTATAGCCTCATTCGCAGCAATTTCTTTAGAGATTTTTACCATCAGTGTGGGGTCTTGACGAGTATCTTTAATGACTTTTTCAGCACGTATAATACCATAAGGACTAAAACCAAATATTCTCATCATGTTCTCTAAAACTCCATATCCATAGAAGTCTTCTTATTTTTCTTTTTACTTGAAGATCTCCTACTTGATTGTTCCCCCCCTGGATTCTGATCAGAAAATCCTTTTCCGCTATCTCTGCCATCATCATGAACAGTAGCAGCCTCAGGTTTTCCCTGAACAGAAAAACGCGAAGAACTCATAAATGGTCGGGGAGAATGTAAAACTAATGGAGGCTCTACAGCAACATTACGATACTGATAAATTAAAGGATCGGGAGGAGCTCCAGGACCTTTATGTTTCTCTAACTCTTTTGTATAGGTTTCTATGCTACGTTGTAAAGGTGCCATTAAAGAAACCCCCCGATGAGCTAGAAAATGATAGGAGGAACTGATGGCATCATTGCCCGACACATCGCCAAAGCCGTCCCTTATAGAAGTAATACTTTCCTTGGAAACCGGCAAAAAAGATCGGCTGCTATTATCTGGACTATAGAATTCTGTTGTTCTCACTACGTCTTTCGTAATAGAAAAAATATCTTCTGATTTTGTCTTCTTGGGAAAACGATACCTTCCTTCAGTATGCCATGAACTTTGCGAAGGCGTACGGATAGAACGTTGTTCCTTATGAAACGAAGAAAAATGTAAAGAAGTATTTACTTTTTCAATACTGATGGACTTATGTTTGGGTTTATCTTTGGAACTATAAGCCAGTGTTCCAGAAAATTTAGGTGCAGGAAATTTAGTTGAAGAACTCGGCCCCAATAAGCCTAAAGGAGTAAAAGTCGTTCCTGTTGTTGAAGATGCAAGTATTCCTGCCATTGCACGTGCGAGCAGAGCTTGGTCCTCCAATAATTGACTTTGACTGTCTTTCTTTGCAATCTGCAGAGCAGCGTTTTCAAGAGATGTAGTCTTATGAGAAGCTCCCATTCCTCCTTGAGTATTCGTAGGATCCAAAGTGGAATCGGAGAAAGCAACCTTGACCTTCTTTGTTCCTAGTCCTATAGGTGTCATTGCTGTGCTAATCTCCTGCTGATCTAAATTAGAAATATCTACCATTCCCTCGTTGCCTGTAAACATTGCCCTCCGGACTAACGCCGAAGTCTCTACATTAGGATCCAATAGAAAACTGACCATCTCGCCTCCTAAACGGACTAGCGTCCACATGTTCGTCTTCTCTTCAGTTACCGGAGTTTCTGTTCTTTGCAATGATCCAAAGGAAGCTATTGAGCTTGCTTCCGACGCACTTATCTCTTCATTGAAAACAAGAGGTGAAAACTTCGATGATTTTAAGGATTCAAGAGAGATCATTGAAATATCCGAAGAGCTTCCCCCCATCCCTGAGGCATCGAGAAAAAATCTTTGCATTTCAGGAGAAATACGATTTCCTTTTTTAGTGGCTACTTCCATATCTGTAGGGAGTAAGGATGCCCCTTCCCCCTTAGCTTCAGCACGCCGTGCTGATACCCGAGACGCTCGGGACCCAAATCCTGACAAAAATCCTTGAACACTTGCTCGCATTTTAGAAAAAGCTCCTCGTAAACGAGCTTTTGTAGAAGTCGCAGTTGTGTCCTGAGTCTTACGATACTTAGCTTTATTAATCTGTGATTCTGTTTCATACATTCCTGTAGACCCTGAGCGTACTAGCCCTTCTTCTTGTTGTACTGCAGAATTTGCCCCTGTATCAGAAAGCAAGAACTCCCGAGGCAAAGCTGTCCCTTCTGCCTGTTTTCCCTGTACAAAGGAAGGGTCCAATTTCTCAGGACCTAAAGGACCTAAAGGAGGGATATTTCCACTACCTGAAACTGCCATAATATTTCTCAGATTATTTTTAGAAATTAGAATTGTAATTACAATCTAATTTTAAAATTAAAAAGTAATTAAAAAAAGAACTTAAGAAAGAATAGCATATAAAATTGAGACAAAAAAAACGCAAGACTGCTTGCCTTGCGTAAAAAACCTAAGAGGGGAAATGAAAGTTAGCCGAGTAGATGCAAAAAAGTGCACCGCTATCAAGCTAGAGAGATCGCTCAGACCCAACTATCTTCAGTATTAAGATTTTGGAGATCTTAATACTGAAACAGTTTCTAGCTTTGCATAACTAACTCAGGCAAACAGTTATTCCTTCCACCACGGGTTCGTCCCGTTTTGCGAGTTTTTTTAATTCTAAACCACCTCTTTATAAGCGAATTGAGTAGTTGCCAAAGTTGTTTTTATCTGTATAGACAAATCCATTTTCGTAATTAAAAATTAATACCTTATCAGGATCTTCTATACGATCACTTAAAAGAGAATGCACTAAGTTATCGTATTGCTGAGCACGGTGTTTAAGTGCCTTCTGATTTTTAACAATCAAAAATTTACGTTTATTCTTCGTGTTCCTTGAAGCTTTGAATATCTCTACTGACTTGTTCTGAATAAGTCGAGCCAAAGCTCTATTTGGTTTTTTCTTCTTTGGCTTGGGTTTTCCCATAAATTAAAGAAAATATAAAAAAATAAATTAATAAATTAATTTTAATTGAAATTAGATTAATAATAATAACTTTTAATTTGATGGACAATAAAAACTAAATGCCAATACTTTCCTATGAAGTCATCAATGGAATTATAGAAACTATTGCGCATTCAATAAGGAGAAGTGTCATTATTCAACTTGGCAAATCAAAAAATAATCTACAGTTATTTTTATGATTCTAATAAATATCTTATATTGATAGCATTGTTACTAGTTTATTTAAATAATTAGCTATGTCAAATATTTCTTCTTCGTTACCAGCTGCCCATCTTTTACCCCCTAAGAGTCCACTCTCTTCTCCCAAAGTACGAACAATCCTTTTTGTGGCCCTTGCAGTACTCTTAGCAATTGGAGCCATACTTGCTTTTGTCTGCCTCGCTGCTCCTATAGCTTACATTGTTGGAAGCGTAGCTTTAGTCTTGTTTATGGGAACTCTAACTCTACTCATTAACAATATCATTAGTTTAGCTCCTCGGAAATTCCCTGACCATTTTATGACCCTTCTTCGAGATAATTTTCCTCCCGTCATCTGCAAATTCGTTGAAGAACAATCGCCTACCTTAGGAGAGCTATTTTCCATCTTGTCCTTTTTAGAGACAAAATCACCTTGGGAAGAACTTTCTGAAAGCATCCAATCGAAAATTAATGCCTTTGGCTATAAACACTTAATCGAGGGAGTCGCGGGTATAAGCCTTTGTTCTCTAAGGCACCTATTACGTGACACCTATCCTTTATATCGCTTAAAAGAATTCGTTTCCTCTGGGTCTTCTAATCCTCTACTTATGCAATACAATGTCCCAATAGCTTACCATGGCTTCTTCTGGCTACTAGGCATGACGCTCCTTGCCTCAAAAACTGCTCCACTTTTCTACAAGGGTGCAGTAATCAACTTAGCAACTCCGTGCATTTGCCAAGGATTGTTAGAGCTTTCTCCTAAAAAACGCCAATTCTTACGTGACGCGGCTCAAAATAATGCTTGGGATACTCCTCAAGTCCAACAATTGCTTGAGGAACTAGAAATTCTTTGTAAACAATATGAAAGGGCAGGGCCTTCACTATCACAAGACCCTAATGTAAAACTAGGAATTGTTCTTGATAAATTCAAAGTGAAAGATTTGGCATTGGCTTTATGCATATTTGGAACCTCAGACGAACAACTCTCTCTCCTTGCTGGCATGCGTCATTGGGAAGCCTGGGATAAAATGTGTGACATCAACCACGGAGGACGTGCTGGAAAAGCATTCGAAACGTTCTTCAGTTTTCTTTGGCTAGAAGATTGTTTCTATACAGAAAATAGAAATTGCTCATTCGAACTTCTTTTTATGGATGAAGCAGGATTGAAAAAGTTTTTTGAAGATATACCCTCAAAAGAAGAAGGTGCGCACCCATCTCTAATTGAACTACCTACAATAATGCAACGCTGCATGCAAGTCTCTCCTTATCTTCGAAAGAAGTATCAAAATTATAATTCTTCTAAACTTTATGAATTGTTGATGATCAAGCTACCACAACAACTAAACAAATGTTGCTCCAAATTGAATTCTTTATTCCTATTACGAGAAGCCTAAAAAAATAATCATGCTCTACAATAACCCATAAAGATACAAACTGTTTTTATGAATGCTAGATGTTCCTATCTCCTTAACTAAGAAGTTGTATTAAGGATACTTATTTTATCAGGAAATATGGAACAATATTTGCTTACAACAAAGACCAAAATAAAAAAAATCAATCTTGCTATACACTTAAGCTACATGATTTTTTTTGTAGATGCATGTTTCGCTCAATAATTTGTTTTATTTTTTTCCTGTGTTTTTTTAGTTATCTCTTACTTCCTCAATACTTTCCAAATTTCCATCCTTTATACTTTGCCCCCTACCTAGGACTAGCCTTCTATCAATTGCCTAAACAACGTGTACTAACACATGCTCTTCTTATTGGATTTTTTTGTGATCTAAGTTCTTCATATTTGTTTGGCATTCATACTACACTCTATGTCACAACTTCAGCACTGACCTACAGGACACAACGCATTCTCCTAAAAGACAACATCTTTTCTCTCCCTATTATCAATGTGATCTTCTCTTTACTCTTTGTACTCCTTTCTTACCCCGTGCTGACCTTTTTCAATCCCCAACTACAATGGAGCCTCTCTTTATTTGCTCTCAATGTTAAATATATCACAATAAGCACTTTGGCTTATAGCACTGCAATTTATCTGTTACCTTGTATAATAACTCGCGGAATGAGTAAACTCATTGCTTTCTTAAGGATTCTTATATGTTATTAAAAGGCCTACGCTTAGCTGAAAAAATACTTTTGAAACTCAAAGAAGAAATTGCGGAAGTTTCTACTCCTCCAGGGTTAGCCGTCATTCTTATAGGAAATGACTCTGCTTCTGAAGTTTACGTGAATATGAAAATCAAAAAAGCTACTGAAATCGGTATGGTTTCGAAAGTACATAAACTGCCTTCTGATTCACCACTCTCCTCAATTTTAAAATTAATCACTCGACTAAATGAAGATCCTTCTATCCACGGTATCTTAGTCCAGTTACCCCTTCCTAAACATCTCAATAACGAGAAAATTACTGAAACGATTGACCCAAATAAAGATGTTGACGGTCTTCATCCTCTGAACATGGGAAAACTTCTCCTTGGGTCTTCCGAAAGAATTGCCCCCTGTACACCCGTAGGCATCATCGAGCTGCTAAATCACTATGAAATACCTCTTACTGGACGGCACGTCGCTATTGTGGGAAGAAGTAATATTGTAGGCAAGCCTCTTGCAGCTCTTATGATGCAAAAACATCCCTCTACAAATGCTACGATAACCCTACTCCATAGCCAATCTCAAAATCTTACTGAAATTTTAAAAACCGCAAATATTATTGTTGCTGCAGTAGGAGTGCCACTCTTTATCAAGGAAACTATGGTAGCACCCCAGGCTGTCATTATCGACGTAGGGACAACACGAGTCTCTGCAAATAATCCTTGTGGTTATACACTCCTCGGCGACGTAGACTTTAATAACGTAGTCACCAAATGTGCTGCAATTTCTCCTGTTCCTGGAGGGGTAGGACCCATGACTATTGCCATGCTTATGAGAAATACATGGGAAAGTTATCGAAAATTAGTCTCTTAGCACTCTTTATCTCGGGGGCAATATTCTCTTCATGTTGTTCGCGTCAATCTACAACACTCAAAGGAGAACAAATGACAATGACATATCGCATTGTTCTGGGTCGTTCTCTTTCTTTGGAAGAAAAACAACGATGCGAAAAAGAAATCCAAGCAAGTTTTCATCTTATAGACTCCATTTACAACAATTGGAATCCTGAATCAGAACTATCAAAAATAAATCGAGCGCCTGCAGATATTGCACTTCCCATCTCATTAGAACTTATGGAATTTCTCAAAAAAATTGATGAATTCTATAGGCTATCAGAAGGGCGTTTTGATCCCACCCTAGGTCCCCTAAAAACCCTATGGCTCTTCCATCTAAAACGACAGACTCTTCCTCCACAGGAAACCTGGGAAAAACAATATGAGAAAGTAGGATGGCAACGTATCTTAATCGATTTTAAGGAAAAAACATTAACTAAACTTCATTCTGAAGTACAATTAGACCTCTGCGGAGCAATCAAAGGTCACACTGTAGATCTTTTACTTGAAGTGTGTCAACGCTTCAGTCCAAATGCCTATGTAGAATGGGGAGGTGAAATTAAAACTTCAGGCTGCCACCCCCAAGGCAGACCTTGGTGCATAGCTTCCGCAGCAACTACAAAAATCATAGAACTCCAAGACAACGCTATTGCCACCAGCGGAAACTATATCCAAACATGGCATGTTCATGGAGAAACCTACACCCACATCTTAGACCCTCGTACAGGGAAGCCCCTAGATCTTTCAACTTACCCTATCCATGCTGTCTCCGTAATTCACCCTAGCTGTGCTTATGCCGATGCCATGGCAACAACACTCATGACGTTTACTTCCAAAAGTGAAGCTCAAGCTTGGGCAGAAAAAAATAATCTTCACGTTTACATTAACGATACCGATGCTTCATAACTGCAGCGACTTCCCTTTTTTTCTCTCTTTCTATAATTGCCTGACGCTTATCGTGTGTTTTCTTTCCCCGGCAACAACCTAAACGAACTTTTACATAGCCATGACGTAAAAACATTCCCAGAGGAATTAAAGCAATTCCCTTCTGCGACACCTTGCTTTCTAATTTACGAATCTCATATTTATGGAGGAGCATCTTGCGCTTGCGCCGTTCTTCATGATTGTAAATACTACCAAAAGAGTAGAGTGCTATACTCGCATTTAATAACCAAGCTTCTCCTTTAGAAATAATGACATAGGCGTCACCAAGGTTTCCCCCGTGATTACGCAACGATTTAATCTCAGTTCCTGTTAAAATAATCCCTGCTTCTATAGTTTCTAAGACTTCATAATGATGTAGGGCCTTGCGATTAGAAACAATCTCCTTTTGCACTGTACCTTTCCTTCCCTACAACTTAAGTTCTAATTAAAGTATAGCAAAAAGCCTTTTTCTTCCCCAACCTTCACCCTATCCTTTCCTATCCTTACCAAAATATAGAAGACCAGAAAATCCTTTTATAGTAACATCCCATTCGTGCCTCTGGTAACGTGAAAAAGAGGTTCTATTCATAATGTGAGGATTCTTAGGTTATAAGGAAATATGAAATTTGTTGTATCCCGAAATGAGCTAGGAAACCTTATCAAAAAGATTCAGAGTGTAGTTCCTCAAAATGCTCCCATTCCAATACTTACCCACGTACTCATTGAAACTTACAATGATGAGCTTGTCTTTACAGCTACAGATCTAACAGTAAGCACACGCTGTGTTGCTAAAGCTAAAGTTTATGAAAAAGGTGCTATTTCTATTTCTTCAAAAAGATTTTTCCAATTAGTGAAAGAGCTTACCGAAGCTAATCTAGAAATTTCTGCATCTCGAGGAGAAATGGCGCAAATTACCTCAGGATCTTCCTGTTTTCGTCTTCTCAGTATGGAAAAAGAAGATTTTCCCATGCTTCCCGATATGCAAAACGCTACGCGCTTCACCATATCTGCCGAAGAATTAAAAAATATGTTACAGCGCACCTCTTTTGCTGTTTCACGAGAAGAAAGCCGTTACGTCCTCACCGGAGTGTTACTTTCTATTACCCAAGGAACAGCGACAATTGTAGGCACTGATGGCAAGCGTCTTGCAAAAATAGATACAGAAATTTCTCTCCACAAAAGTTTCTCTGGTGATTACATTATCCCTATTAAAGCTGTGGAAGAAATCATCAAAATGTGCGTTGAAGATGCTGAAGCTACAATATTTTTAGACAAAGATAAAATTGCCGTAGAATGTGATAATACGCTTCTTATTACAAAACTCCTTGCAGGGGAATTTCCAGATTTCTCACCAGTAATCTCCACGCAAAGCACCATACAACTTGACTTACATCGCGAAGAACTCATCACACTGCTCAAACAAGTTGCCTTATTTACTAATGAATCTTCGCATTCTGTAAAATTTACCTTCCTGCCTGGAGAACTCACTCTTACAGCAAACTGCACAAAAGTAGGTGAGGGCAAGGTAAGCATGACAGTGAATTACTCTGGAGAGCCATTAGAAATTGCCTTCAATCCCTTCTTCTTCTTAGATATTCTTAAACATAGTAAAGATGAACTTGTTCATTTGGGGGTTTCGGATTCTTATAATCCAGGAATCATCACAGATTCTACTTGCAGTCTCTTTGTAATCATGCCGATGAGATTGCACGATGATTAATGAAAATCCTTTCTCTTACGCTTAAAAATTTTCGTAACTATAAAGATACAGAAGTTTCATTCTCTCCTAACTCCAATTATATTCTTGGAGAAAATGCTCAAGGAAAAACCAATCTTTTGGAAGCTTTATATGTTTTATCCTTAGGGAGATCTTTTCGTACCTTACACATAACCGACGCGATAACTTTTGGTGCTCCTTATTTTTTCTTGAAAATCACTTTTGAAAAAGCTCACCTCCCTCAAATTCTATCAATCTATGCAGACAAACATGGTAAGAAAATCCTTTATAATCAAACTCCTATAAAGACTCTTTCCGAACTCATCGGTATAATCCCTATAGTATTCTTTTCTTCCAGAGACTGCTCTCTTATCTCAGGAGCTCCCGCAAATCGACGGCTTTTCTTAAATGTTCTTTTATCTCAATGTGATAGTCAGTATATCTACAAGCTAGCCTCTTATCACCGAGCTCTCTTACAAAGAAATACCCTTTTGAAAAACAAGCAGACGGCTACACTTACCATCTGGGAGGAACAGTTAGTCAAGTTTGGTGCTTATTTAAGTCTTCAGCGTTTCTCTTGCTGTGAACAGTTAAATAACCTAACACAAGAGTTATGGAAAAACTCCCTGAATGAACAGTTAGAACTAAAATTCAAAAGCTCTTTGGTTAAAAGTTCTTGTCCAACCGAAGCTACTATTGCTGAAGAGTTTCGTAAGCAACTTGCCTCTTCTATATCTCGAGATTTAGAATTAGGGAACACATCTATAGGTCCTCACCGCGAGGACTTCCACTTAACAATCAACCAACTACCAGCATCTCTATTCTCTAGTGAAGGACAAAAACATAGTCACCTTGCCATTTTGCGACTTGCTGAATGCAGATACTTACAACAAGCTCACGACGTATATCCCTTAATCTGTATGGATGATATTCATGCAGGCTTGGATAATGTACGAGCTTCTCAGCTCTTAGACCTAGCTCCCACTCTTGGGCAAACCTTCATTTCTTCTACCTATATAGATCAACAACTCTTGCAAAACAACCATGTTTTGCGGATTGAAAATGGGCAAGTTACTCCGCACACTTGTATCTAAATTTAATTAAAAATCATTATTCTTTATTCCAGTTAAAAATTAAATATTAATTATTTATTAATAAGTTAATACAAATCTGTTCTTTTTTAATGAAAAACTTATTTAAAATAGTTATATCGGTGATACATGAAGAAACTTTTATTAACTTTCCTATTTTTAGCTATAGGCAATCCACTTTTTGCTAATACTTCTGTAATCCAAACACTTCCATTAGGAATTGGAGGAATTAAAGAAACTTCTCAGCAAAAAGAATCCGTAGTTTGTTTACACGCATTTTTACGCTCTTACAGATCTTTAAAACCTATCGCTCACGTATTAGAAAAAGAAAACTACGATGTTTTTATTTGGAACTATGAAACACGTAAATTTACTCTAGAAAGACACGCCCAACACCTAAACCGTTTATTAAGAAAGATTGCCGAACTCAAACCCGGTGTTCCCATAAACTTTGTTACTCACTCTATTGGGGGCATCATTGTCCGTGCCGCGCTCACACGTCCCGACTGCCCAGAAGAAGCCAGAAAAGGTAAAGCTATCCTTATGGCCCCTCCAAATGCAGGATCTACGTTAGCAAGACGTTACCGTCGCCTAGGTATTGTACAAATTATCTTCGGAGGAAAATTAGGAAGACAACTACTTACCTATTGCCCACAAAAAATGCTCAACGCTGGAAAATTCCCCTCTGCTGTTGATGTGCTCATTCTTAGCGGTAATAAAGGAAGTCGCTTTATTCCTTTCCGTTTAGAATATGAAAATGACGGTAAAGTTTGTACTATAGAAACTTACTTAGATACACCACACACAGCCTACGTTCTTCACACCAACCATACCTATATCATCACAGACAGAAAAGCCCTTTACTTAATGCAAACATTCTTAAAAGATGGCAGTAAAACCTCAGCAATTAAACAAGTTCCAAAAGCTTTAGAACAAACAGTCATGGAAAATAAACAAAAAAACTCCAGATTAAACCCATACCAAAACCAAGATATTTATGTTATCCATTGCTTTGGTTCAAGACCTTATAATCTTTCAGGGTTTCCCAAGAAATGGAACTCTACCTCAAAAAACGAAATACATCTTGAAAAGTAAGAAAAATGAAAAAGAGGATGAGCAAAAAAGTAAAGGGTATAAGAATCTTCTCTACTATCTTCATATTCAACCGTTTTCTGGTCATCATCTCCCATAAACATAAGAGAATATAACCACCGTCTAAAGCAGGAATAGGAAGCAAATTCAAAACAGCCAAGTTCATACTGATCAAACCAATCCAAAAAAGAGCTTCAGAAAATCCCAAAGACCAACCTGTATGTAGAATTTGAACAATACCCACAGGTCCAGATAACCATTGAAGACTTAAACGCCCTGTTACCAAAGCCTGAATAGTCGCATAACTATCTTTAGTTATATTAACGATTAAAAGGCCAGGAGTAGGATTATATTTCACTGCTAGATCTTTTAAAGGGATTCCTAGCGATAATTTTTGCTTTTCAATATCCAATCGATCTAAATAGTGCCTTCGTTTATCCTTATTTTTTATCTTCCTAGCCATCTTGCGTTGCTTATCCAAGTACTCTTCAGAATAAATATGCACCCACGGATGAGGTTGTATAGGGTCAAGAAGAGAATATTCTCCAGAAACACGTAGCGGTTGCATTTCTCCCAAAGTATTTAATATTTTTTGTAGATCTTCGGGATGATACGAAGCAATAAAATGCTCATCAGCATGAGAAGAGGCTACCTCTTCTAGTTCTAGATTGCTCATTTTCTGTACTATAATAGAAACTTTATGATCTTGAACTAAACGTAAAATATCCACACTACTAGAAACAGGAGTCCCATCAATGGCAAGAATGCGATCCCCCAATTGCAACCGTTCTTGAGGTTGAGGCAATGGAGATGCTGGATCAATAGGATGCAGTTCTCCTTCAATATACCCATAACTATTAATGATATAAGGAAGGGTATACAAAGAAGACCATCTCCCTTTAAGGCCTGCTTCATATTGGGTATCTATAAGCTCATTACGGACATAGGGAGTAAAGTGTAAGACTCCTGCACGTACCCTAGGTTGACGGGAAAAAAAGACCTTCCCCTCACGAGATAGTTTAACAAAAGCATAAGACTCATTAAGAATCTGAGAAACCTGAGTGGGAGAAAAAAGAAGCATTCCATCCATCCACACTAAACGATCACCAACCTGTAAACCTGCAGTAAGCATAGGAGATCTCTCAGACATAGGCATATGATTACGATAGACAAGATAACTCGCCCCTGAACAAGGAACTCCTTCTTTAATAGGATCAAACTCTGTTTGAATAGAAAAATGCTGAACAGGTGTATGCAAATAACTCGGGCGGACAACATCCAAAGTAAGTTGTCCTTCTAATAAAGCTGCAGTCAGGACATCTTTATCTCCTTCATAAGGTTTACCATTGCAAAAACGAATCTGATCACCTATTTGCAACCCCTTAGACTGCAAAATAGGGTGTACCCAGCCCACAATACGTGAACACTCTCCATAATTTTTATTCCTACCCCCAAAAAGATACAACGCACCAAAAGCAAGCAATGCCAATAAAACATTGGCTAGAGGCCCAGCGAATAATACGATCATTCTCTTCCAAGGAGCCTTACTGAAAAAACCTTTGGGTACATCATAAACAGAGACCTCAGAATCCGGATTTTTCTTTTTTTCTCTAGCACACTCCATTCCTCGAATACGAACGTACCCACCAAAAGGAATACAACCAATACGATACTCCACATTGCGAATACGTTTTTTAAATAAAGCTGATCCGAAGCCTATGCTAAAACTTTCGACAGCCATACCTACAGCTTTTGCCGCAAGCAAATGACCTAATTCATGAATCAATACTAGAACCCCTAACGCCAAGGTTGCCAGAATAAAATAGATTATCGTCATAAACCACCAGCTTATATTTCTTGAGCAAGAGCTCGAGCTTCATCATCTACTGCCAAAACATCCTCTATTGAAGAAGAGGCATAAACTTTATGACCTTCCATAAGAGTTGTTAATTTTTGCAAAATTTCGCACCAAGAAATTGCACCCTTTAAAAATCTTTCTACTAAAACTTCATTTGCAGCATTAAAAAAACTCCCTGAAGATCCTCCATCTCGCAATACTTGATGTGCCAAGCAAACACCAGGGAAGCGTTGCTCATCTATAGGGAAAAATTCTAATGTTTGGTTAATAGAAAAGTCTATACCTTCTTGAGGAGCGGGTAAGCGCTCAGGCATTGTTAAAGCATATTGTATAGGGAAAAGCATTTTAGGAGGATACATAATAGAAATTACATTGCCATCCAAAAATTCTACTAACCCATGGATTAAACTTTGAGGGTGTATCACAGCATCAATTTTTACATCTTGGAGACCAAATAACCAATGAGCTTCAATAATCTCAAAACCCTTATTCACTAATGTTGAACAATCCACAGTAATCTTTGGCCCCATACGCCAGGTAGGGTGCTTCAAAACATCCTGTATTGTCACATATGCAAGTTCTGTTGAGGACTTGTAGAGAAAGGGTCCTCCAGAAGCCGTAAGAATAAGTCTTTTTATGGTTTTTAAATCACGCCCTTCCAAACATTGATACAAAGCATTGTGCTCACTATCTATAGGAAGGATTTTTCCATTATATTCTTTTACATAGCGAGCAACAATTTCTCCAGCACAAACAAGAATCTCTTTATTTGCTAAAGCAATAATTTTCTTTTTTTTAATAGCTTCTATAATAGCGGGTAACGCTTTTATCCCTAAAGAAGCGGCAACCACAGTGTCTACACTCTCTATTGTTGTAGCTACCAGCAGTCCCTCGTCCCCTAGAAAAAATTGAATCTTAGGGAATCTTTTACATCCCTCAGAATAAACATCTTCACGATACACAACAGCAACTTCAGGAGAAAACTCTTCTACTTGCTGAAAAAACACTTCTTGGTTATTACCATACGCAGCTAAAGCAATAATTTTAAACCAAGAAGGGTAACGCCTAACAACTTCTAATGTTTGTTGGCCGATACTTCCTGTCGACCCTAAAACGGATAAATATTTCAACTAAACTAGCCTGAACTACACATAATCAAAAGATCATACTCCGGCAGTTAGAGACTTGTCAATTCTCTATTCACACTATTTCTGCAGTAAAATTTTTAATAATGATTCTTCTAGTGTACTGTAAAAGTTGCACAATTGCATACATGGTTGTGAGAAGCACTACAGATAAACCTGAAGTGGACAGTCCAACACCATAAGCACTAAGAATAGCTCTTGAACATGCAGGAGCTAAAAATGCCGTTGCACTGCCAAAAACCAAAGACCACAACATCACGCCAATCATAGATCTTGCAATAATTTTAGCAATCAATGCCGGAATTAACAAGAAAGAAAGCGCCATAAGGACACCCACAGCCTTAAAAGCCCCTACAAGACACGTAGAAAGTTGCAAAATGATCAGATAGTCTATAAATTTTACAGGAATTCCTAAAGAACAAGAAAATATTGGATCAAAAGAGGCACATACCAAACTACGGAAAGCAAAGACAGTAATTAAGCTATTAGCTACCACAATAGTGCAAACGGGAAAGATATCTTCTTTCGTCAAAGCGTCAGCATTTCCCAAAACCAAGTCAGTTCCTATATGGGCATTTCTAGTAATGAAAACAAGCAAAATTAAGCTTAAAGAAAATAATAGAGAGAAAACTAAAGCAATGCTATTTCCTTCAGAAATTCTAAACGTATTCCGAATAAAATAGATTAAAAATCCTGTAAGTAAGGCTGTAACCATAGCAGCAAGAGTCAGCATTCCTAAGGATAAGGTGGTAAGTTGATGGGTAAACAAGCAAACACAAACTAAACCAAAAAGAACTGTGTGAGAAACTGCATTCGCATACATCGCCATCTTTCTTAAGACTAAAAAAGCACCTCCAAAAGCTCCAGAACAAGCAATGGCAAGAAAAATGATGACTTGCACATCATCAATATATAAATGAGAAAAGAACTTATTAGAAAACAAGCGTGAAAAAAAAACAAAGAAAAACTGAAGAAAAGAGACTCCGTGATACGGAGAAAGTATGAGCAACATTATTCCTCCTTCTTTTTCTCTGGGATCACCTGATCATGAGGATCATAATAAGGATCTTTGAGTATTTCTGTGATTGCATAATCGATCTCTTCAGTCAAAACATGCTCCATTTCCTCAGCAAAACCATGCACGTTCTCTTCTTTAAAATCTAGAGATTGTACAAGATAGGATTCCCACAATCTGTGAGCTCGAATTAATCTTATCACTTCGTTTTGACCTTTCTCTGTAAGCTGATAACGATCGTTTTTTTTCGTTACAAACCCCTCCCATTGTAATAGTTTCACTCGCCATCTTGGAAAAGATTTTGGACCAAAATATTCTTGATATTTATTACAACAAACAAAGTCTCTTTCCCCAATATCGCTTAAACCTTGATCAAATAAATACCAAAATACTTTGAGAAGATGCTCTTGATTCTTAACAAAAGCAAAGCGCTGTTTTCGAAAACAACGAACCACTAGGCCGGATTTTGGAGAAAAGAGCAGGCAGAAACATGTTAGAATACCAGCACAAATTACAATGACAGGACCAGTAGGGAGAGTAACCATAAATATTTGTTTCCCTATCATAGCTTGGCAAGTAAGAGCTACAGATATATAGCTCCCTAAGGCGCCAGCCAGCCCTCCAAAACACACTGCGATCACCAAAATTGTACTTAAGCGATTGGAAAGCTGACACGCCGCTAAAGAAGGTGCCACAAACATGGCAGAAATTAAGACAATCCCTACACTTCTAACACCACTAACAATGACTAAAGAAGTGAAAATTAAAATCGTAATCTCAGCAGCAAGTGTCTTTAACCCACAAGTTATTGCAAAATCTTTATCAAAGATGGTGACGACAATTTGACGATACCACCACCATAGAGTCATTAATGAAAGTACAAAAACACCCGCAGCTAATATACCTTCAGTAAATCTTAAAGTTGCTGCCTGACCATACAGATATGCATTAATGCGGTTATATAACAAAGGACTACTATTCTTTACATAACTCGCTAAAATCACCCCGATAGCAAAAAAAACTACAAGAACAAAACAAAGTGCTGCATCCTTATGCAACCGCAAAGTTCTTTCTAAAAAGACAATGGTTCCGTAGCCAAGAATAGATGCTATGCATCCAAAAAAAACGATCAAAAAAATAGAGCTTTGATTTGGGAAAAATTGCTGAGTAAGTAACGCACCTAAAAGCAACCCTGGATAAGAAGCATGGGATAGACTTTCACTCAAAAGAGGCTGCCTACCAACAAGCAAAAGAGTTCCCCATAAAGCTGTTGTCATACAAATACATGTGACAGCAAAAAAACTAGATAAAAAAATAGAATCAGAAAAAATACATTGCATCATGCTCAATAGGTTCCAAGCTGTTTTTCCCGAGATAATTTCAAGGTACGATCTAAAAGCTCAAGTTCACAGCCATACGTCTGAAAAATCGTATCACTATTTAAACACTTCTCTGTAGGTCCACAACAAATTAAACGCTTATTCAATAAAATAACATGGTCAAACAACTCTCGTACATGACTTAGGTCATGATGCACAACAACAATCGTTTTTCCTTCGTCTCGAAGCTCTTGTAAAATCTTAACAGCAGTTTTAAACGAAGCCATATCAATTGCAGAAAAAAGTTCGTCCATCAGATATAAATCCGCCTTTTGCATTAGAGCTCGCGCTAAAAATGCCCTCTGTTGTTGCCCCCCTGAAAGCTGACTTATCTGCCTATTGGCTAAACAAGCTAAACCTACTCTATCTAAAATATGTAAAGCTTCGTTTCGATCGTCTGAAGAAATTCTACTCCACATACCTTTATAGCTATAACACCCCATAAGAACTAAATTCAATACTGTCATAGGAAAATCCCAATCAACACTAGCCCGTTGAGGCATATAGGCAATTCGCTGCCGTACCTTCTTAAACTGTTTCTCAAAAAAATATACACGACCTGAGGCAGATCGAATCAGTCCTAAAGAAGCTTTTAAAAGAGTACTTTTCCCAGCTCCATTGGGACCTAAAACCGCAGTCAAAGTCCCCTTGCCTAAAGAAAACGATACATGACAAAGAACGTCAATACGATCATAGTTTACACATAGATCATGGACAGACCAAGAGACTTCATTCTGTTTCAATGACTGTTCCTCCTAATTCTTCAGTAATGACACGTACATTGTGCTTAAAGGTATGAAAATAATTTTCTTCCACATTATCACTATACAAAGGTTGTTTAGCTAAATGCAGAGTATAGTCTTTTTGCAAGCAAGAAACGATTTTTTTTAGTGCATCTTGGTTCAATGTATCTTCAGGGAAAACAACATGAACCTCATGGCTACGAATATAATCAACAACAACCATAATGTCACGAATGCTGATCTGAGCTTCTGGAGATAATCCCTCAGGAGAAATACAACGCGATTTCCATTCCCCTGTTACGATTTCTTCAGGAGAAGCAAGATAACGACGTGTAAAATAACTGAATGCATTATGGCCTGAAACAAGATACCGATGCTCACTAGGAATCGTATGCAGACACTTTTCTGCCCAGAGATCCAATCCCTGCATTTCTTTAATCAATTGATTCGTGTTTTCTTGAAATTCATTTTGCCACTCAGGAAAATATGAAATTAAAACCTGACAAATCTCTGCTACTACTTCTATCCAAATGCTAAGGTCCAGCCAAATATGTGGGTCATGGATTCCATCTTCTTGTAGAGGAGCAAAAACATTTCGTTGAACTAAACGTCCTCCTAAATCTATAGCCTTGGGATTCCCATCCAAATGCTTACGCAAACTTAACGTATGCTCAAGCCCCAAGCCATTGCAAAAAATCAATGAGCTCGACATGATCTTATCTTCGTCTCCTTTGACCATTTCATAGGCATGCGGATCTAAAGCACCTTCAATCAAAACAAGAGTACCAAACTTATCTCCTACAATTCTTTGAACACAATCATGAATCATGCGATTCATAGATAACACGCAAGGCCGAGAATTTGATTCTAGACGTGGAGAGCTTATACAACCGAACATCATACAACACGCTCCTAAACAACAAATCCAACGAATCATTTTCACTATACCACATATGTGCATTAGCACCTCCAAAGCCATTTCTTTTAAGCTTTATTACAAACTAACTACCCCTTAGAGAGAAATAGTTAAGGTTATAAAAATACCACAAAAAAATCCCGTTATTTCCTTAGCTGCAACTAATAAAGTGTAAGAAAATAGCAAAAAAAATAAATTGCCATCAAAATATATTTTATGAAGTACGAAACGCAATTAAAAGCATTGTTGAGACTAATTAAATAATATATGTAAGCTTATTTATTTATAAAAAACAAAATGCTATAGAAAAAAAAATCGATCTTTCTTACGATTGTTGTTCTTCGGAGTTATTTAAGTAACAAAACGGTGTTCAGAGGAAAGTAACATTTGCGAAAAAAGGAATGTTTAACATAATTTATGCTTGCTCATTAAAACAACACTTTAATTTTATTTTTCTAAACATTAAATTGAAAGTATGCCACATTCTTTCTTATAAAAATACGTAAGCGTCAATTATAAAGGTGGGTTTCATGGCCGTAGAACAATCGAACATAAAAGAAGACATAGAAAAGTTAATCGGGAAAGCTATTAAAAAAGTCTGCGGAAACAAAGAAAACGATCTGTGTCGCTATCTTCCTGGCCCTAGTGGCGGTTATATGCATCATTTCACTTTGAAAAAGATGAAAAGCGTTGCTCCTGAACAGCTCCTAAAAATGTTGAAAACTTTTATTTTAGAATCTGATACTCCACGTACAATCAATCCTAAGCCTCGAGCTCCTAGAGGATCTAAAAAACGCCGAGATTTCATTAATTTTACAAAAACTGACATCGAACGTGTTCTAGAATTAGCTCGACAAGTGGGAGATAAAGATTTACTTGCTCGTTTTAGTCCTAAAAAACCACTAACTTCTCTAAAAAGAGAATTAATTCGTTCTATTCGAAATGGTTTAATCAATGTAGAACTCTGGAATGCCTACGTTGAAGCTGTAAAAACTATCAATTTTCCTGGCATCGAAACTTCTCCATCCTTTATTTAAATTAAAAAAATTCACAAACAACTTATTGTTTAAGTTGTTTGTGAAAAATTTGCTTTAAAGTAGAGTTCTCCTTTCCCCTTGTCAATAGAGAGAAAAGGTGATATACTGAAAAGCCTTCGAAAGAAAATAAAGCCATGCTAATTTTAAACAAAATTAATTAAAAGTTACACAAATCAATACATAAAATAAATTATTTCAGAGGGTAAAATATGACAAAAACTGTGGAAAAACCTTTTGGAAAATTGCGCTCTTTCCTGTGGCCAATACATACGCACGAGTTAAAGAAAGTTTTGCCAATGTTCCTAATGTTCTTTTGTATTACGTTTAATTATACGATATTACGGGATACTAAAGATACTCTTATTGTAGGAGCTCCTGGTTCAGGGGCAGAAGCTATTCCTTTTATTAAATTTTGGCTTGTTGTTCCCTGTGCTGTCATTTTTATGCTCATTTATGCAAAGCTAAGTAATATTCTTAGTAAGCAAGCGTTATTTTATATGGTAATTACGCCATTTTTACTTTTCTTTGCTCTTTTCCCAACGTTAATTTATCCATTACGTGACACTTTACACCCTACAGCCTTAGCAGATCACTTACAATCTATCCTTCCTACGGGATTTTTAGGGCTCATCGCTATATTTAGAAACTGGACGTTTGCAGCATTTTACGTATTAGCTGAACTCTGGGGAAGCGTAATGTTATCTCTAATGTTTTGGGGATTCGCTAATGAAATTACTAAAATTAACGAAGCAAAACGTTTCTATGCTCTTTTTGGAATTGGTGCAAATGTAGCTCTCTTAGCATCAGGACGTGCAATTATTTGGGCTTCTAGACTTCGTGCTTCTATTTCAGAAGGAATTGATCCTTGGGGTTTCTCTCTATACCTTTTGATGTCTATGGTCATAGTTTCTAGTTTTGTTATCATGCTTAGCTATTGGTGGACAAACAAACACGTTTTAACAGATCCACGATTCTCTAATTCTACAGAAACGAAAAAAGAAGCCAAATCTACCAAACCCAAAATGAACATGAAAGAAAGCTTTGCTTATCTTGTAAGATCTCCTTACATGCTTCTGCTTGCTCTTCTAGTTATCTCCTATGGAATTTGTATTAACCTCATTGAAGTGACCTGGAAAAGTCAACTTAAGCTTCAATATCCGAATATGAATGATTATAGCGAATTCATGGGGAATTTCTCTTTTTGGACAGGAGTAGTTTCAGTCACTGTAATGTTATTTGTTGGTGGTAATGTCATTCGCAGATTTGGCTGGTTAACAGGAGCTTTGGTTACTCCTATTATGGTGTTCCTTACAGGTGTTGTCTTCTTTTCCCTCGTTATTTTTAGAGAACATGCTTCTGGGCTCATAGCGATGTTTGGTACCACCCCATTAATGTTAGCTGTGATTGTAGGTGCCATTCAAAATATTCTATCAAAATCAACAAAATATGCTCTTTTTGATGCAACTAAGGAAATGGCCTATATTCCCCTAGACCAAGAACAAAAAGTTAAAGGGAAAGCTGCTATTGATGTTGTTGCTGCTCGTTTTGGTAAATCTGGAGGAGCATTAATTCAGCAAGGACTCTTGGTAATTTGCGGTAGCATTGGTGCAATGACACCTCATTTAGCCATTATCCTCTTCTTCATTATTGCTATTTGGTTAGTTGCAGCAACAAAATTGAACAAACTTTTCTTAGCTCAATCTGCTCTCAGAGAAGAACAAGAAGTTGCCCCTAGTGTGAATGAAACTGTTCCTTCGGGTAATGCTACTATCAAAAATGCTTCTTCATAGTTTGTTGAATGCATTCTAAAAAAGTCTTTACTCCTATTTAGGTAAGTAGAGACTTTTATTTTCTTTTACATAATTTAGATGTACGTTCAATCGGATTATTATCAAGATGCCATTTCTCCCCTATTACATTATAAAATAACATTCCCCAATGTATGTATTAAAAATACTGTTCTACATAAGAGTTACTTCAAAGGGAACAATTGAATCCAAAAATATAGAAGCAGCTAATCAGATGTTGTTATCCTTAACTAGAATTGCTTCCCCAGTTTTGCGATCAAATTTATATATAGGAAATCTTTGAAACTTTGCTACCCTTAATTTGTCTATATCTAGCGAGTCTCCACAACGTTGGAACTGACGCTTATAATAAGTAGTATATTGAGATAGCTCCTTAATTAAAGCACGGGCAGGTCGTAGTTGCGGAAATGCTTGTAAACTTGCATTTATCGCAGTTTTGAATTCGCTCCATGTCATCATTGCTATGTAAGGTTCATAGGTACCGTAGAAACAGGTTGCTTTATCCAAAGCATTTGTTTTCATTAGGACTCCCAATAAACTTAATATCTGAAAACAATTCCCTTTACTGTAATCAAAAGAACATAGCGTCATCCATTCTTCGAATTTCAGGGAAGAGATAAGCTGTGCTTGTTCCCAAGTCACATGATGGCGACACAAAAGAAGTAAAAAATTTATAAATCCATTAGAAGTCCAAGAAAAAGCTGAGGGTACGGGTACACTCTGTTCCCGCTTAAGGATTGGCCCCCATTTTTCTTGAAGATTCCTATATACCGTATGATAAATGGCTTTTGCCTCCACACTACTCCATTCTCCATTCATCGCATAATCACAAAGTTTTTGATACTCCAATTCTGTAAGTTCTTGAAAAACATAATAAGTTAGAGGCTGAAATATGCTCGCCTTACCTTTACAAGTATAAGCTAGTGGCCCGAGCAAACGATGGATACCTAATTCGTAATTAAAGACCTGCTCTTGTCTCCAAACAGGTTGTTCAGCAAGCAAGGAGAAGTGGAAAAGCCAATGCAAAGGACAGTGACGATCGAGCAAAGCCTCGACACTAACAAGCTGGGAGAAATCTATACCTTCTAAACGAGAATTACCGAAAGCTGCTAATTTTTTATTTAACTTTTTAAGGAAAACTTTATCATACTTGGAGAAAATTAACTTTGATTTCTGTTCTTCCCCTGATTGTTTACGCATGGCAAGAAAACATGATAATTCCTCGATATCTAGATGTTGCTCAATAACACACTCGAAAATACTTAAAGGGTAGGCATCTTTCAACACCTGAAGAAAACTATCGGGAATCTTCTGAGGAGCAGGCTTACCTAAATAATAACACACTCCCAAGATAATTGCACTTATGAGAGCAATGAAAGATGCACATATTAAGGTACCACCAAGGATATAACTAACTGGAGCAACGCATAAAATGCCTATCAATATCCCTATAATTGCAAAAATAACGGCTAGCGCTACTCCTAAAATTACCTTTTGTCTAATAGAAAAATCGCTGGCATATGAGTAATTACTTTCATGACTGTTTAAAAGTGTGTTTTGTGCTAGTTGTGCTAAAGGTGAAGACCTCATAGATACCTTTAAATTACTTTAGAAAAAAAATATAACATATTTTTAATAAAAACTCTTGTTAAAAACATAAATTTCAGTATGTTAAGAAATAATCAAGTTATTCCATAAGCAGAGACTGGAACTACGAAGAAATTCGGGAAAAGGATATAAGATACATTTAGACGTCTTACTTTTTTAAAAGATCACATCTTAAAATCCCATCAGATTCAACCATGTAATTATACTAAAAGAATTCGCAACTTTAGCTAATAAGGTGATCGGAATTGAAGAAATATATTCTCTATCTCTCGAATACCTGCTTTTAAGAAAAAAGTTTTTTATTTTACTAATTTCTAAGGAATAGTATGTGTAAGTGTGCACTTCATCCAATAAGGCTAAAAGGACACTTAAGAAAAAGTATTGTTTGGAATTTTTTCATAATCTAAGCATCGCACATTTTGTACTGAGTTGCTCCTTATAGTTATACGAGTATTCACGTATTTGCTTTTATTTTGCTTACTGATTACTTATGTTTCTTGAATGGCTTTAGCGAGAGACTGTCGCCTCCTTGCCCCCGTTATAAAATTGACCGAATAAGAAGGGAAAACTCCTTCTACTTTTAGCAAGTGTTGCGTGGGCTTCCCAGATTGTATTGCTTGTGCTAAAACCGAAGAATACTGGCAACAAAAGTCTAAAAGTAATTCTCCTTCTCCTTGTGCTGGAAAAATCGTAGGCTGATGTTCTTTTAAAGCTTTTTCTATAGTATCCAGGACCATTAAATCTAAACTAACATTGTACTTCGAACTACTCTCATCTAATACACCTAAAGCACATAGAAGACCTCCTAACGCACATATCCCGAATAAAGTAGATGGGCTTTGATCTCTGTTTCGATCTCTTGTATCTAAACAACATAGCCAATGCCAAAATTGCGGCGATGTATTAAGGATAAGATCGTACTGTGCAGTTGAATATCCATGTAAGCAAAGCAGTAGCAATTTTGAATGAAGTAATTCTGCAGTATACTCTAGCTTGAAGGGGTGGTGTGCACATTCACGTTGTGATTCTTCTATTTCGGATACATGTTTTTGGCATGCATCTATTAGGCGATTAATGATTGTTTTCACGTTTTTATCATCCCATGTTGCTGTGCGCGCATGGCGTTCTAAACATTTTTTTTCCTCATATGTGAGTTCTTTTAGTATACCTGGAATCGCGGGAGAAAAAATGGTCACACGTTTTAAAGCCTGACCTAAAGGCCCGAGCCAAAAATATCCAAAATCTTTTTTTGTTAACCCCTCCCGATGACAAATCTCTAAATCTCCTAAAGTCACAAACTTATATAGCCAATGTAAAGGACAATGTTGAAGTATGGTAGACTCTAAATCCGCCCATTGGTAATTTTCTAAAACTTCTTGAAGATTTTCTAGCCCAAAAGAATGTACTTTGTTTCTCGTAACTTCCGGAAGTGCGGCTAATTTTTCCACAAGAGACACCTGCATTCTTAAAACATCAATGAATGCACGTAATTCACTAATAGTCAGCTTTTGATCTTCTACAAATGAAGCAATACAATGAGAATAAACATCCCTAATCACACGCAGAAAATCCTGAGGAATTACAGTAGAAACAGGGGGGAGTTTCTTTTCTTTGGCGATGATAAGCATGACTGTAACAATAAGTACGACCAAAGCTAGAGCTCCTAAAATCCCTCCAACAATGTAGGAAATAGGGAAAGTGAGCAATATCAAAGCTAGAGCAACTCCTATTAAGAGAATCGTGACAATCGCTATCTGAAATGCAATCTGCACACTTAAAGAACACGGCATACAAGAACAAGAATCCTGATTTCTTTGTATCGGGGAAATATTAGATAAACTCATACGCACTCCTCTTAAGGCAATTTCTCCGTAAGACTATAGGCTATCTGTAAATAAAAATCTCGAATTCAAAATAATTTTAATAAATCTTCAGGAAGAACTTTATCTATTACTAGGAAATCCTTATTAACTTTATGACGTCCACCTCTATTAAAAAATAGCGAGTAGAATGTTTGGAACACACATACACAGAAGGTTTTACAAAAACTTTACGCAGGACGTTTAAGACGTGGTTAGTATACCACAAGCTTATTCTAAATAATTAATGTAATGTCCGGTTGAAACCTTGTACTTGTTTCATACAACATGTGAACACTGTATAAATAACTAGCAAAGCCAAAACCATCTGACGCCCTATTTCTCCGCTCATCAAAAGCACAGAGCTACTCCCATACGATAAGTGGACCAAAGAACAGACCTATAAATCACTTAAAAACAATAATTTGCAAAAATTCTTTGATAATTTGACAAGTAAGAGATGCCTCTCTAAGATAAGAATTCTAAGACAAAGAATCCTCAAGCATATTTTGAAAGAATATAAATTAGAAAACATCCGGAATTTTTCCATTATAGCACATATCGATCATGGGAAATCTACAATTGCAGATCGCCTCCTTGAAAGTACGAGCACTATAGAGCAAAGGGAGATGCGTGAGCAACTTTTAGATTCTATGGATCTAGAGAGAGAACGTGGAATTACTATAAAAGCACATCCTGTAACCATGACATACATGTACAAGGGAGACACCTATGAGCTTAATCTGATTGACACTCCTGGTCATGTGGATTTCTCTTATGAAGTTTCCCGATCTCTAGCTGCCTGTGAAGGAGCTCTTTTAATCGTTGATGCTGCTCAAGGTGTCCAAGCACAAAGTCTTGCCAATGTATACCTTGCACTCGAACGAGATTTGGAAATCATTCCTATATTAAATAAAATAGACCTTCCTGCTGCAGATCCTGTAAAGATTACAAAACAAATTCAAGATTACATAGGCCTAGATACTACGCAAATCATTCTCTGCTCCGCCAAAACTGGCGAAGGTATTGATGATATCTTACACGCCATTATTAAATTCATTCCTCCGCCTCAATCCCCCCAAGAAACAATTCTGAAAGCTTTAGTCTTCGACTCTCATTATGATCCTTATGTGGGCATTATGGTTTATGTACGAATTATTAGTGGGGAGTTGAGCAAAGGCAATCGTATTGTATTTATGTCATCAAAGGGAACTCCGTTTGAAGTCTTAGGAGTAGGAGCTTTTCTCCCTAAAGCAACTTTGATTGATGGTTCTCTATGCCCAGGTCAAGTAGGTTATTTTATTGCCAATATAAAAAAAGTTCATGAAGTGAAAATTGGAGACACTGTTACCTCTGCAAAACACCCGGCTAAAATTGCTCTTGAAGGATTTAAAGAGATCCATCCTGTAGTATTTGCTGGCATTTATCCTATAGATTCTTCTGACTTCGATGCTTTAAAAGATGCCCTGACTCGACTACAACTGAATGACTCTGCTCTGACTATAGAACAGGAAAGTAGCCATTCTTTAGGGTTTGGTTTTCGTTGTGGTTTTTTAGGTCTTCTTCATCTCGAAATTATTTTTGAAAGAATTATCCGAGAATTTGACTTAGACATCATTGCTACAGCTCCTAGCGTTATTTATAAAGTGATCCTCAAAAACGGTAAGACTCTCCATATTGATAACCCTTCAGGATATCCCGATCCCGCGATTATTGAGGATGTGGAAGAACCTTGGGTTCAGGTGAACATCATTACCCCTCAGGAATACCTTAGCGGCATCATGAACTTATGCTTAGACAAGCGCGGGGTTTGCATAAAAACAGAGACACTTGATCACAACCGTCTTGTACTTTCCTATGACCTCCCTTTAAACGAAATTGTCACAGATTTTAACGATAAGTTAAAATCTGTGACTAAAGGTTACGGTTCTTTTGATTATCATCTTGGAGATTACAGAAAGGGAGCCATTATAAAACTTGAAGTTCTAATCAATGAAGAACCTATAGACGCTTTCTCCTGCCTAGTTCATAGAGACAAAGCAGAATCTAGAGGGAGAAATATATGTGAAAAACTTGTAAATGTCATTCCCCAACAATTATTTAAGATCCCTATTCAAGCTGCTATCAATAAGAAAATCGTAGCAAGAGAAACTATACGTGCTCTTTCTAAAAATGTTACTGCAAAATGTTATGGCGGTGATATTACGAGAAAACGCAAGTTGTGGGAAAAACAGAAAAAAGGGAAAAAGCGCATGAAAGAATTCGGCAAGGTTGCCATTCCAAACACTGCTTTTATTGAAGTACTCAAACTCGACTAGCTCATTAATTTCATCATCCTTTTGATGATATCATCGTAGATGATCTTATTTTCTTTTACTTTACTCTAGTTGTTATTTTTGTCTTAACCCAATCTGTATGGTAGAACTCTCCTCGAGGACGATCATTACGTTCATAACTATGTGCACCAAAATAGTCCCTTAATCCCTGTGCCAAGGCCATGGAAGAATTTGCTGTGCGATAACCATCATAAAATGTTAGTGCTGCAGCAAAGCAAGGAACTGAGAACCCAGCGCCAATTGCTGCAATTATGGTTCTTCGCCATCCTATTTCAGCATTACGCAAAGCAGAGCGAAAGTACTCTTGGAAAAGCAAAGACGAGTTTTCAACATGCTGAGAAAAACCTTGATATATCTTATCTAGAAACGCACTTTGGATAATACACCCTCCACGCCATAGCAAAGCAAGCTCCCCAAGATTAATTCCCCAGTTATACTCTTCAGACGCCTTCCCCAAAAGTATGAATCCTTGAGCATAACTAATGATCTTTGAAGCATAAAGAGCGTGAAAGATATCTTGGATAAACACTGTTGAATCTCGAGGTTTTTCAAAAATTGAAGGGACGCCAGAAAAATCCTGAGATGCCTGTTTACGCACTTCCTTTTCTTCAGAAAGAAACCGCGCTAGCACTGCCTCAATAATTAAAGATAGGGGCACACCAGAATTTAATGCATCAATAGCGATCCATTTTCCTGTACCCTTTTGTTTAACTACATCTAAAATTGTATCTATAACAGGGACGCCATCTTCATTACGTATAGCCAATACCTCAGCAGCAATACGAATTAAGTAGCTTTCTAACTCTAAATTATTCCAATCTGCAAAAATAGTTGAAATGATATCCAAAGGGAGCTGAAGATAATTTCTTAACAAACCGTAAGCCTCACAAATAAGCTGAATATCCCCATATTCTATACCATTGTGGACAGCTTTGACATAGTGGCCTGCACCTCCCGAGCCAATCCAAGAACAACAAGGACGACCATGAACGTGTGCAGCAATCGCTTGAAACATAGAAGCTACCAGCGGCCAAGCCTCAGGATTTCCTCCAGGCATAATCGCTGGACCGTAACGAGCTCCTTCCTCTCCACCTGAAATGCCGACCCCTAAAAACAAAATCCCCTTTTCTTTAAGCTCTGTACACCGACGTTCAGAGTCTTTAAAATAACTATTCCCCCCATCAATAATCACATCACCTGGCTCCAATAAAGGTAACAGATGTTGGATAAGTTCATCGATAGGATGACCTGCTTGAATCATCAACATGACTTTTCTTGGTCTCTTTAACGATTGGACAAAGGTTTCCAAAGATTCAAAACCTAAAAGTTTTTTATCTTCAGAATGTTCCGCAAGAAATGTTCGCATTTTCTCAAGAGTCCGGTTATACACAGAAACAGAAAAACCATGGTCTCTCATGTTTAACACCAAGTTTTTTCCCATGACAGCTAAGCCTATAAGACCAATATCCGTTTGCAATGTTTACCCTCCCTATACCATTAGATGTAGAACAAACTTTCGCTTTTTACCATACGCGAGTAGTATATAGCAGTTATAACAAATCTGGTCTTCTTCACAAACACTTTGTCCATTCTCAACTGGAGTGTTATTCACGTACAGACCCTTTTGTTCAATTAACCTACGGGCCTCTCCTTTAGAGCCACATAAGCCTGCAGAAACAACAAGATCCATCCACCGTTTCCCTATGACCTCGACTTTTTTTAAAGAAATTCCTAACCCACTTCTTAGAAGCTGCTGAAAATCTCGCTCAGACAAGGAGGAAAAACTCCCAGGATGCGTACTTTGGGTTAAAGACTGAGCTTCTGTAAGCCCTGTGTTTCCGTGGATAGCATACAGGATATTTTGAATAACAATTTTTTTTACCCCTATAGGATCTGTATAAAACTGCGTGTCTAACTCCATAATTTCTTCGTTACTTAGTAAAGTCAGAGTTCGAGCAATCTTAGGAATATCGCTATCAGGTAAACGAAGAAAATACTGGTATAAGTCATAAGGAGACGTCAACTGAGGGTCTAGCCATACAGTCCCCGACTCCGTTTTCCCAAGTTTCTTTCCCTGAGCATCTGTAAGTAAGGGGTAAGTCAAACCGTATGCATGTCCTAATCCCTTACGACGAATAAAATCTATACCTGAAGTAATGTTGCCCCATTGATCGCTACCCCCGCATTGTAAAAGTATTCCGTATTGCTTACGTAAATAATAAAAGTCATAAGATTGTAAGAGTAAATAGCTAAATTCCGTATAGCTCATGCCCTCATCTGCATGTACCCGCTGTTTTATGGTATCCTTAGCCAACATTTGTCCCAGACGGAAATGCTTTCCTATATCCCTTAAAAAATCAATGAGGCGAAACTCTTGAAACCAATCCGCATTATTTACAATGCAAACGCCGGGTAAATAATGCGCAAGACATCGGATAATTTTTTTACTATTATCCAAAACCTCGTGTCTCTCAAGTAAAGAACGCTCGCTGCTTTTCCCTGAAGGATCCCCCACCATACCTGTAGCCCCGCCAACTAAAGCCATAGGTGTGATTCCTTGTTCTGCGAGCCTTTTCAAAAAACAAATCCCGATCCAATGACCGATATGTAAGGCCGGTGCTGTAGGATCAAATCCTAAATATGCAGATAAAGGCCCTTCAAATGAGTCTAGCCCTGCAGAAAAATCTTCAAGAACTCCACGAGTTTTTAAATACTGTAGCCATGCCTGCATAAATTACAACCCTCTACTCTATACGCATTTACACACATTATCTTATTCATAAAAGTGCTTATATGCAAGGTTAGCACGTCCAATGGAAATAAAGAAAAGATTCGATGGTAGAAGAAAAATACTCTAGTGTACTATGAAACTTTGTTTCTTCATTTTTTTAGAGGGTCTATGGCCTCTTTTATGCCAAAAAGTCAAGTGGGTTCAGTACTTTCCACACCTACACTTCCAAATCATCGCAGCTCCCCTATTTTACCTTTACAGATAAAGAAATATGCTGCCTATATCCTTTATGTATTTGCTAGTTTCTGTATTCTTGCAGGATGCATAGTTATGATGTTAACCAAGGAAATCCTTTTTTGTCTGGCATGTATTTTAGGGGGAATACTATTCGCCGTAGGACTTATCTTGAAACTCCGTAATGCAAGTAGCTTATAATAAAGTCAGAGAAAAACTGCTAATGCGGATCGCAGTTTAATTAAAGCTTTCGAATGTATTTGCGATACTCGAGACTCACTCACCCCAAGGACTTTTCCAATTTCTTTTAACATAAGTTCTTCATAATAATACAAAGCCATAACTTGGCGCTCCCTCTCCTCCAGGGCTTGGATGGCACTGGAAAGAAAAGAAGCAAACTCCTTTTTATTGACAACATCATAACCTGTTTCAGCTCGCATATCCGGGATGCGCTCCTCAAGAGCTATACCGGAACTCTCATCACTATGCGAAGGTTTTTCTTCATTTAAAGAAATAATTAAAGCAGGACGAGCTGAGGCAAACCACCCCGCGAGCTCCTGTTGTGAAATATTCAAATATTCAGAAAGCTCAAGATCTGTGGGCTCTTTTCCTAAAGATTGACGCAATGAATCCATAGCTTGGGCAAGCTTGTTGGCTTTTTGATGTACACTACGAGGAACCCAATCTTGTTTACGTAAGTCATCAATAATTGCTGCTTTAATCAAAAAGACTGCATAAGCTTCAAATCGACGGCTTTTTTCAGGATCATAACGCTCAACAGCACGCACTAATCCCTCTATTCCTGAAGCATAGAGATCCTCAGTCTTCACATGTGCAGGCATTCCTATAATCAAACGATGAACAACACTTTTGACTAAGGGTAAATAGGATTCTATTAGGATATCTCGATACTCAATCTCCTGAGTTTCCCAATACAAGTTCCAAATTGCAGAAATGTTCTGTGGTTCTTGTGTTTTCACAAATTTTTTTTTATCTTATTATTTATAAGATTAATTAAAAAATATTTTTTAAACAATATTTAGATAGATAAAATGATAGTTATCAATCTTTTCAACAAATTAGGGAAGTAAAACCTCGTCTGAAACAACCCCCAAAAGAGCTATAGGCATTTCTTTGGGAAGTTCATTATGAGACAAAATAAGCAAATCAGGAAAGTGTGGTTCAAGCATTTTTTTCATTTCAATACGAGTTTCGCAACCTGTGACAATCGCACGAAAGTCCCCAGAAACAGACTGTTTGAGTAGGTAGTCCACTTGATCAATAACTTTTTCTCGTACCACAGGCTTAGAACTTAAGTATAAATTACTTATCAACTCTTCTACATGAGAGTCTACCGTAATTACTTCTAGAGGTTTTTCTTGAACCCATAAACTTCTACCAATGCGTTTTCCAAGATACTTTCTGATCTTCTCTACAAGCAGTTCCAAATTTTCTGTAGGAACATAGTACAGGGCTATTGCCTCTAAGATCTTTGGAAAAAGTCTTAAAGAAATCCTTTCTTTTACTAATAAGCGCGTCACCACAATGAGAGAACTAAAAGAGATCTTCTTCGGAACAACTTCTTCAATAGGAATGCCAAAAAATCTCTCAGCATCCTCAAGACACTGTTGAACACACCTTCCATCAAGAGTTTCATACGCTGTATTTCTTAATAGGGGAAGGAAGACCTCCAAGGTAATTTCTGATAAATTAAATGTTTGATCAAAAATTCTTATAGAAAGATTTTGATCTTCAGAATGTACTTGGGTAAGTTTGGGAAACGTTATGCCGAGTTCCTGGAAAATTTGTTTACAAGCGACTACATAAACTTGAGAAAACTCTGTTGCTTGATAGGGAGGGCAGTAACTTTCTACCTGGGAAAGGGCAGATTCCAAAGGAGAATCAGACAACACAAGCTCTTCTTTTTTATAGGCAATCCATAAAATACTTCCAAGTACGAGAATAGGTAGTTTCGGAGAACCAGGAATATATACAAGAGAGAAAATCAGTAGTGCAACAAATCGAAAGTACTCCCGGACCTGCATATAATATTCAATCACATGATCTAAAAGAGTCTGCTCCTTACCCACCTTACTAATAAGAGTTGCGGCTGCAGAAGCAGTAAAAAGAGCAGGAATTTGACTCACCAAAGCATCCCCCAATACGGTAATCCATAAATCTCGGATTACGTAACCTGAAGTATAAGAAAGTAAAGTAGCCGCAACAGCATTCACTGCAAGAAGTATCCAACTTACGATAGTGTCACCTTTAATGAATCGAAAAACTCCCTCCATTGCAGAAAAAAAATCACTCTCTTCAATCAACTTACATTTCTTATCCTCAGTTTCTTTATAAGAAGCTCTGCCGGAAGCTAAATCTGTATCTAAAGCCATTTGTTTCCCTGGAAGAGCTTCTAAAATAAAACGAGAACGCACTTCAGCAATCCTTTCAGCCCCTTTAGAAACAAGAAAAAAATTGATGAGAAAGAACAAAAGGCAGGCAAGAATGGCAGCGCCTAGATTATCGCAAGAAAAGAAACGACCTAATGCAAAGATCATAGGAGAAGCTGTTCCCGACGCAACAATCCATCGTGTCGAGGCAAGATTAAGACCCAAGCGAAACAAACAGAGATATAAAAGAAGTGGGGGAAAAAGCTTTGCAGAGCTACTAGAGTGGCGTGAAAAAACCCAACACATTGTCAATAAAGACAAAGCAAAATTGATACACAATCCACAGTCAAGAAAAGACTGGGGTAAAGGTAGAAAAACAGATAAGAGTATGCCTAAAGGAAGTAGAGTTATACCAAAAGTTTTGTTGCCTTTTTTAGGCATACAGACACCCTCCTAGAGAATCTCATTTCTTCCCCATACTGTTCATATCATATATCTGCAAGTAAAACCCCGGAAGTGAAAAAGTGTGCCCTATCTTTGATCTTGTCGACTATTTTCTCCTATGGTAACGTTATTGCGCTTTATAGAAATTTCTACGGAGTATAGCGCAGCCTGGTTAGCGCGGTTGCTTTGGGAGCAATAGGTCGGGGGTTCGAATCCCTCTACTCCGAATTTTATTTCTCAACAACTTGCCTACTTGGCGGAGGAATTGTCATGGCTAAACTTGTTATCACTTATGAAGATGAGCAACAAGAATTCGACATAGAAGAAGGTAGTGATATTATAGCGCCATGTGAGGCTGCTGGCATTCCTTTTGCTTGTACAGAAGGAGTCTGTGGCACCTGCGTAGTCGAAATACTCGAAGGAGATAAAAATCTTTCCGAATTTACAGAAGCAGAAAAAGATTTCTTAGGAGATGCTGAAATATCTAAAGAACGTTTAGCTTGCCAATGTTGTATCCAAGGAGGGTGCGTAAAGCTTACTTTCTAAGTGAAAAACAATTAAAAAATTTTTTTCAATGTTGTATTATAAAAAATAAAATAATTCCATTTCTATTTAATAGTGTTGAGACCATAATAAGCACAGCATCTGTCTCTGACAATAATGTTTTACTTAGCCATATTCTTTTGTGAATATTTAAATATTTGTAATTTTCTCTCCAACAACTGAGAATTCAACAAATCTCCTTAGCTTTCGAACCTAAATTTCCTGATGAGGTAGTAACTAAATCTTTCGCAGGAAGTGTGTAAAGACGTACATCCAGTCGTCCTCGTGCCTTAATCAGATGTTTCAAACAAATTTATTCTGAGTTTTCCAGATTGAGAAAATCTTACTCTTTAGTTTTTTCTAAAAAATTTGAGTACTTTAAAAACTCGTCTTGTTTGAAACATTAGAATAAAAAATATTCACTTTGCATGATAAGTTATCTCTATAGTAAGCTGACCGTTCTTTTTATTTAATAGTTCAGGTTCTCATGACAATCGTTTGTAATCGAACTAAGTCTTCACGACGTTTAACACATTCAGTAAGAATAGGTCACCTCTATATCGGCAGTGAACATTCAATAAAAATGCAATCTATGACAACAACATCCACAACTAATGTCGACGCTACTGTAGAGCAAATCTACAGGTTAGCAGAACATAACTGTGAGATTGTGCGAGTCACGGTGCAAGGATTAGCAGAAGCTCAAGCTTGTGAAAAGATTAAAGACCGTCTTCTTACTCTAGGACTACAAATCCCTTTAGTTGCTGATATTCACTTCTTTCCCCAAGCTGCAATGTATGTCGCTGATTTTGTTGACAAGGTTCGGATTAATCCTGGGAACTATGTAGATAAACGTAACATGTTTTCAGGGACAAAAATCTACACAGATGTAAGTTATGCTCAAAGTTTATCGCGTCTTGAAGAGAAGTTCTCCCCTCTTGTAGAAAAATGCAAGCGACTAGGAAAAGCAATGAGAATCGGTGTCAACCATGGGTCTCTTTCAGAAAGAGTTATGCAGAAGTACGGCGACACTATTGAAGGTATGGTTGCCTCTGCCATAGAATACATCAACATTTGTGAACACATGGGCTATCGCAATGTTGTCTTCTCTATGAAGTCTAGCAATCCTAAAGTGATGGTAGCTGCTTACCGGCAACTTGCTAAAGATCTCGATGCCCGAGGTTGGCGGTATCCACTGCACCTCGGTGTTACGGAAGCAGGCATGGGTATAGACGGCATTATCAAATCTGCTGTAGGCATTGGCACCCTCCTTACTGAAGGCCTAGGAGATACCATACGCTGCTCCTTAACTGGATGTCCCACCACAGAAATCCCTGTATGTACAAGCCTCTTACACCATACAAAAATATACCTAGATCTTCCGTCAAAACCCAATCCCTTTGCTCTAGAAAACTCCAAAAGCTTGGTTGCTGCATCAAAAAAAATCACCAAAGACACTCCATGGGGGAAGATCTACGGAGTCTTTATTAAGCTCTACACAAAACACTTGACGGACTTGACTTCTGATGAACTCCTACAAGCTCTTGGGATAAACCCTAAAACAAAAAGTAAAGAGTTTACAACTCCCGAAGGTGTTATTGTCCCAGAAGATATGTTCACAGCCCCTATCATAGAAATCCTACAACAACATTTCTTGGTTTTTCACCATCACCAAGTCCCTTGTCTTTATGAACATAATGAAGAAATTTGGGATAGCTCACAAGTCCATGATGCTCCCTTTATTCACTTCCATGCTTCAGATCCTTTTCTTCATACTAGCCGAAATTTCTTTGAAAAAGAGAGGCACCAAGGAAAACCTACGAAACTTGTATTTTCTCGTAATTTTGATAACGAAGAAGAAGCCGCGATTTCCATAGCTACAGAATTCGGAGCTCTTCTTCTTGACGGCTTAGGAGAAGCCGTCATTCTCGATCTTCCTAATATCCCTCTTCCTAAAATTCGCGAAATTGCTTTTGGGACCTTGCAAAGTGCGGGTATGCGTTCGGTAAAGACGGAATATATTTCCTGTCCTATGTGTGGACGTACTCTCTTTGATCTCCCTGAGGTAACAACACGCATTCGCAAAAAAACAAAACATTTGCCAGGCCTTAAGATTGCCATTATGGGATGTATCGTCAATGGCCCAGGAGAAATGGCTGATGCTGATTTTGGCTTCGTAGGATCCAAACCAGGAATGATAGATCTCTATGTCAAGCATAAGCGTGTGAAAACACATATTCCTATGAAAGATGCTGACGAAGAATTAATTCGACTTTTACAAAAACACGGGGTATGGAAAGATCCAGAGTAACATTAAAGTCCTAATTCTATATGCTTTCTTTTCACACACACCCTCTTAACTATGCAACGTTTGACGAACTTACAAGTCTTGCAATACGCCATGGTATTTTCTCAAAACAACAGGATAACGAGGGCTTTGTTTATGCTGCTAGTAATGAAGAAATTTTTCCTATTTTAGAAGCCAAAAACTACTGTGACCTACACCAGCTCCATAGTACAACAGTGCGCTATGTTACTCAAAAAACTCCCGTGTATCAACCCGGAGATGGCCTCCATACCCAACAACCTCGACTTGCTCTCCATATTCGGCATTCAGATTGTCAAGCAGCCATCTTTTATGATAAAGAACACCATGCTATTGCGAATGTTCACAGCGGTTGGCGCGGGCTTCTTGGCAATATCTATGCTGTTACTGTCGCTGCTATGAAAAAAACTTACAATACACATTCTCAAGATCTCCTTGTCTTTATTGGCCCTTCCCTAGGTCCTGATCATGCGATTTACTCTGACTACCTCACACTATTTCCTACTACTTTCTATCCTTTCATGTATCCTAAAAACCATTTTGATTTTCGCGCTGTTGCAAGAAAGCAACTCCGAGATTTGGGTATCTCGAATACAAACATTGTAATTTCTGACTACTGCACATACACGGAACACGATCGTTTCTTTTCCTCACGCTATCAAATGAGCCATCCTAACCTCAAGCCAATCCACCCTGTTCAAAAAAAGAAAAATAATGTTACTGCTGTTGCCTTATTGCCGAGAGATTAGTAATTGAAAATACTTCTATATAAAACATCGATCCACTGTCGGTATTTATTTTTCGACTCCAAGATATAAGTGTTTAGAAGTTAAAGTATCACAAACTTTTATCTTTGTATTCCTACCACAACCTAATGAAAACATGTTTCAAAAATGTGCAATAATCGCCTAGCTCTTCAGCATTTTTTAAACACAGAGTTAGATATGATTAGCGTATTGACTAAAGAAAATTCACAACAAACCATGGCCTCTCCCAACACATGGTAAAACGCAAACTTCTAAAGCAATCCACTTAAAGAGCACTTCGGAGATTCCTTCTCGTGTTCTTCAAATAGCCTCTATCCTATTGTCTATTGAATATTCGTTGTAGTTATCGTTTTATCATGTCTCACTGTTTTACTAACTACAATGTCTACTGTTCTACTCCCTATAATTATAGTCTCTATTTTGCTGAGGGTTGCTTTACTAATAATAGGAGCAGGTAGAAGTCAAAAGCCTGATCTTTCTAAAATCAACCAGATAACCCTACTTACCCCGGGAACACAAGGCATATCTTATAAAATTGCCTTAGAGCCATTGGGAATGCCAATTACGACTTTGTTAGGATCTAAATCAGGAATGTCGAATCTTTGTATTAAACATAAGTATGTGAAAATATTTCAATGTAAAATATCGATGTTTGTCTCTCAACACTATGGTATAAATTCTTATTTCCATATTCTCATTGCAACCTGATGAAAATATTTTTTAATACAAAAAAGCGCTTTGTTTATACAAAAAATCAGAAAATGTGCGAAAATTGCCTAACTATTAAGTATTAAGTTTTTAAACACAGAGTTGGATATGACTAAAATATTAGCTAATCAAAATGCAAAACAATTTACACAGACCTCCCCAACTTTACCTATTGAAGGGCAAACTTCTAAAGCAACTCGTTTAAAGAAAATTCAAGAGATTCTTCTCAGGATTTTTCAAGTAGCTTCTATCCTATTATCTATTGGAATATTCGTTGCAGTTGCTGTTTTATCTTATGTTAGTGTTTCACTAACTACAATGTATGCTGTTCTACTCCCTATGATGATTACCTCTATTTTACTGATGCTTATTTTACTAATAATAGGAGTAATTAAAAAACCTGATCTTCCTAGGATCAAGATGCCGACAACTACTCTAGAAACAAAACCCAAACCTTATAATAATTTCTTCACATCATCAGCATTAGAACAATCATATATCCTACACACTGAACCTTCAGAGAAAAATTTACCAATACTAAATGCAAAAAATATTCTACAGTATAAGCTAAAAGCTTCCCCAAAGATAAAACTCATTACTGCACAAGCTCCGAATCTGCCAACAATCTATCCTCAAGAAAAGAATTGCTTACACAGACTTTTCCTCCTCCCTCCAGAAAACAGTGTGAGAAGTCCATTGAATTTACCTTCTTCTAGTCCTCTGACTGATCTGCAAGCCGATTTAGGGGACGAATCTTGGAATAAAATGAAAGGAGAAATGAACATTTGTCCACGTCAAGGATATTGGCAATGTTTTCCTTATAAGGATATAAATCAACAAAGCTGCAATGAAGAATTGATACTGGCTTGGAGTCCTTGGGGATATTACAATGCCGACCTTGAGAAAATGCTAGATAGCACAAAAAATACTTCCTATATTCCCCCATACATCGCAAATCCCCAAAAATGCGCAACATACTATTTTACATACTTATTCTACGAACTCATGACTCAAGGAAAGGCGGAGGTGCATCTCCATGCTGAAGACGCTTTTAACCCAATAAACCATACAGGGAATTCTACTTATGATAATAAGTTTGTTAAGCTCCTTCCAGCATATTTATTAAACGGACTTTGTAAAGCAGTCCAGCAAGCTAGTAGCGCCCTAAAGGATGACATGCTTTCCGAAATTGCGAAGAAAAATTTACAAAAAATCCTAAATAAAGGATTTGTTTTGTATCTTACTAAGGCGAGTGGCAATCCTCTAAAAGAGTGATTCCCTTTCTTGAATTTCTAATAAGATTAAATAGATTGAGAAAAAATTCGTTTTTCCAGCTGTTTAATTAATAAAGAGTTATTGATTCTTTACAATTTATTTGTCACTGTAATAACTACTCTAATATATCAATCAGTTTTTTTGTCTTTTTTAAAAGTCGAAGTATTTTGTTTATTTGAAAAAATAAATTAAAAAATTTTCTTTATAAAAAGAATAATTCCTATTAAAATAGAAATTTTTATTTTTTAATTAAAACTATTCAAAAAGGTAATTCATGGGATGTTTAAATGCTACGGCTGTACGCTTATGGTTCCAGACCTTGCAACTATCCTCAGTTAACAATGAAGAAATTTCAACATCCTCCAGACTAAAGAAAGTACTAAAAATCACTTTTTGTGTTCTTCTTGTTCTTTCAGGAATTCTATTTCTAGGGACTTCGATCACAGGTATGGTACTTTTGGCTACAGGCTTTCCCTTCTGGTTAGTCACTACCATTCTATGTTCTTTAGGTGCAGCTACAATTTCTTTATTACTTCTAGCCACACTTATTTTTAAATGCGTACCTAATTTCCTGGAACCGAAAACACCAAAAATAGAACAAAAAATTCCCCATCGATGTGCAATAAATCTTGAGGAGCTTTACCATCCTGCTACAACAATATTACCTGAAAATATTGAGATTCCCGGTGCAAGGGACATTCTTATCTACTCATTAAAATTCTTACCTCAGATAAAGCTTATTACAGCACAAATCTCTAATTTCCCCACTATTCGTGATCATAGTAAAGGTGTACATACACTTTTCTTCCTTCATCCAAAAACTGGACCGAAGGATAAAAACATACCTTCTATCACTCTTCTGAGACAACTAGAAGTACACTTGCAGAAAGGTACTTTAGCAGCTGCCAAAGAAAGCATGAATACCCAGAAACAACCAGGATTATGGAAACTATTTCCATGGTTGAATCGAGATCCACAAGAAGTATCCCCTTCAGGAATAATTCTTCTATGGACTCCTTGGGATTATTACCCAGAAGACTTACAAAAAATAAAAAACCAACACCCAGGAGAAATTTACTACCCTCTTTTCTTACAAGACTCCACACTCCTTTTTAACTTTAAATTTCTTACAAATTTATTATTTGACTTTATGGCAGCAGGAATACACAAAATCCATATCCATGCTCCTACGATCTTTGCTCCTCAGCGCCCAAATGGATATTCTATTTACGGATACCAAAACTTCCTTAGACCCGTACTACTCTCAGCATTATCTACAGCTGCTAAAAAAGCAGCCATCAACACTAAAACTAGCCCTTCATCACTACCTCCTTCTTCTAAACTAGAGCATGAAACAGGTATCACTGAGGAAGAAAAAAAGTTACTTAAACTTGATCCTAACCTATCCCCAGAGGTTAAAAAAGCTCTGAGAAAAGCTCTTAAAGAAGGGTTTTACCTATACATCACGGACAATACTAAAAACCCAATGAAAAACTAACATATGGTCAAAAACATGAAGAATAAAGTTCAACGTATAGAGGAAAAAATCTCAAGACCAACAACTATAAATCGAGTAGAGTTTCTGGTTGTTCAATGCCATCTTTAACCTTGACTAGGAAGCTTACGGCTTCCTTGCCATCAATAATCCGGTGATCATAACTCAAAGCAATATACATCATGTCAGCAATAATAATCGCATCATCAAGAACTACGGGACGCTTTTCCACCTTATGCATTCCCAGAATCCCTACTTGTGGAGGATTGATAATAGGAGTGGACAGTAAGGAACCATACACCCCTCCATTAGTGATTGTAAAGCCTCCCCCTTCTAGTTCAAAAAGAGCAAGCTGGGCATCGCGTGCCCGAGCAGCCAAATCTGCAAGTTTCTGTTCGATCTCCCCACTGGAGAGTGTATCACAGTCACGAATAACAGGAACAACAAGTCCACGATCCGTACCTACGGCAATACAAACGTCGTAATAGTGACGATAAACAATTTCTTCTCCATCAATAAAAGCATTCATACGTGGATAGGCTTTCAAAGCCTCTAGGACAGCTTTAATAAAAAAAGACATAAAGCCTAACTTCACCCCATAACGTTCGACAAACCGCTGTTGTTTTTCCTTTCTAAGCTTTAGAAGAGGCGTCATATGCACCTCATTAAAGGTAGTGAGCATGGCAGATTCATGCAACGCAGAAAGCAAACGACGGGAAATTGTCTTGCGAATTGAAGACATCCGTTCACGAAATTCCTCTCTAGAATTTGAAAAAGTAGAGGGATGTTCATCATGAAGATGTCTATCACGAAGAGGAACAAAAGTCTTGTTTGTAGCAGGAGGTTCCCGAACTCCTGACTGAGGAAAGCAAATAATTTCCGCATCTAAAGTTCGCGTTGATCCGTCATCTGACATACTCTCAATTTGATTCGTATTATCAATTTTAGCAACCACACTATCAACAGCAACAACATCCCCTTCAGTAACCTCCCAAAAAATACGACCTGAAACAGGTGCATAAATTAGCTGATTTAACTTTTCGCTTTCGATTTCTACGATTCCTTGATTCTCTTGGACAAGGCTACCTGTAGTTACCAATAACGAGGCAATAGTTACCTCACTAATTGACTCAGCAATATTGGGAATTCGAACTTCCGTAGTCATACCTTACCTTAAAGCAAATAGTGTTTGCATAAATGTTAAAAACTCCTGACGACTAAGTTTCGCAGATCCTGAGGCTGTAGAGCTACTACGTGGACGCCCTATACATACCAGTTTCTTAGGCAAAACGTCCTGTAACGCCATGAACATATAGTCGTAAGCTCCCATATTGCTAGGCTCTTCTTGCAACCAAACGTAGTGCTCCACCCTAGAATACTTGTCAATACATTGTACTAAATCCTCAAGAGATAAAGGATAAAGACTCTCCGTACGCAAACAAGCAAAATCCTTACCTCGCTCTTCAGGAAGGGCTTCTCTATAATCATAATAAACTTTTCCTACACAAAGCACTAAAATAGTAGCGTCATAATTAGGATCCGGGTCTTCGAGAATAGATCGGAATCCTCCAGGCTCTGCAAATTCCTCAATTGTACTTACACATTGGGGGTGCCTTAGTAACAGCTTAGGAGTAAAGATAACCAAAGGCAAAGAAAGATCTCTTTTTGTATGTTCACGAAGAATTCGGAAATATTGCACTGGAGTTGAAGGTAAAACCACTTGGAAATTCCAATTTGCAGCAAGTTGTAAATACCGTTCAATGCGCGCTGAAGAATGCTCAGGCCCCTGCCCTTCATACCCATGAGGCAGGAGAAGAACAATATCGGAATGTAAATCCCATTTTTGGATTCCCGATGAGATATACTGATCGAAAACAATCTGAGCGCCATTAGCAAAATCCCCAAACTGGGCTTCCCATAATACAAGAGTTTTCAAAGCTTGCTGGGCATAGCCATATTCAAAACCTAAAACAGCATACTCAGAAAGTGGAGAGTTGTACATTTCCACAGAGCCTTGATCGGCAGATAGATTATATAATGGCGAATAGGTATCTCCCGTGGTTATATCACTCCAAAGTAGATGACGCTGGCTAAACGTCCCACGGACAGAATCTTGACCTGAGAGTCGTAAACCATAACCTTCTATCAATAAAGAAGCAAAGGCGAGTTCCTCTGCCATTGCCCAATCATAACCTACTAAACCCTCGGCCATCTTCATTCTCTTATCTAGTAATGCTTTAATTTTGGGATGGGGAGTGAAATTCTTAGGAAGACTACAAAGCCGTGAGCTAATATGAACTATTGTGTTGCAGTCCAAGGCAACATCTAAATCATGGAGAATGAGCTCGCCATTTTGTAATCTATTGCAATGACAGCATTCTCGTTTTGGAAAATGCTGGGATTCCTTGTCTTTTAAAGTTTGAAATTCACTATTAAGCTTATTGTGAACTTCCTGTTCAATAGAGCTTAACACGGATGGGGAAATTTCCGAGGAACCTTCTTTGAGCAACTTCTTTTTAAAAATTTCCCTAATGGTAGGTTTTTTCTTAATCTGATCATAAAGCAAAGGAGATGTGATGGACGGGTCATCACTTTCATTATGACCATACTTGCGATAACAACAGAAATCTATAATGACATCGCAATGAAAGCGTTCTCGAACTTTTAATGCGTGTTCTACAGCCTCAAGGCATGCAAGAACATCTTCCCCATTCACACGAAACACAGGGATTCCCAACATTTTTGCAATGTCAGTACAATAAGGTGTTGATCGTGATTCTTGAGGTTCAGCAGTAAAGCCTATATAGTTATTGATTACAATATGTAAGGTCCCCTCTGTGGTGTACCCTGGGACTTGGCTTAATTGCAGAGTTTCGTATACAACCCCCTGTCCTGAAAAGGCTGCATCTCCATGAACAAGTACGGCCAAGCAGTTTTGTTCTTCTCCAGCTTTCCCTTCATGCTGCAATGCAGCAACTACTCCTTCCACAACAGGATCTACGGCTTCTAAATGACTTGGGTTAGGGAGCATCACAAAAGTGATTTCTTCGCCATTCTCACGCAAAGACTTAGCAACATAGCCTTTATGATACTTCACATCCCCAACGCTATCCAATCCACGAGTTTTAGGATCATCCTCGAATTCCATAAATACATAGCGATAGAGCCTCGAAAACACGTTCGTCAACACATTCAAACGTCCACGATGAGCCATGCCTAAAACGTAATTCTTGATGCCCAGGGTAACACCATAATGTGTAAGATGCTCAAGCATAGGAATTAAAGTCTCTCCTCCTTCCAGGGAAAAGCGTTTTTGCCCTGTAAACTTTACTTGCAAAAACTCTTCGAAGAATGTTGCTTTACAAAGATCTCGATAAGAGCGCATAAGTTGCTGGGCAGAGAGTTTTTGTTTCGGCCCCTCCATGAGTTTCCAAACAAACTCTTGGAGTTCGGGAATGCACCCTAGGGTCTCCACAGTAATGCTACGGCAGTAGTACGCTTTCAATGCTTCAATAAGCTCATCTACAGAAACTTGATCTTGGGGAAGGAGTCCTAAAGAAGGAACGACTTCCTGGAGGTCTATCTTGGCAATCTTCTCCTGAATTAATAAGGAATTTTTAGGTGGAGATAGGGGAGAAATCTGACTCTGTAAATATCCATAGTAACGATAGACCGTACATAAAAACTGGGCCTTTTTCTCTTGTAAGGAAACGTAAGCATCGTTATTCGTTATTTTTTCTCTACAAGAAGATTCCGCTTGTCCTAATTGGTATCCTTCAAAAAAATACTTCCATGAAGGATCTAGAGTTTCACGGTTTAAAAACCTTTCATACATGGACTCGATCCAATCCATATCTGAAGAATGGATGTGTTCAATAAACTCAGAATCCATAGGGAATTATTCTCTGTAGATATACGACATAAGTTTTTGTTTCATAACAAATTTTTATTTTTCAAAAAAAATAATCTTTGTTTTTTTTCTATAGTTGAAAAAAACCGCAAAATACTGTACACCTGCTCTCGAAATACAGTATGGTAGCCTCTAGATGAAAAGCGAACGTTTGAAAAAACTCGAGTCTGAACTTCACGACCTTACTCAATGGTTAGAATTAGGTTTGGTGCCAAAAAAAGAAATTAGTAGGCATGAAGAAGAAATTCGACTCTTAGAGCATAAAATTTATGAAGAGAAGGAGCGTCTTCAGCTCCTCAAAGAAAATGGAGAAATTGAAGAGTATGTGACGCCACGACGTAGTCCTGCAAAAACGGTGTATCCTGATGGTCCTAGCATGTCTGATATCGAATTTGTTGAGCCTACAGAAACCGAAATCGATATCGATCCGGGAGAAACTGTAGAGCTTGATCTTAACGATGAAGCAAGGGAAGAAGGTGCTGTAGAAATTGACTATTCTCACGAAGATGATGAAGATCCTTTCAGTGACCGTAATCGTTGGAGACGAGGAGGCATTATTGATCCTGACGCAAATGAATGGTAAAGTCCCCATTAGCACTTTACATTCATATTCCTTTTTGTAGCAAAAAATGTCATTATTGTAGTTTCTATACGATTCCCTATAAGCCAGAGTTAATTTCCTCATATTGTAATGCGATTATCCACGAAGGATTAAGAAAATTCGAGTCTCTTGCAGAACATTACTTTATTGATACTCTTTTCTTTGGAGGAGGGACTCCCTCTCTTATCCCACCTTCTGAGCTTCAAAATATTGCGAAGATATTGGCTTCCCAAGCTCAAGAAATCACCTTAGAAGCAAATCCTGAGCACCTTAATGCGTGCTATCTCGAACAGCTACAAGAAACTTCAATAAACAGAGTAAGCTTAGGAGTTCAGACTTTTGATGACCCCCTACTGAAACTTCTAGGTCGCACGCACTCCTCTTTATCAGCTATCCAAGCAATTCTACGTTGTCGCTCTTACGGTTTTACCAATATCTCCATAGACCTAATTTATGGCCTTCCTACTCAATCTCTTGAGACTTTTCTTACTGATGTGCAACAAGCTCTTGCTCTACCTCTCACGCACCTCTCTATCTATAACCTCACTCTAGACCCTCAGACTTCCTTCTATAAACACCGCAATGCACTGATCCCCTCAATCGCCAGAGAAGACACATTAGCAACCATGCATCTTCTAGCAGAACAACAACTTTCCACCTACGGTTTCGATCATTATGAGTTAGGCTCTTACGCAAAACCTAATTTTCTTTCTAAACACAATCTCTATTATTGGACTGATCGTCCCTTCTTAGGACTAGGAGTCTCCGCATCTCAATATCTGGATGGAAAACGATCAAAAAACTACACTCGAATTTCTCACTACCTGCGTGCTATTCAGAAAAACCTCCCTACGGAAGAATCTTCAGAAATACTTCCGGAAAAAGAAAAAATCAAAGAAGCTTTAGCTTTACGGTTACGCCTTAGTCAAGGAGTTCGCTGGAGAGATTTTCCCCCTGAGCTTCTTATCATGCTCATCAACAATCCAATTTTAAATTCCTTCTTAGATTGCAGTGAAGAATTTCTCTTCTTAAATACACAAGGTCGTTTATTTCATGATACAATTGCGGAAGCCGTTATGAATTTTTCTTTTTAAATAGAGAGCTTCTGATTTTTCCCCCTCTCTATTCATAAAGACGCGCAGGCTATCTCCCTTCTAGAGCAAGGATGAAATACAGACAAATATATTACTGAGTATTCGAAGTCTTTTTTTTACGGGAATGCCCTGGAAGAAGACAAGACTGTTGATGCATTGTCCTAGGAAAATGAAAAACAAAGACTGTAGGAATCTTAGAAATCTTTGTTTTCACAACACTAAGGTCTGAACATTGCCAAGCTTCCACAGATCGTGTCTGCACGTATTCCTCTTCTTCGGAAAGATTTGAGGCAATGCAAAGCTCAGCGTGAGTAGGTAAAGCATCTATAAGGGTGTGAAACGTATGAACATTGCGATAAGGAGTTTCTATACAAACAAAGGTAGAACCTCTCTTTGCAAGGGCTTTAATATAATTAAAACGTTCCTTCGGAACGTGAGGTAAATAACCAAGAAACACAAAATTCTGCGCAGGGAAACCAGAAAGCATCAAGGCCAGTGTTATAGAGCAGGGCCCAGAAAACGCTTGAACAGAAATGCCAAGAATACGAGCACGACGTACCAAATTTGCTCCGGGATCTGCAATACAAGGAAGCCCTGAATCAGAGAGCAAGCCCCAATTTTCCCCATGCTTAAGTAAAGGTTCGAGGTAAAAATCGCATCCCTTTTCTGAGCGATCATTCTTATTTAGAACCGCTATAGGGAATTTATGAACCTCGGGAACTTTCCATAGACTTAGAAATACTCTACCGCTACGATCGCTCTCTACAATCAGTCCATGTATTTTTGGAATTAACTCACTAAGGATTGTAGGCAACGTTTCCACACGACGATTGCCTAAGGTATTGGGAAGAAGATATAAAGTCATAATTTTGTCATTTTAATTACTAAAGTTTCGATAGCAACGACAGGATCCTGTATATTCTTCTTAATCAAGCTTTCTGTATAAAAAAGAGAGCTTAAGGCCTGGTACAGCCTCTCTCTACCGTAAAAGACAAAAAGACGATATTTACTATCCTTAGGGGTCTCTTCAAGACCACGTAAGCCGTAGAGACATTGAGAACGTAGAAAAGCAATCATTCCCAAGGGATCTTCCCCCCGTTCATTCAATAAGATATGCAGTAACTGATGACTTTGAGAGACTTCCCTTTTTAGAAGGGCGTCACGAAACTTCCATAAAGAAACACGCTCTTTTTTAGTAACGAAATTTTCAATATCCAAAGAATCCAAAGAATCCTTCTTACCCACTCTACACAAAAGCTGATCAAACTCGTTAAAAACATCATGAACAGAAATATCAGCAAGCTTACGTAAAAAAAGAGAGGCTAAAGAGGGTGAGCAGTTCATCCCTAGGCATAAAGCACGCTGGGAAAGTAACAATGCTAAGCGTTTCTCACGATCTATAGGCCACTCTCTAAACAAACTTAAAGAGAGTACAAAAGGCAAAGATTGGCATAATCTCCGAAAGCACTCCTGCTTTGCGGTCATTAAAAGTAAGGTAAGTTGAGGCTGAGGGTTTTTTGCATAACGAATAAGGAAATCTCTAGTTTCTTCTCTAAGCTTATCAACTTTCGAAATGACAACTGTCTTATGCATGCTAAAAAGCTCGTAATTCTCTGTCCATAAAGCTAAAGTGTGTTCTGTCAATCCTGAGCCGTCGATTTCTTGGCATTTTCCAGAAGTTAACGCTTCCACAAGGACATCCTTATCCTCCTCAACAGAGAGTCCGATAAAAGCTATTGCAGGCAATTTCTCTTTATAAAGCTGAGAGAAATCATCAAAACGAGTTAGAGACTTGTACATCCTCTAAAAAACCTAAAAAAACATTCCAACTGAGAAATCTACTATACCTGCTATTTTTGTAATCGTATAGCAGAACTCTAATGAATTAAAAAATCTTTACAAAAAAAACGGTGAGAAGAAAGAAATCCTCCGCACCGTTAGTTCTAGACCTCACAACAAGATTGTATGATTATTGAGACATTAATTTAATCAACTGGTGACGCCAGCCATGAGCTGTGCGAACACGACTCTTTGAAGCAGGCTTTCTGGTTGCTGTCGACGAACATACACGCTTGCATGTTGCTGTGTGTTTGTGTTTTTTATGACATGCCAAAGCACAAGCAGTTGTTTTTTTTACAGCACCTTTATGAGCAGCTATCTTCTTGGCAGCTGGTTTACGAGCTGTAGTCTTTTTAACCGTACGTGTAGCAGCAACTTTTTTAACAGGCTTACGGACTATTGCTTTCTTAGCAGTAGTTCTACGAACTGCAGGTTTTTTAGCTACTGGTTTACGAACAGATTTTTTAGCTGCTGGTTTACAAGCCGTAGCCTTTTTAGCTACCATCTTACAAGTAGCTTTTTTAGCTACTGGTTTACGAACAGATTTTTTAGCTACTATCTTACGAACAGGTTTTTTAGCTACTGGTTTACGAGTTGTAGTCTTTTTAACCGTACGTGTAGCAGCAACTTTTCTAGCAGGCTTACGGACAGTTCTAGTTGCTGTCTTCTTGCCACTACGTTTTTTTTGTGCTCCTAACATTGTTGCATTCCCCTCATTAGACAGGTAATTACTTACCTGATCTATCGACAGGAAATTGAAAAACTTTAATAAATTAGGATTTTATTTCACTAACAAATAGAATAAAAAATTGTTACTAACTTTTAATAAACTAAAAAGTAATCACTTGGAGCAAAACTTTTCTAAATAATAAAGAATACACCGCACTCCAAAGCCTGAAGCATATTTAGGAAAAGAATCCTCTTCTTTTTCATGATATGCCGTACCAGCAATATCTAAATGAGCCCAGGCTACAGGAGTCTCTTCTAAAAAACGCTGAAGAAAAAGAGCGGCAGTAATTGCCCCGGCACGGTTATTCCCTATATTTTTCATATCGGCAATATCCGAATGCAACGCCTGCTCATATTTTTCCACAAGTGGCAGTCTCCATAAAGATTCGGAAGTTTCAGCAGAAGCCTCCAACAGATCTTGTGCTAAGATATCGTTATTAGAAAATAAACCTGCGACTCCCTCCCCCAAAGAGATTACGATAGCTCCTGTTAAGGTGGCAACATCTACAATTCGAGTTGGGTTACAATACTTTAAAGCATAGGAAATAGCATCGGCAAGGATCAAACGTCCCTCAGCATCGGTACTACCAATTTCCACACAGAGTCCCGACATTCCGACATACACATCTCCCATTTTATAGGATCTGCTATCAATTGCGTTCTCTGTTGCAGGAATAAGACCTGTAACATTTACAGGTAGCTCCAAAGCTGCTAATCCTGACAAAATGCCAAGTACTGTAGCTCCTCCTGCCATATCCTCTTTCATAGTCAGCATAGATTTTCCGGGCTTGAGATCCAAGCCTCCAGAATCAAAAGTGACTCCCTTACCTATGAGTACAGTATGATCTTTAGACTTTGGGCGTCCTTGGTAACGAAGGACAATAAAGTAAGGGTCAACAGCAGAGCCTTTAGCAACGGCAGTAAGTAAACCCATTTTTTCTTTTAATATTGCCTCTTTATCTAAAATCTTAGTATCAATGCTAGGGAACTCCTTCCCCAACCCCTGGGCAATTTCAGCAAGCTTCTGAGGAGTGATATCATCAGCATTCCGATTAACTAAATCTCTAGTTAAGTAAACGCCTTCAAATATAGCTTCTTGCTTTCTAAAGATGCTATCAGCAATTTTAGGTACAATGCCAAAAACAGTAGCCTTGATAATTAAGGGTTCGTCAGTGTACTCCCGCTTGTTGTAACGAGGGTAATCGTAATTTAACGAGAGAACTCCTCCAGCTAAAGCCGATATAAACTCCTCAGCAGACAACCGTAATTCAGAGAGCGTCGGTAAAATAATATTGATGGTACGACATTTAGCTTTTCTTAACACCCGAGTCAACTTAACATAGGCAAGAAAAACACGATGTGGAGTCAGTTCTTCTACTTTTCCTAACCCTAAGACAATGGTTCGTGTTTCCTTAGACTTGATACTATTATAAACAAGCTCAACTTCTCCATGTTTACCTTTAAAATTCTCTAAAGCAGGAAGATAACACGATACATACTCTGCTCCACAAGAGGTGGCAATTTTTGCTTCTTTAAAATGCCAAAACGGCAAGACTATAGCTTCAGCTTTCCCTCGGTTTTTCCAAGAAGCTTGGGTATAAAATAAAACCACGACCCTTCTCCACTTTTATCAAAAGTATTTAATTCAAAATGCTTAAAAAGGAACATCTTCACAGACATATTGTTGTTCTTGTCCATAGCCTGCATACATGTTCTTATCTTTAATAGCCTCAGCGTCCAAGGTCTCTCCTTCAAAGCCCATAGCTACAGATTCAACAGATTCATAAGACGTAGAGGAGTGATTCTCTTCCAAGGCTAGAGACCGTCCTCCCTCACTCTTTCCAAAAGGGCTGAACTTTAAAGAATCCACACTGATGACTAAAGAAGCTTGGGGTGACCCATCTTTGCTCATATAGCTCTCGACAGCAATATCTCCAGCGACAATAACGCCGGAACCTTTTTTTAAGTAAGGAAGCATTTTATCATAACGGTTATGCCAAATATTGCACTTACACCAAACAGTCTCATCTTTCATTCCCATACGAGTTTTAACTCCTACTCTAAGTACGACAACACGTTTTCCCTTTGAAGTCATTCGTTCTTCGGGATCGGCTCCAAGATAGCCTGCAAAATATCCAAACATCATAATATTGCCTCTTAACTTCTTACTTTTGATATTCCTACGCTGTGAAAAGCATGTTCCTTTAGCTCACCCTATGCATCTTATGCACTTTGCTTATTAATTAAAATAAATGAAGGATAAAATATTAATAATTCAGAAACAACAACACCTGTATCTGTCATTTAAAGGGAAAAACAGGGAAAGAATACAATGCCTTTGTTCGTCCAACAGGGGAAAGACATTGTAACCCTAAGTGTATTAAGCACGAATTCCTGTAGGAGGAGGCTGTATTCCCCCACCAGTTTGAGGCATTTGAGGCATTGTATCTACGGAAGGCTCCCTACCAGCACAAATATCTGCGCATACGGTCCGCCATTTGACAACAGTTTCGATAAATAGCTGAGCAAAAGCCTTTAATAGGTTGGTTTCAGCATACTTCATATCTAAAACACAATGCATAAGAATGAGTTGCTCTTTCGTTGCGACTCCGACACCTCCACCTGCCATCTGGCCACCCAGCATCGAGCCCTCCAACAGCTTTTCATATAATGCTAATTTTCTTTGAGAATTATCAGGAAGTCCATCCAATAAAGGAGCGTAAACATAAAGGCGATCTGAATGCTCTTCATAAGTAAGATGAAGGGAAAACTCACCATCAACAAACAAAATGCAAGTGTTATTTTGATCAAAAGCTACGTCAGGTAACTTAAGTTCTTTAGCAAAATTTTTTAGATTTTCCTCAGCATTTTGCCTAGACATGAGGGAATCTCCTTGTAATAAATTATTGTTACTTTAAGTTAACATAATACTGATTTGTTAGTAAATGATTTCAAAAGCTTAAAACCAAAAACTCTCTTGTCTTTCACTCCCCATTATGCTATCGAATTAGCAATGACAAAAATTACTTCTTACCCAACCTCACCTTTACCCCTTGGGGCAATGCAAGTGACTCCACAGCGTTATCGCTTTGCTTTATTCGCTTCTCAAGCCACAGAAGTAATTCTTGCTTTGTCTTCTGAAGATTCTGAGATCATAGAGATCCCCTTATCCCCTAAAAAACATCAAACAGGTGCAATTTGGCATATAGAGATTGAAGGAATTTCAAATCAATGGTCTTATGCATTTCGTGTCAATGGTCCCAAGAAAAGATATTCACAATATGCTTCTAAAGAGTACCTTGCTGACCCTTATGCAAAAAATCTTCGTTCGCCACAAATTTTTGGTGCCACAAAAAAAAACGGGGATTACGCATTCTCTTATTTAAAAAAAGAAGAATTTTCTTGGGATGGTGATACACCTTTACATCTTCCGAAAGAAGAGATGATTATTTATGAGATGCACGTCCGTTCATTTACCTGGGCAGCAACTTCTCAAGTAGAAGCTCGGGGTACATTTTTAGGAATTATCGAAAAAATTGATCACCTGCGTAAATTAGGGATAAATGCTGTTGAGCTTTTACCTATCTTTGAGTTTGATGAAACTTCTCATCCCTTTAAAAGTTCAAAATTTCCTCATTTGTGCAATTATTGGGGTTATGCACCAGTAAATTGCTTTTCTCCTTGCCGACGCTATGCTTATGCCTCTGATCCTTGTGCTCCTATCCGTGAGTTTAAGACTTTAGTAAAAACCTTACATAAAGCAGAAATCGAAGTCATTCTTGACGTAGTTTTTAATCACACAGGATGGGAAGGCACTACGTGTCCTCTTCCATGGATTGATACTCCCTCGTACTATCTTTTAGATGACCAAGGTACTTTCACAAATTATTCAGGCTGTGGCAATACTTTAAATACAAACCGAGCACCTACAACCCAATGGATTCTTGACGCTTTGCGTTATTGGGTAGAAGAAATGCATGTGGATGGGTTTCGTTTTGATCTAGCTTCTATATTTTCTCGAGGACCTTCAGGAACTCCTCTGGAGTTTTCTCCTGTTTTAGAAGCTATATCTTTTGATCCCTTACTTACCCAGACTAAAATTATTGCAGAACCCTGGGATTCAGGAGGTTTATACCAACTAGGATATTTTTCTTCTTTTTCCTCTCGTTGGAGTGAATGGAATGGTGCCTATAGGGATAATATCAAAGCATTTCTTAATGGAAATCAGAATCTGCTTAGTACTTTTGCTTCCCGAATTTCTGGATCTCAAGATCTCTATTCTCAGGGCTCTCCTACCAACTCCATTAATTATGTTAGCTGTCATGACGGTTTCACACTATACGATACGGTATCCTATAACTATAAGCATAACCAAGAAAATGGGGAGAATAACCGTGATGGCACAAATGTAAACTATAGTTACAATTTTGGAGTTGAAGGAGAAACACAGAATCTTGACATCATTGAGATAAGGCAAAGGCAACTTCGCAATTTCTTCCTTACCCTTTTCCTCTCTCAAGGAATTCCGATGATTCAATCAGGAGACGAGTATGGACATACAGCTCAAGGAAATAACAATCGTTGGGCATTAGATACTACAGCCAATCATTTTCTCTGGGATCGTCTTAAAGAAAATTCCAATCTTGTAAATTTTCTTTGTGAGCTGATTCATTTTCGAAAAACGCATAAGAAAATGTTTAATCAAGGATTCCTTAATGCAAAAAAAATTTCATGGCTAGATGCTTCTGGGCATCCTATCCTATGGCAACCAAGTTCTTTTTTAGCTTTTGATTTAAAATTAGATAACTCCAGCTTGTATGCAGCATTCTACATAGGCATAGATGAAATCTCCATAGCCTTGCCTAAAGTCAGACCGCATTTTCTTTCCTACCAACTCATTGCTAATAGTATGGAGGGTTTTTCTTCTCGTATTTTGTACTCAGGAATTACGAAACTTTCTCCACATACTATTCTTATAGCAATCAGTCAAGCAAAAGAGACTTAGCTGATTTCTCTTTCACAATCTTCGTCCCAAGATTCTATGACAACAAAATCAATATTTTTATAAAATTGTTCTAAAATCTGACGCGCATTGTACCCTTCAATAGCAAAACGATCCACATGGGATTTAAGAAGGCTATCTGCATCTACAACTAACCCCTCAGGACTATCTATAACAAGACGTGCTGTCCAATCTACAGCTTCTTCTACACCATAAAACTGTTTAGTCACACCAAATCCTGCATAGCCTTCTTCCTCAGCTTTAAGGTGAAAGAAATTTTGAGGATTTTTAGCTAATAACTTTTCGTACAAAGCTGTTCTTTCTAGAATCACGCAAGCCGATAAAGCTTCCTTATCAAGTTCTCTAAGATATTTTATAGAGAGAACTGACTTGAGATAATCTTCAATTGTCACTTCATTAGAAATCCTAATACAATGATCTGCCGTTTGGTGGATATACAAGGAACCTTGGTATTGTATACCATTTAAAAAAAGTGAAGCTGTAACCTCAGCAGGCTCAATTTTTAAACATTGCACGCCTGGATAATGCTCACCCCAGCGAATACCTTCGTATAATGCATGTACGGCACAACGCTGCCCTTGTGCGGCAGTCTGTAATAAAACATTATCTCCATAAACACGATAGGCACCCTTCGCTTCGATTAATGCTGTGGTACTTTCACGCAAAAGAAGCACACGAACCTTAGGCTCAGCGAGCACATCCTGCTTAATAAAAGTATCCGATACCTTAACTTCTGCATATCCTATTATGTTTATAGCAAGGGAAAGACCTATCAATATGTGTTTCGATATTTTCACTTCCCTTCTCCTAAATTTTGTAAATTCGCTGCATGCTTTTTTAAGTGGTTATAAGCAAGCTGGGTAACCATCCTGCCTCGTGGCGTTTTTTTAATTAAACCTTTTAAAATTAAAAAAGGCTCATAAACATCTTCTAGGGTTTTAATATCTTCCCCAACTGCCACCGATAAAGTTTTGATTCCAACAGGACCACCTTGATAGTAATCGATTATTGTAGTGAGAAATTTCATATCTATTTCATTTAATCCCCACTCATCTATTAATAGCATAGCTAAAGCTTTTTGTGCTACGTCGCCATTTATACAGTTTCCTTCACGCATTTGTGCAAAATCTCTTACCCAACGCAGAAGGTGGTTCGCAAGGCGTGGTGTTCCTCGGGAACGTTTCGCTATGGCTTCTAATGCGTAGGACTCTACCTTTAAACCAAGAAGATGTGCTGATCGCAAGAGAATCTCCGTAAGATCTTGATCTGAATAATAAGAAAGTCTGGCACTATAAGCAAACCGCGTTCTTAAAGGTTCGCTTAGCATTCCTGATCGCGTTGTTGCTCCTACTAAGGTAAAAGGAGCAAGATCTACACGAACAGAACGAGCTCCAGGGCCTGAATCAATCGTAATGTCTACTTTAAAATCTTCCATAGCAGGATAAAGATATTCTTCTGCGATTTTCCCCATACGATGGATTTCATCAATAAAGAAAACATCTCCCTCCTGTAAGCTTGTTAATAATCCTAGAAGATCTGAAGGCTTTACCAATTGTGGGCCTGACGTAGTAACTAAACCCTTACCTATTGTACGAGCAACAATATGAGCTAAGGAAGTTTTTCCCAATCCAGGAGGACCGAAAAACAGGCAATGCCCTGGAGCTTCTCCACGTTGTAGAGCTGCGCGAAGAAATAAATCTAAACGTTCTTTTAGGCTCTCCTGTCCACAAAACTCGTATAATCCCTTAGGTCTTAAGGAGACATCGAGTTTATTATCTTGGTACAAGACAGCTGCTTGGTGCGTCATATATCTATCCTTATATCTTCTTAGTCTCTTAAAGGCGCAGGAATTTGTAAACAATTAAAATACGCTCCAAAAATAAGGTTTGCCTTTTTCCTATTGTATTATCTAACATTGCTATTGGGGTCTATCTCTAGAAAATGGAGTCTAAGGAATGGATTTGCTTCTGTTATTTAGGTCTTTTTTAGAAACATTTTTTCCTACCTGGTAACGAGAACAATTGCCTAGAATCAACAAAATAAAGGAATGTACATATCCCTCGAGCAAATGAATTTCTAGATACTAAGGTTTCTAAAATGAGTATAAAAGAAGATACGTGGATCCGTCAGATGGCTTTGGAAGCCGAAATGATCAAGCCTTTTGTTGACAGCCAAATGAATATTAATCGGGATTCTGGAGAGAAGCTCATTAGTTATGGTCTTTCAAGTTATGGCTATGACCTTCGTTTATCTCGAGAATTCAAAGTTTTCACTAATGTATACAATTCTATTGTTGATCCCAAGTGTTTTACTGAAGATACGTTTGTTTCTATTCATGACGATATTTGTATTATCCCTCCCAATTCTTTTGCCCTTGCACGTAGTGTGGAATATTTTCGGATTCCTAGGAACGTATTAACTATGTGTATAGGAAAATCTACGTACGCACGGTGTGGAATTATTGTAAATGTCACTCCCTTTGAACCTGAGTGGGAAGGATATGTAACGATAGAAATTTCGAATACAACTCCGTTACCTGCAAAAATCTATGCCAATGAAGGAATTGCTCAAGTAATATTCTTTGAAGCCCGTACTCCTTGTGAGATTTCCTATGCTGATAGAAAGGGGAAATATCAAAAGCAACAAGGAATCACAGTTCCTTGTGTTTAAAGTTTTGATATGCAGAAAGTACCTTGGCTAAGATGGCTAGAAGAAGGAGTTATAAATTCTTGGTGGGTCATTCTGAGTGTTCTTATTAGTGGATTTATTTATGATCGTGCGATTCACGAAGTGCAGCAGGAAGAGTTACGCTTACAAAGTCGCGTGACTCTTTTACAAGAAAAAATCCTTAAAACGAAAGAAGAGCAAATCCAGCTTCAACTTCATCTCGAGCATTGGGATATCCCCGCCGTTATAGAATCTGCATTAATTCAGCGGTTAGGTCTCATTCCTAAAGGGTATGTAAAAGTATACCGTGCTCCAGGGCAAACCACCAAAGAATAGGGGTTGAAACAAGATCATGATGCCTACAGTGTTTATTTTTCTTGTTATCTGCTTTACTCTATGTTCTGGATTCATTTCCTTATCACAAATTGCCTTATTTTCGTTGCCAACAAGTTTGATTTCTCATTACAAACGCTCAAGATCAAAAAAACAACAACAAGTAGCATCTTTACTTTCACACCCACACCACCTACTGATTACTTTGATTTTCTGTGATATTGGGTTAAACATTGGCATCCAAAACTGTATGGCTATTCTCGTCGGAGATACAGCCTCATGGTGGTTCACGGTAGGAATTCCCTTAGCCATCACTTTAATTCTAGGAGAAATTTTGCCTAAAGCTGTTGCTTTACCTTACAATACACAGATCGCTCGTTCGGTTGCTCCTACCATTCGCTTTTTTACAAAGATCCTCAAACCAATGCTTTATTGGGGAATTAGTGGAATTAATCGTTTGGTCCAATGGATTCTTTCTAAAGAACAAGTGAATCTTATCCAACCACAAGAGTTAAAAGAGGTATTACAAAGCTGTAAAGATTTTGGTGTTGTGAGCCAAGAAGAAAGACGTTTACTTTATGGTTACCTGTCCCTTGGGGATTGTAGCGTGAAAGAACGTATGCAACCCCGCCAAAACATTCTTTTCTATGACATCCAGACTCCCATAGAACATCTTTATTCACTATTTTCTAAAAAACATTGTTCTCGTGTTCCTGTTTGCAATGATAACCTGCAAAACCTTTTAGGAATCTGCACAGCAAAAGCACTTCTGCTCTATGGCAAACCTCTCCAATCTTCAGATGAGATTCTTCCTCTTCTAAAGAAGCCCTATTATATGCCAGAGACTATTTCAGCAAAGACTGCCCTTTGCCATCTTGCTGCGGAAGAGGAAACTCTAGGTATGATCATTGATGAATATGGATCGATTGAAGGATTAATCACACAAGAGGATCTTTTTGAAATAGTCTCTGGAGAGATTGTAGATCAGCGGGATAACCAACTTCTTTATACAACCTCAGGGAAAGATGTCGTGATTGCTGCAGGCACTCTAGAACTACGTGATCTTAATGAAATTTTTGATATCAATTTACCCACAAATAATAATACTGCAACGTTGGGAGGCTGGCTAACAGAACAAATTCGTGCGATCCCTACGACAGGAATGAAGCTCACATGGAATAATCTACTTTTTCAAGTGCTGGATGCAGCTCCAAACCGTGTCCGTCGTGTCTACATAAGGAAAATGTATGACTGATTCTGTAATTCTTTGGCTTGGAACCAATGTCCTTTGCATTGTCTTCCAAGGATTTTACTCCATGATGGAAATGGCCTGTGTTTCCTTCAATCGTGTTCGACTCCAATACTATTTAACAAAAGGCCACAAGAAAGCCCGTTATATTAATTTCTTAATCCGTAGGCCTTATCGACTTTTTGGAACCGTCATGTTGGGGGTAAATATTGCCTTACAAGTGGGCTCTGAATCTTCGAGGAACTGTTATAGAGCTCTAGGTTTTTCTCCCGATTATGCTCCGTTTACACAGATCTTCCTCGTAGTAATTTTTGCAGAGCTTCTTCCATTGACAATATCACGTAAAATTCCTGAGAAATTAGCACTCTGGGGAGCCCCTATTCTTTACTACTCCCATTATATTTTCTACCCGTTAATTCAACTCATTGGAAGCATTACAGAAGCTCTTTATTATTTTCTAAAAATCAAAAAAGAAAAATTAAATTCCACTCTTAGCAGAGATGAGTTTCAAAAAGCTTTAGAAACTCATCATGAAGAACAAGACTTTAATGTCATTGCTACAAATATCTTTTCTTTAAGTGCGACTTCTGCAGATCAAGTTTGTCAACCTTTAGATCAGATTACAATGCTTTCTTCTTCCGCCAACGTCAAAGATTTATGCCGTACAATAAAAGATACGGATACAGATTTTGTGCCTATTTATCATAAAATCCGAAAAAATATTATAGGCATTGCTCTTCCCAAGGATTTTGTAAATAAAAATCTTGATGATGCATTAATCCACCATTTGCATTCTCCTTGGTTTATTACAGCAAAGTCGAAACTTATTCGCATTCTCAAAGAATTTCGTGACAACCGCTGTAGCGTTGCTGTTGTACTTAATGCTTCAGGAGAACCCATGGGCATTCTGAGTTTGAATGCTATTTTTAAAATTTTGTTTAACACTTCAAACATCGCACATCTGAAACCCAAGACAATCTCTGTGATTGAAAGGACATTTCCCGGAAATTATCGAATTAAAGATTTACAAAAAGAGTTAGGTATACGGTTTTCACAGCATACCGTAGAAACATTAGCGCAGCTTGTTCTTCAATTTTTAGATACTCCTGCTGAAGTGGGGACTTCCGTAATTATTGATAATCTTCTCCTAGAGGTAAAGGAAATGTCTTTATCTGGCATTAAACGCATCTCTATCAAAAACTTACTTTCGTAACTCCCCTACCAGGGACTTCGTAAATGTGAAATCACTTTTTCTATTACTGGAATAATCTCATTGATAGCTTTTAAAGAGAGCAGATGACTGAATGAAAACCTCACAGTAGAGGCCACCAATTCTTCAGGTATATTCATACCAACGAGAGATTTTAGTGGTGCCGTAGCTCCTGAAAAACAGGCAGAGCCATAACTACAGGCGATACCCTCCCTATCCAAAGCAATTTGCACCACTTCTCCTTCAAGAGGAGGAAAAGCAATAGCAGAAACATTGTTAACACGAGGCTTTTCTTCACAATGAATAACAATGTTAGGAATTCTAGTTTTTAAGCCAATTTCGAAAGCGTTACGGTAACTCAGGATTTGCTGAGTGATTTCTTCTTGATGCGAGTCTAAATACCGAAATACATAAAGCAAAGAAGCGATTCCCCAGAGGTTTTCCGTTCCTGAACGTAGGCCCTGCTGCTGTCCACCTCCAAAAAATATAGGAGACAATTTTGTTCTAGGGTCAATGAGAAGAACACCTATTCCAGGAAGAGCATGAAATTTATGACCACTGAATGCTGCTATGGTGACTCCAGGGGGCAATACAATGCGTTCCTTTCCAATGATTGCTGTTGCATCTACAATAAATTGTAGCTGGTGTTTCTGGGCTAATTGTGCTATAGATGCGATATCCGTCTTAGAGCCCAGCTCACTATTTACCCAACCTAAGACGATCGCTGAAGTTTCTGGCTTTAAAACTTCCTCTATCTGTTCACAATTAAGACAACACTCACCTTCTTCGGGATCTAAGTAAGATACGGAAAGACGTGCCTGTTTTAATGGTTCAATGATTGCGGGATGCTCCATACTTGACGTAATGACATGACTCCCTTGAGAAAGATTGGCTATCGCTAAATTTAAACTCTCTGTAGCTCCAGAAGTATAGAGCACACGTCCTCGGAAAGAAAGAACTTGCTGAATCCATGTTGTTGTTTCTAAAATAAGTTGGCTTGATCTCTTCCCGAAACTATGAATACTGGAGGGATTCGCATAGAGATTCTCTTGGCCAAACAATTTAAACAAAAACTCTAAAAGGCCGCGCTCTGGAAAAGCCATAGCGTTATTGTCTAAATAGATCATTAGAATGTTCCTAGTGAAGTGCTATCGTATTCGAACTAATACCACAGTAGCGTTGTCATCGCCTCCCCGACTATTTGCCAGAGAAATCAATGTATTCCCACTTTCTTCCAAGGTTGCTGATTGAAGCAAAATCTTCCGAATATCTGCATCGGGAACCATATTGGTCAGTCCATCAGAACACAGGAAAAAAAGATCCTCCTTTTCACAAGAAATATCTCGAATATCTGGCATGACGTAGGGGCGGCTTCCTAAAACATTAGTTAGAATATGCCGATAAGAATATACCTTATCTGATTGTTTACAAAGTTTATAACGACTTTTTAATTGGTTTTCCAGGGAATGATCCTGAGTCAAGCAATACAGTTCTTTCCCTCTGAGACAGTAAATACGACTATCCCCTACATGAAATACCCAGGCCCTGCCATAACGAAATTGAATGAAACTGAGAGTTGTTCCCATTCCTTGCAAATGTGCCTCCATTAAACCATGTCCGTAGATAAGATTATTGACTTCAGAAAGAATGATTTTTAAAGTCTCTTTATATTGTTCGTCCTGAAATTGCAATAATTGAGGTTGTCTTTGATCAATCAGCTCCATAAGACTAACAATTGCCTCCTGTGAAGCTACGTCACCGCCTAAGCACCCTCCCATTCCGTCGGCGATGGCAACAACTTGAGAGATCAGATTTACTTGCCAGAAATCTTCATTTCTCGCACGTATTCTACCAATGTCACTTAATCCGAAATAATCAAAGTCCACTGTATTTTCCTAAAAAAGGAATCCCGGGATACTTTCGTCTATCAAGAATATGTTCCCTATTTTCGTCGAAAACGTATGATAACTTCCAACCCCTTTACGATATAACAAAACAATTGTATTTAAAGAAATTTCTTTTCTTACACATACTTTTTTCTTATGCAACTAGGATTTCTGTATCCTAAAAGAAGCTTATTCCAAAATCTATACTCCTAACCTCCTTAATATTAAGGAGGTTTATTTCTATAAAAGACTTTTTATCAATTAAAAATTAAAATAAACTTATAAAGTAATTAACTAATAAGCAGAAGCCGTATAATAGAAAGTAATATTTAAGGTATATTTATGAGTATAAATTCTGAATCCTTTGCTCCTTTAAATAAGCCGGAAAATTTCCAGCTAATCTCTCAAAAGAATTACGTAAAAAGAGAACGGCTTTCTAAAATACTCACAGCCGTTATCGTAATTTTAGGAATTCTCAGTATTACAGGAATCATTGCTGGTACCATAGTTTCCGGCATCCTTCCGCTTATTGCTATATCAGGAGCTGTTGTACTTCTCACAGCGCTTGCAATTTATGCTGTGCACAAAAAAATCAATCCAGCAACAACATATCAACACGTGGGTTGGTTAGACATTGATCCTCAAGGGTTAGAACACCTAAGTGATCCAGATAGATAGTATAACTATAAGAGAGACTACGTCACTACAATGCTAGTCTAAAGCCATAACGACTTTAATTTCTGATTTTTTTATTCTCTACCTGTTTTTAAACTTTACGTGGAGAACAAATACTGTTTGCCATAAATCTATAGACTCCTTATGTAAAAGAACAAGCATACGTTGCTCAGATAGGAATAACTATGAAGTGGTTCATTTTCTTTGTAAGCTGTACTCCCGTACTCCTTCTTCCTGGATGTACGTTAATTCCTAAAGAGAGGGGGGAAATAAAAATCTGTTTCCTTTGTATATCATCCACCCTACTTCCGTAATTCCTCCAGACTTTCGAAGATTTGTTTCCTATTGAGTTCTTTTACACTTGTTTTTATTTTTTCTTTGATATAACTAAGTAAGAATGCTAAATATGGAATTTCTCAAGTTTGTGAGACAAATATTTAGTGGAAATTCTCTCTTATAGAAAGCGTTTCCGTAAAATAATACATATTCTATATCTAAAGGACAAAGACTATGAGAAAAATGTTTGCGTTAATATCTTTGGGACTGTTGTCTCTAGGCGTTCTTAGCTTGTCGAGCTGCACTCCAGTAGGCTCTTCGGGCAGTTATCACTCTAGCTCTATAAAAAAATAAAGCAAAAGATGTGTTCGCTAATGCTCCCTCTCGATTAAGGAGACATGAGATCATCTTATGAAGTCTTCAGATCGAGTTCACAGAAAAGACTAGCAATGGATGTAAATACGTTGCTAGGATTTTATTTTAAAATCATAATGGTGCATTTTCTCTCTTCCTGGTAGTATCATCCACCTTATTTTCATAATTTCTCTAGACTCTCCAAACACTTGTTTCCTATTGGGTTTCTCTATACCTACTTTATTTTTTTCTTTGATATAACTAAGTAGGAGTGTTAAATATGGAATTTCTCAAGTTCGTGAGACAAGTATTTATGGAAAGACGTTCTTATAGAGAGATTTCCATAAAGCAACACATATTCTATATCTAAAGGGCAGAGACGATGGGAAAAATGTTTGTGTTAATATTTTTGGGACTGCTGTCTCTCAATATTCTTAGTTTGTCAAGTTGTGCTTCGTTAGGTTCATCGGGGAGTTATCACCCTAAACTCTATAAATCAGGAAGTAAAGCCAAGGGTGTTGTTGCTATGCTCCCTGTGTTCTGCCACTCGAGCAAGGGTCATGAGATCGTCCCATGGAGCCTTCAGGCAGAGTTCACAGAAGAAATTAGTAAAAGATTTTACTCTTCTGAAAAAGTCTTTCTCATCAAACACAACGCACCTGCCCAAGCGGTATCTCCGTTTTATACTCCTCTAGCCCACAATATGCCACAAACTGCGGGAATTCCATTTCTTCCTGCAGAGTTTGTAATTGCTACAGAATTTTTAGAACAAAAAACCACTCAAGATAGTTTTGGTAATGACTCTTTAACAGCTGCTGTTCGCGTTCGTGTTTTTGACATTCGTCATCAGAAAGTATCTCTGATTTATCAGGAAATTATTGAAGCAAGTCAACCTCTAAGTATGGTATCCAATGATTACCATCGCTATGGGTGGCAAACAAAACATTTTGACTCCACTCCCATGGGCTTGATGCATAATCGGCTTTTCCGAGAAATCGTTGCTAGAGTTGAAGGTTATGTTTGCGCAAATTATTCGTAATGTATGCATAAGTCACAATTTCTTCTTCTTCTATTTCTACTGTTTGCTGCTTTTGCATCAAAAAACTTTTTCATTTGGCCCGCAGTTTCTGGAAAAACACCTATAAAATTACGTCATGTGCTTATTGGAGTTGGACTTCTAATTTTTGGATTTTTCTTCGACCATACGTTGAGCTCGTTAAGCTCACAGACTCCTGAACTCACCCCCATACTTTATAGTCTCTTTCTTGCTTTCGCTTTTCTTTTTTATCTTTTCTTACTTCCCTTAAACATTACACGCGTTATCCTTTTCTCTGGAGATAAACCTCTAGCTACAATCTGGCAGGCTATACTCTCTTCTTTGCGCATGTGGATAATTCTTATCCCTGTTACACAGCTGATTGGAATCATTCTTAACAAATTCCTTATTCTCATCATTCCTATACAAAATTTGCATGTTCAAGAAATCACAACAAAAATCCAGAATGTAAGTTTTTTAACAGGAAAACACATGAGTTTTCTTTTAGCGATAGGAGTTCTTACTCCTTTTTTCGAGGAAGTTTTCTTTAGAGGATTTTTGCAAACATTTTTGAAAAACAAACTTTCAAGAGGCTGGGCGTTGTTTTATACCTCAATAATTTTTGCTCTAAGTCACGTAGAGTCCTCTTTAGGAAGCCTAGTCTTTGTTCCTATGATCTTTGTTTTTTCTCTATTTGCTGGTTTTTTATATGAAAAAGAGCGTCAGATTCTCGCTCCTATAGTTCTACACATGCTGTTTAATTTAACAACATTCTTTTTTATGGAAGTTACATAACTGAGATTTGTCTGAGGAGAAAGAAAAATGTAAGTTGGAGAAACTCTTCTAGCAAAGAAAAACACTCCTTAGGGCTGCTACCTTCCAGTCCTGACCCGATTCGTAGGTTTCCTTTCTTATAAGGTCCCCAACTTACCTTTCCTTTAATACCATACTTTTGTTTTTTTATAAAAGCTGTTCCATTCTTTAAGGAGAAGATCTATTCTTGAAGTTTCTCTTCTCGTAGCTTTGCTAATTCCCACAAGTGATCTGCTTCTTCTAATGTAATTGGCTTGTGGCAATCTCGGAATAGATAAGGTGCACGACGACGTAATTTTGCTATGGCTTGATCAGCAATATTCTCGGTAGTGGTTAGACCTTCACGCTCCAAAAGGAAACAAAGTATTAGCGTGAGGGTAAGGATATCTCCAGCTTCTGAGCCGATCTCTTGAGTGGCTTTACCGCCAGAAACAGCGTCAGAGAATTCCTGACATTCTTGAAGAATATGCTCTATCATGGAGAGCAAAGACTGCTCTCGAGACCAAGGACAGCGCCCATCAAGAACCATCAACCGTATAAGATTCATTAGCTGTGAAAAGACACTATCCCCCATCAATTATGTTCCTACAAGCTCCATGTACCTACGATTTTGTAAACTCGCTAATAGTGATGTTTTAATTTTCTTATGCCCTGAAGAAAATGGTAGCACATCAATGTCATTCAAAGGATGAAGAACTCCAGATTTTGGCAAAGAAGCTATCTGAAAAATCTTAGGAATTAGACGCACCTTATAATGAGTAAAAGCGTGGCGTTGTTCCGCAAGCTCCCCGAGCTGTTCTAAAGTCCCCCCTATATAGTTTTCCATTTTTTGAGTGAGTGTTGCCGTATCTTGTAAGGCCTCAATAGATCCTACTTCAATATAAGGAAATTCATATAAGCCTGCCATCATTTCTTTAGGCTGCCTTTGTTCAAGGACAATACAATCTCTATATAAAACAATAGCTACCCAACGGTATAGGGAAATAATTTTTTTGCGGGCATGGCGTATAGGTAACAATATTTGCTTTTCTTCTTGCCATGCAGCACATGCTTCGCTTACAGGACAACGATAACATTGGGGGGAACGTTTGCAAATGCAAGCTCCTAACTCTATCAAAGCTTCAGCAACAATTTGTGGATCCTTATTCGGGAGGAGAGCTTGTGCTATGCGCGATATCCATGTACGTGTTGACTCTAAATCTATGGAAGCCTCAATTAAAAACATGCGACTCAATACACGCAAGACATTGCCATCAACAGCCGCCGCACGTCTTTTAAAAGCAAAGGCTAGGATTGCATGAATCGTATAGGGACCTATACCACGAATTTGTGCTAAGGCAATAGCGTCGTCAGGTAACTCCCCATGAAACTGTTCCATCACCATACGTGCCCCCTCCAAAAGATGGCGTGCTCGAGTATAATATCCTAATCCCTCCCACAACTTGATGACATCTTCTTCCTTAGCTTCTGCTAAGGACTTTATTGTCGGGAATTTTTCCATCCATTCAATAAAATAATTTATAACAACTTCTGCTCGAGTTTGCTGAAGCATAACTTCAGAAACCCACACGCTGTACGGAGTGGGATTATCTCGCCAAGGCAAACTTCTCTTATTTTTTATGAACCATTTTTTTAATATCTCAACAGGAAAATTTTTCACCCTTTCAGAAAACACTATCTTTCTCATACAAAATCTCTTAAAATTTTATAAATTCTCTATAAAGTCCCAAACAATTAATTTATGGTATTGAATGGAACAGTTTGCCTGGATTGCAATACATTCCGCAAGATTGTCTTCATTCTTGCGGTCCCACCTATCTAGTTACAGCAAGCAAGCGATCGTGAACACGATAAGACACCATCGTTGCCAAGTAAACGGATCCATAGAAAGATTTGAATCCTATAAAGTACAACCAGGAGACCATATTACTGTCTCTTTGATCTCTGAACAACAAGAACTGAAATTACTTTGGGAGGACACTTGTAGTGCAATTTATGATAAACCTCCCTATGTAACAACTGAGGAGGTTGCAACACGTACAGGCCTTCATATTGTTCATAGACTTGACAGAGACACTTCAGGATGTCTTCTACTTGGAAAATCTCATGATGCGACTACTCAACTCATGAAATTATTCAAACAACGAAAAATTCATAAACAATATATCGCATTAGTTTTTGGTCACCCTAAAAAAAATTTTGGAACAATAACTACATATACAGCGCCACAATACCGACGCTGCGGAGCAGTTATTTACGGATCTACTCTACCCTCTCAAGGCAAAATTACTATAACACAATGGTCTGTCTTACAACGCCACAAACGCTACACACTTCTGTTTTGTCACCCGCTAACGGGCCGCACTCACCAAATCCGCCTCCAGATGAAACTTCTCGGTCATCCTATAGTCGGAGATATTGATTACGGGTCAAAACAACAACCTCCTAAAGTTTTCCGTCCACTCCTACATGCCCACTCTCTAACGTTTACCTCACCATTTTCTGGGAAACGTCTGAAAATTGAAACTTCGTCAACGGAAGATCCAAGGAAATACGCGGCTTACTTACTTGAAAACTAAAATAGTGTCTCCTGGGTACCTTCAGTCCCTTCTTGACGTGGTTGCCGTATTAAAGGTGGGCGTGGTGTCCGTTCGACTCCACTTGTTGAAGGTTGCTCAGATAGGTCATAGGACGCCCTAGGCTGTTGCGTCCTAGGCCGGCTTGGCTGCTCCAGCCCCGCTGCTTTCATCCATTTTTTAGACATGTTTACAATAAAAAGGTCTCTTTCTTTAGGATCTAGCAAATGTTGTTTTCGGGTTTCAGTATTTTCAAAACATTTTTGTGCTAAATCTAAATAACGCTTGGCTATAGGCTCATTAAAGTTAGTTCCTCGTTTATAGGATGCCTTTCTTCCAGGCGAGTGTCTTTGATCGTGGTGCTGTTGCTCACGAATCTCTACTAAGTCCTTCATCAAGGAAACCAGTAAAGGATGTGTAAGAATATTCCCACGATTAAGATCTCCAGTTCCAGGAACCAAATATAGGTGATAGTGTGCAAGGATAATTGCTAAAAGAGACATGAGTTGGTTAGAAGTAAGCCAACAAGGTCTAGTTCCCCCATCTGTTGCTTCCGTAAGAACCCGAGCGGTTATTTGCATAACAGCTGCAGCAGTCATTAACTTAAGGGATGCAGTAGAATTTTCTTTTATAGAATGTACCTGAAGTTTAGGCAAAGTATTGGCAATTTTATCCATATCGAAAGGATTAGCAACATGAGTTGTTCCGTTTCCCCAGGGAGAAATCACGCGTACCTGTTCTTTTAACTTGTTCTCATCTTCATAGAAATTTAATAAAGGCTGAGACATTCCTTTTAAAATACAATTTCTCCAAAAAGAATTTTGTAATAAACTTGAGACATCCTGGAGACCATCACACCATATATCCATAGACTGTTGACTTAAAATCTCAGAAAAATCTGTAGAACACGCCCTACAAGCCTTCTCAAGGACATCTAAAGAAGGAATTTTTCCACTTTCTCCCCCTGCTAATAAAGCTAAAGTGTTCACACCACACGAATACAATGCCATGAATAAAACGGCTTTCCCATATTTTTCCTCTAGGTTTTCAAGAGACTCTAGGTCAATAAAATAATGCTGTCTTCTTATTCCACAGAGATTTCTCCACAAGCCACAACAAAACCTCCCGAAACTACCGCAACCACATTTTCCGTCTGGGCAACCACAGGAGGGACAACAACATTCTTTAGTACAACATTCTCCACATTGCTCATAACAAAAGTGCGCAGACTCTTTAGCAGCTTGACTAGTGACTGTCATGTAAATGAGCTGTGCTAAAGATGTTGTCATATCAAGAGGAGTTGCCGTACTTGCAGACGTTGCTAAATGAACAAACGCTTGGCTTAGGGCATCCCAATTCCCCCTAAAAAGATTAGAAGCGAGTACTCCTTGTCTTCCTAACAAAAGAAGCAGCTGCTGCAACTGTTCTGAAGACAATCCAGAATTTCCGGCTGATTGTAGCAAGATATTTAAAAACTGCTGCGAATTTCCGGCTGAAGGCAGTGTAGATCCTGTAGGAAGCTGTGCTCCTGATTGAGTTTGCTGCCACCATTGAACAAGTTCCTGTAGTTGCGGTAGAGATATTCCTACTCCTGGCGTACTAGGGGGAGAAGCAAGGACAGTTGTTGGCATCGAAGGCGTGGATTCGGAAGTCACTGTACCTGTTGTTAGAAGGGTATTTACGAAAGTACTGATTATATTCGAGATGGGCTGAGGGATCGGTGCATTAGAAGTAAATTGTGGATTACTATTTCCTATAGGATTCACCATAATTGTCTCCTAATCACTGCTTAAGTATTTTAGATTTCAATAAAAAATTTAGAATAAAATTTAATAAAAAAAAGAAGCACGTTAAAAAATCTCAAAAAAATTATATAGGATAAACCTAAGAAAAATCAAAAAAAATTTGATATTCATGAAAATCAGACTCGGAAAAACTGTAAATTCTCTCCCACAAAAAGTTTTCTTAATAATCGAAAAATGTGTTAGCCTTCTCAAATTCATGCCTTAAAGAAAGTAAAAAACGAGGTTATATTTATGTTGAAAATTGATTTAACTGGAAAGATAGCTTTCGTTGCAGGTGTTGGAGACGATCAGGGCTATGGTTGGGGCATTGCAAAATTGCTTGCTGAAGCTGGAGCAACAATTCTAGTGGGTACTTGGGTACCTATTTATAAAATTTTTTCTCAATCTTGGAAACTGGGAAAATTTGATGAATCTCGAAAGCTTTCTAATGGAGAACTATTGCAAATTGCCAAGGTTTATCCAATGGATGCGAGTTTTGATACCCCTAGGGACGTTCCTAAAGAAATCTTGGAAAACAAACGTTATAAAGGCATATCAAGATTCACCATATCAGAAATTGCTACTCAAGTTACAGAAGATTTTGGGCATATCGATATTTTAATTCATTCTCTAGCGAATAGTCCTGAAATTTCCCAACCCTTATTAGAGACTTCTCGCAAGGGTTATCTGGAAGCGTTGAATACTTCGAGTTATTCTTTTGTTAGCCTTCTTTCCCACTTTGGTCCCATAATGAAGCCTGGGGCATCCACACTGTCCTTAACCTATCTAGCTTCTATGCGTGCAGTTCCTGGTTATGGAGGGGGGATGAGTACAGCAAAAGCTGCTTTAGAAAGCGACACTAAAATCTTAGCTTGGGAAGCTGGGCGCCGTTGGGGAGTGCGTGTGAATACGATCTCTGCTGGTCCTCTCGCAAGCCGTGCAGGAAAAGCCATAGGTTTTATCGAAAAAATGGTAGATTATTACCTCGACTGGGCCCCTATTCCTAAACCTATGACAGCGGAACACGTAGGAGCTGTGGCGGCTTTTCTAGCCTCACCGTTTGCCTCTGCAATTACAGGTGAAACCCTCTATGTTGACCATGGGGCAAATATCATGGGAATTGGTCCAGAACTACTTCCTAAAAGCCCATAATTTTTTCATAATAATTCACTCCTGCCGCCCAAGCAGAAAGAATTCCTTTTTCTTTAGCAGGAGGGGCTAGAAAGTCTGCGTATTTATGCATATCTTTTGGAGAAGAGCTCATTACAATTTTAAAATCCCCTCTTTGGATGAGGTCTATGTCATTAGCGTCATCGCCAGAAGTCATGATGAAGGGTCTGTTGCCATAATAAAGTAAATCTACTATCCGATCTATAGCCTGCCCTTTCGAAATAGACCGGTCTGTAAAAAACAGAATGGCATACTGAAAATCAAAAGGCCAACGCATCAATGTCATCGTCATACAAGACATAAATAGGTCATTTTTTTGGAATTCTTTTTGAATTCTTATCACTTCTTCCTTTTTGCCAAAGACTTTAGCGGCAACAAAACTTGGGTAAGGATAATCTGTTTTTAATGATCGCGTTTCTTTCAGTATTTTACGTTCTTCAGCATTAGGAAAATATCGAGGATCTATGTATTGATGTAACAGTTTAGCCGTAGGGGTCGGAGAAAAACGATAGCACTCATCCCCATAAAGCATGCCAGACTCTACCGTAAGCAGTGCTAACGCATCTTCTAACCCCTCCTGTAAACATGTGAGATATTCTGAAGAAATCCCTTGGGAATACAGAAGACACTGAGAAGCGGAAGACCATGTAGACGCTCCGTTTTGACATCCTAATAAGAAGGGAATCGAAAGTTTTTTAAAAAGCTTAATTGCATACCTATAGTACCTTCCTGTAAGAAAAAATATGTCCCACCCCGAGGCATGCAATGAATAAAGCGCAGCAATAACCTCTGAGTGGATTTCATGACTTTGATGTGTTATCGTACCATCAATATCAGTAGCTAACAATTTCTTCATAAGATTTCTCACTTCTATGCAACATAAATTTCTAAGTCAATTTTAAAGCGCCTTCCCATTGACTCTATCAACTTCGATTAAAATTGCAGCAAATATTGAAAATATGTTCTATAATAAAAAGACTGCAATCGCATAATAGAAGATTCTTCTGAAGAACTTGCCACACGGCACTTGCAGGAATATACATCATTACGGTTTAATTTACTTGGCAATCATCGTTCCATAATTTATATAACATTAACTAATAAATAATTCCTCCTCCATTTGCCTCATAGCTAGGTTACATGTGTACATCTTAAACTGAATTTGCAGTACTGTGGAGGTGTGTAAGAGGCTTTTCGCTTATGATTTTTAAATTTTCTTCTTTCTTTGCTGAAATTGGAGAAGATCTTGCTCTTGCAGAGCATGCTCAAGAACAAATTACATTTCAAGAAATGTTCCCTGGTAACATGAAATTAGAAATGTTCAAAATGCTTGGATCTCTAGCTTTACTTTTAGGGATCTTCGGTATTGGAGTATGGGCATTTAAAAAATTTCTCAAATCTCGGGGTCATGGCTTTACAAATTCCTCGAATATTAAAATTCTTGACCGGCGTTCGTTAACTCCAAAAACCTCGATTTATCTTATTCATGTAGTAAATAAAATCCTGGTCATTGCAGAGAATGCTGAAAAAGTAACTCTACTCTCGGAGTTCCCTCCTAATATGGATATCAATGAGTATATTCAACAACAGAGAAAGCACTCTGCGTCCATAACCTCAGATTTGCTGAGTAAAGCCATACAAAAAATTCAAAACAAACAACAAACAGATCAGAAATCTTAATCTGATATGGTAAATAATTAAAACATATCACACTGCTCTGGGATCAATTTGGAGTATTTCCTAACATGACAACATGGACATTAAATCAAAATAGTTTATCAAAATTTCTTAAAAACTCAGGAATGGAGCCTTTTTTAGAGCGTGAGAGTGGCCTTATTTATATTAATATTCAAGCAAATGATGTTGACTTGCCACTATTCTTTGTTATCCGTAATGAAGGAGAAATCCTTCAGTTTATTTGTTATTTTCCTTACCAACTCTATGAAACTCATAAGGAGTCGACAGCACGCCTGTTACATCTTTTGAATAGAGATATTGATATTCCAGGGTTTGGAATGGATGAAGAACAGGGGTTAATTTTTTATCGCCTTGTGCTTCCTTGCTTGCAATCTAAGGTGCACGAAATGCTATTGCACATATATATTGATACAATAAAACTTGTCTGCGATAGTTTCTCACACGCTATAGGCCTGATTTCCTCAGGAAATATGAATCTAGATCAATTGAAACAACAAGCACAGCAGGAACAAAGAAACAGGCAGAATAATACTTAGGTAAGGACAACGTATGACTCTCCTTGTTTTCTATGATACTGAAACAACAGGAACGCAGATAGATAAAGATCGTATTATAGAGATTGCTGCCTACAACGGTTCTACAGGAGAGTCTTTTGTTACTTACGTAAATCCTGACATTCCTATTCCTGAGGAAGCTTCAAAAATTCATGGTATCACTACAGAAACAGTGCTTTCTGCACCTAAATTTCCCGAAGCCTATGAAAATTTCAAGCAGTTTTGTGGAAGCACGTGCATCCTAGTTGCTCACAACAACGATGCCTTTGACTTGCCTTTAATTACTAGAGAATGCCGTCGACATTCTCTAGAACCTTTAACAAATCGTACTGTAGATTCTTTGAAGTGGGCACAAAAATATCGGCCGGATTTACCCAAGCATAGTTTGCAATATCTTCGTCAAGTCTACGGCATTGCTGAAAATCAAGCACATAGAGCTCTAGACGATGTCATTATCCTTTATAAGGTATTCAGAGCTATGATTGGAGATTTAGAAGGCGAACAAGTGTTTAACTTACTACAGGAAAACTGCCATCCTAAAGTTTTTAAAATGCCCTTTGGGAAATATAGAGGGAAGACACTCACCGAAATTCCTGCCTCCTACTTTGCATGGTTAGAAAGCCAGGGAGCTTTAGATAAACCAGAAAATAAAGATATAAAAGTGGCCATAGCTTTACTAAAAAAAACCTAAATGGCTTTTATGATACTCACGGCAGCTTTTTCTCTATGTCCGAATGATATCTTCCTTTTTCGGTCTTTTCTTGAACATCGCGATCATCAGCCCTATTTAGACAAAATTACCATGGCTGATATACAAACACTCAATGCCTTAGCCTTACAACGACGCGTTTCCTTAATTAAAATATCGACAGCCTTATTTCCTTTAATCGCTGATCATTATAATCTTATGGATGTTGGCAATACCTTAGGCTATGGTTGTGGACCGCTTGTTCTCTCTTTAAGTTCCCAGGAACCCTTAACCACATTAGCAACACCTGGAGAGACCACGACAGCTCATGTCCTTGCAAAGCGGTACTATCCCCTAGCGACTTTAGTCCCCATGCCTTACAACCATATAGTAGAAGCTATCTTATCAAAAAAGGTTTGCGGCGGTGTCCTAATACATGAAGAACGTTTTAGTTACAATTCATCGCTTATATTACGCGCGGATTTAGGAGAACTTTGGGAACGTGAAACTTCGAGTCCTCTTCCTCTCGGTTGTCTAGTTATTGCCAAAAATATTCCCGTGGCTACTGTGGAAGCCTTAACCTTAGCCTTAAGAACATCCCTTCTTAATTCTCTAAAAGAACCTAAGATTGCAGGAAAAAAAGCTTTGGAATATGCCCAAAGCAAAGATCTTATGGTGATTCATAAGTTCATACACACCTACATTACAGAAGAAACTTTTTGTTTATCTACAACGGGGAAAAAAGCATTAAAAACATTATGGAGATACTGTGCTCCGTTTATCAAACACACTGCCTAAAATTTTGTGCATAATTGCAGATGATTCTGAGGCGCGTCCTTTACTAGAGCAGCTCTCCTTTCAACATATCGACGTGCATCTCTACCGTTGTAAGCCTAGGAATCCTCCGTTACTTTTAGACGTTTATATTGTTGATCATTGGGGTGGTCCTGCTGTGCTTGCAGCACTGGAAACATATCCCCAGGCATTGACTCACTATGACTTATGGATAAATATGGGATTTGCAGGATCCTGTTCTATAAAGCTATCTCTTGGGACATGCTATACTGTAAATTGCGTAGCTAAGCTTAATCAAGAGCCCATCCCCAACCTTTCTGAAGAACCAAAACTCTTTCCTATTCCTATAGATTCCCTACCGAGGGCTTTCCTAGTTACAACACATGTCCCTTATTGCCATGGTTTCCATAAGACTTTTCAACTCGTAGATATGGAGGGATATGCAATAGCCTTACAAGCAACAAAACACCAGATTCCTTATAGGATACTGAAAATTGCCTCGGACTATACCCTACCGAATAGCTCTCAGCAAATACGTGCTCATACTCACCAGCTCGCTATAGAACTCTCCGAAGTATTCATAAAGATTTTACCAGAAATCTTTGAAACTACAATTGCTTCTACTTTACTATCTCGAACCCCTCCTTTATCTTAAGTTTCTCTGTACACCCTGGATGATGTCTGTTGAGATTTTCACGATCTCCCGTTCCTGAAAGCTCCCACATTTTTAAAAAGGCTGGGCAGTTACATAAAAGTTCTTCCTTAGTTCCTTCTGCTATTTTTTGACCATTCTCAAGATATAGCACTCTATCGACGTGTTCAAGTGTGGAAAGCTTATGCGCAATAATAATCTGTGTACAATGCCCTTTAAGCTGGCCTATAATTTCTTTAATATAATTTTCACTGATAGCATCTAAAGAAGATGTTGCTTCATCCAATATGACAATAGGCGCCTTCTTTAACAATGCACGTGCTATTGTCAACCGTTGTTGTTGTCCTCCTGAAAGGTTTTTTCCTGATTCTTCAAGGAGACTATGGATCCCTTGAGGCAACCTTTGAACAAACTCATGGGCATAAGCCTGATGCAATGCCTCAAAAACCTGACTTTCAGTAATTTCCTGTCCACAGGTGAGATTATTCCATACGGTGTCGTAGAAAAGAAAGGGTGTCTGCAAAACACAAGCAATATGATCTCTTAAAGAAGCTTTGCTATATTGTGTTATCGGCTGAGAATCTATAAGAATTTCACCATGTGTAGTCTCATACAAGCGCGGTAAGAGCTTCGTTAATGTTGTTTTTCCTGATCCTGTAGGACCTACAATCCCTAAAGCTTCACCTTTATGAAGAGTAAAACTTAGATTTTGAATCACCTGCTTATCTTGGGAATAACCAAAAGAGACATTACGAAACTCTATAGTCTTTTCTAATCCTACAAAGTGGGTAGTTGCGTAGTTGTGGTTTTGTAAATCCGGGTGCCTTAGGACTTCATAAAACCTTTCTGCAGCAGCACAACCTTTCATAATTAGAGTGTTTTCATCTCCAAACTTTTTGACAGGATCATAGATCAAATAAAGAAGCCCGCAAAACACGATTAATTCCTCTGCAGGAATAGTAAATTTATACATTCCAACAATCACTACAAAAGCAAAAAATAAAGAGGCTATCGTATGGAGCAAAGGACGAGGAAGAAGGCCATAAGCTGCGCTTTTTTCTTCTAATGCTGAAATTTTATTGTTATGTTCCCGATATTTTTTAAAAGCAAAGTTTTCTGTTCGAAATACCTTGACTGTCATAACTCCTGCGAGGAAATCTAGAAGTACAGAAGAAAAAGAATCTTGGCTTTTCTGGATACGCCAAGCTAGCTTTTTGAGCTTCCTCGCAATTACAATAATAGGAAAAATAAAAACAGGAAAAGCTACGCAAATCAATAAGGAGAAACGCCAGGAAATAGACAAACAAATAGCAAGCGTAAGGATGAGAGTTAGGGGAGCTTGAATATAATTAATCATTAAAGAATTCACAGCTTGGGCAATGTTGGCAGAATCTGTCAGTACACGATTACTTAAATTTCCCATGTCATGAGCGTGGAAAAAGGTCATTGGAAGATTCTGCAATGCTTTAAAGTAATCCTCGCGTAGATCTCGGCTCACACGTATCGAAACTAGTTGAGCAAGAAAACGCTGAGCAAAGAGTGTAATTGCTTTAAAAATTGCTACGCAGACAAGGAGGAATGCTAGACCTCGAAAACGTGTAAGATCAATATATTGGGTGATAAACCGTGAGAACTTACTCGTAATTGAAGTCGGGGTTTTTCCAAACTTAGTGATATAGGTCGTAGCTTGGGAAACATTTAAATTATTCGGATCGTCACTAATGGCAGGCCAAGCTTCCAGAACATCTTTTTGACTAAGCTGTGTCACTTTAACAAGCTTATCTTTTTCACGACGTCCAAAAAGTAGAAAAACGTCAGGACCTGTTTTGGCAATGATCCCTAAAGAAAAGATTTCCGCCTGAGACGATAACGTCAATCCCAAGATTGCCAATAAAGAACTTCCTAATATAATGAGATGTTTTTTATGCCTCAGGACCGCTTTCAGAAGTAGTTTCATAAAGACCTATAGTGCGAAATTTCTCATACCGCTTTTCTAATAGTTCTTCTATAGCTAGATCTTTTAATCGTAACCACTCCCGAAGAATAAACTCTTGAACATTGCGATATACCTGTGCGGGATCATGATGCGCTCCCCCAATAGGTTCCTTAATCACGGCATCTATAATACCGAATTGCTTTAGGTTTTCTCCATGCATTTTTAGCATGGCAGCTGCTTCACTATTTTTCTTAGGATCTTTCCAAAGAATGGAAGCACACCCCTCAGGAGAGATAACAGAGTAGTAGGAATGCTCTAACATAGCAATAGAATCCCCGATAGCCATGCCTAGAGCACCTCCAGAACAGCCCTCACCGATGACGATGGTGATGATAGGAATAGCAAGTCTACTGAGTTCGAAAAGATTTTGAGCTATGGCCCAGCCCTGGCCTCGTTCTTCGGCAGTAAGTCCAGGATAAGCTCCTGGGGTATCTATTAAAAAAACAACAGGCAACCCAAATTTTTCAGCTAACTTTCCCAAACGTAAGGCCTTTCTAAAACCTTCAGGACACACCATACCAAAATTCCTATGAACACGGGAGACGGTATCACATCCTTTTTCCTGGCCAATAAGCATGATACGTCGCTCTTGGATTTTTGCAAATCCCCCAACGACTGCAGGATCATTACGAAATGTCCGATCACCACAAAGTTCAACAAAATCCTCACACATTCCCTGAACATAGTTTACTGTACGAGGTCGCGAAGGATGACGACAAATCTGAACACGTTCCCAGGGGGTAAGATCTGAATAAATCTTCTCTTTTAATTTATCTAAACGCCTTTCCAATTTCTGAATCTCTGAAGAAGATAATAAAGAATTGTTCTTATTTTTTTCTTTGAATTCCGCTATTGTTTTTTCGTATTCTACGACTTGTTTTTCATGGGGAAGAAGTTCCATAATTACGTGCTCTCTTCGTACAAAAAGGATGATTTTAATACAAATAATTCTTAAAAACAATTATAGATCATAATTTAATCTACATTTTCAAAAATTTTTTTTTATTTTTTTTCAAAAACAAGCATAACCTCATTCTTCTGATATGGAATACTGATTAGAAAATCTGAATTCCAAAATTTTTTATTTCCTTGCAAAGCAAAAATTTCCATATAAGAGCCGGAAGAGAAAACACGTATGAAGCCTCTTTCTCCGCAGATCATGATGTCATTCGTAGGGCCCTTATAAGAGTCTAATGATTCTGAACGAAGTCGGGGCCCTTCCACAACTTGACAATGTTTACCTTTACAGAACAAAGAAAACGTCAAGGGTACAGCAAGTTCTTGCATTAAGGAGTGCACTTGACACTGTGTTTCAGAGATACGTATTTGACTAAGGAGGTGTCCTCTTGGGTAGGCATCTTGTAAATAGGAAAAACCTGTGATGCGTGGATGCGGCATCCCTAGGGAGCTAAGAAAGGAAATGTGGATTTCCTCATCGGTGGTTGAGCAAGAAAATTCCTTAGCAATTCCGCAACAACCAAATCCCGAGCAGTCACTGTAGTCCCCAGAACAAGGACCGTAAGCTACAATGCCTACATCTCCAGAATAGTAAGCTCCCAAGCTACTTTTACATCCGGAAGCAGCTATAAAAGCTGAAGAAGAAGAACTTCTTTGCATCCAAAAGCCTAAGGCTGGATCTATTAAAGTGTATTCGGGAGAGAGTTGTTGATCAAATTGATAGAAGAAAGACTTACTTAAATCTGTTTTTTCTTGAGGAGAGCGTGAGGTCTCTTGACTCCAAAGAGCAGGAAAGATACTGCCTTCATGATTAAAACAGCTTTGTTGGAACTGATACATTTTAGTAAGAACGTCTCGACCTTCCTCATAAAATTCTGTGATCTGTAAGAGTAGTAAGCCTAGCTCTGCATGTTCTGCAGGATAAGGTAGCCCCTTCCAAGGAAAACCTCCGCGAGCAAATAACAGAACGGCTCCAGATGCTTCCTGTTCAAGTTTTAGGAAACTTAAGCCTAAGTCCTTTCCTTCTTCTAAGGCCGTCAGAAGATAAACGGCACGTGCAATATCATGTACCTTAAGTAAAGGGTGATGACGAAAAATCTTGAGGACAGCAGGCCTTACGCTTTTGTCTTGGCAAGCATAAATAAATTGTTTTACTTGAAGATCGAAATTTGTGTTAGGGAACACCTCGATAGATTCTCGTAATCCCAGCTGTGGTCCCATCACATTCACAATTTTGTCAGGAAAGCGTTGCAGCCAAACGATAATAACAAAATACTTTAGAGTCAAGTTTCTAAACTATTTTAAAACTTGACTCTCATGACTCATGACAATGAAGACTATAAAAACTAGGAATGTTTTGGGGTTTCTATCAAACGTTTCATTCTTTTCCCAGGGGTAAATTTTACAGCTCGTCTTGCAGGAATATGAATGGGAACAGTGGCATTCTTCGGATTACGCCCTACTTTAGGCTTTCTTTCCACTACTTGTAAAACACCGAAATCTCTAAACTCTAGCCTATCGCCTTTGACCAAAGCATCTGTCATCTTGTCTAAAAAATTTTGAATCACAGTACGTACATGATTGGGGTGGATTTTGTGATCTTGCGAAATCGTACTGATCAGTTTCTTCTTAGTCATGGTAGCCATATTAGACGTTGCCTCCTATTAAAGTGCCCTAAAGTAGCTGAGTAGCTCTAAATAATAAACTTTTGAAGTATAAGCTCATCATATCCATTCATCCTTTGGATTCAAGATATTTTTTAAAAAATGAGCAATCACTATAAACCATCTTAGATAAGTATAATAACTATATTTCTAGAAAATTAGAGAAAGGGTCTTAAATAAAAAAAATCCCTAGGTTTATATTACCAATCAAACACGTGACTTCTTTTATTTAACTTGATAAAGTAGCTTGTTCTTGAGTCCTCGTAGCTCAGTAGGATAGAGCGGTTGCCTCCTAAGCAGCAGGTCATGCGTTCGAATCGCATCGAGGACGATATTTTTATCTCCTGCTTTCAAATACTTAACTAAATTTTACAGAAGTTTTTCGAGATCTAACATGCGTAGTACTCCCTTTCTGAAAATTAGGTCCAGAAAGAAAATTATGAATTCCCTCTGCTATACCCTTTGCTAAATGCATCCGGTACCGCGTATCTAACAAAGCTGCTCGTTCACGAGGATTAGACAAAAATCCGGTTTCAACTAAAACTGCTGGCATAAGTGTATCGCGAATCACAACAAAATTTGCGTTTTTCATACCTCGAGATTTCAACATCCCATTTTTACTCATAGCAGCTAAAATATCTTTGCCCAAAAATTCCGACATGCGGTTCCTCAAAGCTGTAGTCTTCTTTCCGTTATAAAAATACACTTCAGTCCCATAGGCGGTAGTATTGGAAGAATAATTACAATGGATACTGACAAAGACATCTGCCTTACCTTGATTTGCTAGACTGACCCTTTTTGCTAAGTCTGTGTATGTATCGGAAGATCGGGTAAGTACAGGTTTATATCCCATTCTTTTGAGATAACTTTGAACAGAAAACGCAAATGTGAGTGTCAATGCCTTTTCTTCATAATGAAATTCTTTACTTGCAGTGCCTTGATCTTTTCCTCCATGTCCAGCATCTAGAAAAATAATCTCACTACGTCGCACACGCTGAGGAGGATGGCTTATATGTGCAAGAACACTGCCATTTCCTAAACACGTTATATAAAAAAGAAAACATTTAAACACAAGAAGCGAGTACCTCATAAACAGTTTGCTTATCATCAAAAGCAACTGTTTGATGTTTAAAAATCTGGTACGCTTCATGCCCTTTCCCTGCCACTAATACTATGTCTTTATCCGAGGCAATAGCTAAAGCATATGTAATTGCTTGTTTTCTGTCGATTTCGATAAAATAATTCCGGGTAGAAAACCCCTGACAAATCTCCTTCACAATAGCCTCTGGATCTTCTCCTCTAGGATTATCCGATGTCACTACAGCAAATCCATAACGCTCTACAACTTGTGCCATAACCTTGCGCTTACTACGATCGCGATCTCCCCCACAACCGAAGACAACAATTAATCTACCTCCTTGAGGTAATATGTCTCGCAATCCATTTAAAACATTATCTAAAGCATCTGGAGTATGCGCATAATCAATGTAAATAGGGCAAGGCCCCGTTAAAATAGGCTCGAGACGACCGCGAGGGGGTTTAGCTTTTTCAAGTATCGCAATTAATCCAGGTAAGTCACATGGCAAACTTTCATGCGCAGCAGCTAAAACGGCAAGCACATTATATACGTTATACCTGCCAATAAAAGCCGATTGGCAAAGAAATTCTTGTCCTCGATACATTACGATATACCGTGTTCCTGTGGTAGAAAGCTGAATGTCCCGAGCTCGATAATCTGCAGAAGTTTCTATACCATAAGTTACAACACGTGCTGTTGTAGCTCGCTGAAAACGAGAAACATAAGGACAATCAGTATTCAACACAGCAATACCTGTGGCAGGAAGACAAGCAAATAGTTTTGTTTTAGCTTCAACATATGTTTCAAAAGAACCGTGAAAATCGAGATGGTCTAAAGTGATATTCGTCAAGATGCCCACATCAAAAGACGTATGCGCAACTCTATCTAAAGCTAAAGCTATGGAGGTAACTTCTATAGCTGCTGCCTTTTTATTGTACTTCACCATTTCGGCTAAATATTTTTGCAAATAACATGCCATGGGAGTAGTAAAAGCATCTTGAACACTCTCTGAACCCAAAATATGTTCTATTGTTCCCACCAATCCTGCCGGTATATTGTGGCTATCAAAAAGCAGTTTTATCAAATAAGCAATGGTAGTTTTTCCATTCGTTCCCGTGACGCCCAGAAGGTAAAGTTTATTCGAAGGATCACCATAATGCTTTGCTGCTAATTCAGCCTCTAATTTTTCCAAATGCGAAGTTACAATCTGCACAGTAGAAAGAAAAGGGTTGTATAAAGATGATACGATAGCAATCGCTCCATGATTTACAGCATCGGCAGAAAAATCATTCCCATCATAACGTCTTCCCTTTCGGGCAATAAAAATATCGCCCACACCAACACAACGAGAATCATGAGTTAAATTTCGTATAGGAACAGAACGCACTTTCCCATAAATTTTAGCGTCTATATTTTGAAGAAGTGCTTTTAAATGCATAATCATACTAGTAATGTTCTTTTTTCTGAAAGGACATGCTCTAAAAACTCGCATACCCTACCCATTTGGTCCACATCCGATAAATCACATGTATCCAATGTCCACCAAAATGTCATGGGAAACTGACTAAGCCTGTATACAATAGCTTACGTTTACCTCCTAAAAACTGTCTATAGGATTCATTTAGATGTTTTATAATCAAAATGACTATGTAAAATACGACATGAACAATTCACTGAGTTTCCTTAAGTTATGTTACAGTTTCTCAAAAATAACCCTCCCATACATATCTCTTGACTATGAAGTAAAGAGATAGATAAACTGAAAACAATGTTCTGTTTTGATTTTTCCTAAAAGCAAGGACCGACTTAGAAAACCTCTTATCTTGCAAATATTTAGGAAGCTTTAGACGAGCGATTCCATTCTTCATAAAGAGTTTTTAAAGCAGTGGCTTCTTGATGAAAGTTATTTGCTTCTGCATCTGAGGGGACCCCTAAATAAGCAAGCACACGTTTAGCAACTCTAGCAAAAATAGGAGCAGCGCATCTTCCTCCCATATAATTTTTCGTTCCATCAGGACGTAGACCGTAGCTGGGATCATCTATGGAGACAAGCATAACAAGAGAGGGGAAGGCATCTTCCGCGCTTTGTACAGGAGTGATTCCAATAAATGACGCAATGTGACGGTGCTTATCGTATCTACCATGAATTATTTTTTCTGTAGTTCCTGTCTTTCCTGCCGTAGAATGATGTTTCAATGCTGCTCGAAATCCTGATCCTCCAAGACATGTGGTAAAACGCATTGCTTTTACAATTTCTTGAGCAATGGTGTCTGAAAATATTCTCTCCTTTTCTAATTTAGGAAGTCTATACTCCTCTCCAGAAGAAGTGACTATTTTTTTTACTAAGGTGGGCCGAACACGATAACCACCATTAGCAAGAGTTGCATACACTTGAACTATTTGCATTCCTGTAGTAAGGATATTGTATCCCATAGCAAGAGAATATGGCGTGGCCAGAGACCACTCTGGAGACCCATTAATATGAAAACGGAGAGGGGAAGGGACAAGCCCACAAGCTTCACCAGGAAGCTCTATTCCCGTTTTCTTACCAAAACCTAAGGCAAGAAGCTTCTCTTGGTACCACGTACTTCCCCGTGTTTGTACTATGCGATCGGCAAGTTGCGCTACATAGACGTTCGAAGATTTCTGAATCGCCATGTACATATTTAATTGACGATTTACAGAGATGTCTCTAAGAGGAGCTCCTTTACGCCCCGGGAACTTTGTCCGCGAGACATCTATAGGCTCTTGTGGATCAAAAAGCTGTTTTTGTAATTCACTGTGAGCCTCCTCATTTCCTTGAAGAGCAATGGCTATCGTGATTGGCTTCATAATGGAGCCGGGTTCAAAGGCATCTGTAACAAGAGAAACTTTCGTGTGTTCTATGCATTGCTTATTATTGAAAAAACTCTTATAATCTGTTAAATCGAAGAAGGGATATTGTGCTAAAGCGAGAATTTCCCCTGTACGAGAATTCATGAGAATAAGTTTTCCCCCTTGAGCCTGAGCTTCAATTACTCCCTTTTTTAGTTCTTCTTCTGCTATAGTTTGGATGGTTGGATTGATCGTTAAATAGACATCAGAGCCATCTTTTGGAACTTTTATAACTCTATCAAGATCTAATCTATTTAATGGGGAACGGAGGAACTTTCTCTCTCCGACTTCGCCTTCAAGAAGGTGATTGAAATACGCCTCTAACCCGCCTGTAGGGAAAGCCTTACCTGTTTTTTCATCTTTAACTTCTCTTAAAGTGTGAAGGACCTGGCCTAACAACTGACCAAAAGGATAAGAACGTTGATAATCAACAATGAAAAAGAGAGCGTTTCTTGGTAAATTATGTTTTATTGCGTAATCTTTCCACCATAAAGCAATCCGGTCACGAATAGCACGATCAAGTAAAGGATAAAGTTTGCGGTAATGAGATTTCTTATTTAGTTCTTTATACAGGTGTTTGTAGCTACCCTCACCTACAAGATGAAGAATCTCTTGAATCACACTCTCCTTATGACTCTCAGGAATTGTGGTAGGATCCACACATAAATGGAATTTTGTAATATCAACAGCGAATGGCTGGAAAAATTCTTGTTCTCCTTCACGCAAGGTTGTGTTCGCAAAAAATGTCCCACGACGAAAAGGATCTTTGACACGAAATTCATGTTGTCCTTGGGCTTCTGCAACCCAACGATCTCCTTCACAAATTTGAATTTTATAATAACGCAAAATGAGAAGAGCATAACAGATCAATGCTCCACAAATCATCAAAGTTAAACGTTTACGGTGACTCATGAGACAATATGCAAATACTCTTTTCCATAGGATATTCCAAATATTGGTACTCAGGAAGAGCAGCAATTTCCATTAAGTGATCCGGTCTCTCAATTTTATCAATCAGAAAACGTAGGGTAACATTTTCCTCTTCAAGCTCACGCAAGGTGACAGTAAGACAAGGAATTTCTAAGCGGAGCTTGGTAAGCATATTTTGCTTATCTATGTAGGAATAAAGAAGGCTGCCAAAGCAACACAAGCAACAAGATAAACGTAAAAAACGACTTTTGTTCATCAGGAAGCTTTTTCAAAACAACGCATTTTTGCTGACCGTGAACGAGGATTGATGCGGATTTCCTGATCTGAAGGTGTAATAACTTTTCTAGTTACTACTTTTCCTAAACCTAAAGCCTCTGCCTGTCTAAAAAACCATTTCACAGAGCGATCTTCTAAGCTACAAAAAGAAATAACAACAAACCGTCCCTGAGGAGCTAACCAGGATATAGCAGATTCTAATAATCTTTTCAATTGTAGATCTTCTTGATTCACATAGATACGCAATGCTTGAAAAATTAGCGTTAAGGGATGAATTTTCTTACGCACGCGATAAGAAGGAAAAACGCGAGAAGTTGCCACTTTCAAATCCTGGACAGTAAGAATCCGCGTTTGCTTTCGAAAATGCACTATAGCTCTTGCCGCTGATTTCCACAAAGGTTCTTCGCCATACTTACGAAATATATTTCCTAATTCTTTTTCCTTAAGGGTATTCAAAACTTCACACGCTGATCTCCCTTGGGTAGGATCCATCCGCATATCTAGGGAGTCTTCCCCTCCTTGAAAACTAAATCCTCGTGACAAATCATTGAGCTGCATAGAAGATACCCCAAGATCAGCAAGGACGCCATTGTAAATGTTTTCTTTGGGTAGCTGTGCTAAATCTTCGAAAGAGGCGTGTATAAAACGCATACGCTCTTGAAATTTCTCCAAACGCTGGCGCGCTAAAGACAAAGCGTGAGGATCGCGATCTGAAGCATCGTAAGAAATTAGCGAAGGATAGGCTTCAAGGAATGCTTGAGCATGTCCTCCTGCCCCAACTGTGACATCACAAAAAGTAGATAAAGGCCGTTCAACAAATAAAGCTAAACATTCTTTGACTAAGACCGGAATGTGAGTAAAGACATCGGACATAAGGATTCCTTATAGACTACGTACATGGGAACATACAGTAGCTAAGAACATACACTATCTTAGAGAAAGGCGAAAGCTTTCCTTAGATGAAGAGAATCCTAATGAAGACTATTGACTTTTTCCGTGACCCCGTTATGATTTAAAAGAGGGACTTTCAAGGCTCCATTATGGTAGAAATTTTCAATTACAGTGCTTCTATTTATGAAAAGCATGCTGCAGACAATAGGCTAGTCAATGACTTCCGTAAGGAAGTCCAAATGGAAGGGATCACGGTTCGCGATATTGCGAAACATGCTCAAATTCTAGACATGACTCCAAAGCCTTCAGCTTTAATTGCCCTCTTACAGACAAATCAAAAAACACATTGGGCACTTTTCACTCCTCCAAATAATTTTTATACCCAACGTTTCTCTACCCCCTACCTTGCTCCTTCTCTAGGCTCCCCGGATCAACAAGACCAAGACATAGAAAAAATTTCAGCCTTTCTTAAAGTGCTTACCCGAGGAAAGTTCTCTTATCGCAGTCGAGTAACTCCTTTTCTATCTTATCGAGATAAAGAGGAGGAAGCAAAGGAGAATTCCGACAAAGAATCCGCAGAGGACCAAGAAGAAGATTCCCGAATCCAACAAGGTAAAGTGCTCATTAAAGCATTAGACCTCGGCATTAAATCTACAAATGTTATGATTGACTATGTAATCTCACGCATTTTTCAATTTGTTCAAGGCTAATTTATGTTAGACAATGAGTGGAAAGCCATTCTAGGCTGGGGAGATGACGAATTAGAAGAGCTGAGAATCTCAGGGTATTCTTTTCTCCGTCAAGGGCATTATAAAAGAGCTTTACTTTTTTTTGAAGCACTAGTAATACTAGATCCCTTGAGTATTTATGACTACCAAATTCTTGGTGGTCTTTATTTGCAAATTGGCGATAACGATAAAGCGTTAGTTACCTTAGATCAAGCTCTACGCATGCAGGGGGACCACCTTCCTACCCTCTTGAATAAAACTAAAGCATTGTTTTGCCTAAATCGGATTGAAGAAGCCTCGGCAATTGCTACTTACCTAATGTCTTGTCCGGATGCAATGATTGCTAATGATGCTGAAGCTTTATTGATGAGCTATAATAAAAAGGTCCTTAAAAAAAATCTCACTCTCTCGCGATAATTTTTCTCATCTTCCTCCTCCTCCCATCTTGACTAAAAAATAGAAGGCTATGCTTCCGTACTTTCCAGAAAAACTGTTGATTGCTTATCAATAGCAATGGTACATTGGCAATTTCTTCCCTTAGCAAGTATGGATCGGCCGCATTCGGGGAAGTTTCTATAGATAAAAGAGAGCAACATGTTAACCTGTAACGATTGTAGTACTTGGGAACAGTTTATAAATTATGTGAAAACACGTTGTTCAAAAACAGCCTTTGAAAATTGGATTTCCCCCATTCAAGTCTTAGAAGAAACTCAAGAGAAAATTCGCTTAGAAGTTCCAAACATCTTTGTGCAAAATTACCTTCTAGACAACTATAAGAAGGATCTTTGTTCGTTTGTTCCTTTAGATGTTCATGGAGAACCTGCTTTAGAATTTGTGGTCGCAGAGAACAAGAAATCTCCTTCAATACTCTTACAACAAAAAGAGCTTGGAGAAAATGCTCATGATCCTATTGAAGAGTCTAAAGATTTTGAACTCAAGTTAAATGCTTCCTATCGCTTTGATAATTTTATAGAAGGCCCCTCCAATCAATTTGTTAAATCAGCAGCTGTGGGTATTGCGGGGAAGCCGGGACGTTCTTACAATCCCCTTTTTATTCATGGTGGCGTTGGTCTGGGCAAAACCCATTTGCTGCATGCTATAGGTCACTATGTTCGTGAACATCATAAAAACTTGCGGATTTATTGCATTACAACAGAAGCTTTTATCAACGATCTTGTCCACCACCTTAAATCAAAATCTGTTGATAAAATGAAAAATTTTTATCGTTCTCTGGATCTTCTTCTTGTCGACGATATTCAATTTTTACAGAACCGCCAAAATTTCGAAGAAGAGTTTTGCAATACCTTCGAAACTTTAATCAACTTGAGCAAGCAAATTGTTATTACTAGTGACAAACCTCCAAGTCAGTTAAAGTTATCCGAACGGATCATCGCACGCATGGAGTGGGGTCTCGTTGCTCATGTTGGTACTCCGGATTTGGAAACCCGTGTAGCTATCTTACAACATAAAGCGGAGCAAAAAGGATTACAGATTCCTAATGAAATGGCTTTCTACATTGCTGATCATATTTATGGAAATGTTCGTCAGTTAGAAGGAGCTATCAATAAGCTCACAGCCTATTGTCGACTGTTCGGTAAAAGTCTCACAGAAACGATTATCCGAGAAACCTTAAAAGAATTATTCCGCTCTCCATTAAAACAGAAAGTCTCTGTTGAAAGCATTTTAAAAAGTGTCGCTACAATATTTCAAGTTAAGCTTCAAGATTTAAAAAGCAACTCCCGTTCTAAAGAGCTCGTGCTTGCTCGTCAAGTCGCGATGTACCTAGCCAAAATGTTAATCACTGATTCTTTAGTTGCTATAGGGGCTTCTTTTGGTAAAACGCATTCGACAGTACTTTATGCATGTAAAACTATAGAACAAAAACTTCAAAAAGACGAAACTTTAAAACGTCAAATAAATTTGTGCAAAAATCATATTGTTGGATAACCTAGGAGGCATTTCATGTTCCGCAGAGCAGGCAAAGGTCCTTTCGAAGATGTACAAACACTTTACGAAGAAGAAAATTCTTCGCGATCTAATTATTCTCCTTATTCACGGCCTGAACATTTAGATACTCCTCCAAGCCTTTTTGATACTCCAAAAACATCAGAAACGCGTCCTTTAACACACAACTTACAAGAAGAGGGTTCCTTGGCACAATGGCCGCCAAACTCAAGGACAGAATCCCTTCTTCCGCCTTCTGAAGAACCTGAAACTACCTTAGGAGAGGGTGTAACTTTTAAAGGAGAGCTTGCCTTTGAGCGCTTTTTGCGTATCGATGGTACATTTGAAGGTATTCTTGTCTCCAAGGGAAAGATTATCATCGGTCCTAAAGGAATTGTAAAAGCTGATATCCAACTTCAAGAAGCAATTATCGAAGGTGTTGTAGAAGGCAATATTACTGTTGCTGGAAAACTAGAGCTACGCGGCGAAGCAATTGTTAAAGGTGACATCCAAGCGACAACACTCTGTGTAGATGAAGGCGTGCGGATTCTTGGTTATCTCGCCATTGCAGGAATTACTGAAGATCAGAAAGAAAAAGACTCAATATCAGGGTAGGCTGTGCAACACTTTTTTCGATAGCCTTATACCACGAATTAGTTAGAGGATATGTAGATAAGAAGCACTTAGGTCCCGTTAAGGGAAGTTTTCTGATTTGTTTTTCCTTATTTATCCCTGGCCATAAAGCATAGTAGGGAATGTTTTTTGATTTAGCCACTGACACGATAAATTCCTTAGGAATTTTGGAGATTATGTAAATAACGCAAGTTGGAGGGCACGTCCATGTTTCCCAACACTGCTGTATACTTCTTATAAAAAACTGCAAAGCAGGAAGCTTTCCATCACATGCCCGGAAATAAATAGATAGTGCCACTTTTGTGGGTTTATACAAGCTCAATGTGTGTATGCAAGACGTTGGCAAACAATGACAACATACATTGATTTCATTACAATTAAGATACCGAAAACAATGAAGACACCGTCCGGCTTTACTTTCCAGAGAAAGCTTCTCGAGACAACACGAGCAAAAGAGCGCACCTGGAGAACCACAACCATAGCACAAATAGGGGAAAAGTAAGCGTAAGAAAAAAACTATGAATTTCTCAAGCATACAAAATTTTTATTCCTAAAATTCCAATTAATTTGCTACGTTGTTGAACGTGTAGAAGCTTCAATTTTTCTCTCAATCACAATGCTTAAACGATTCTTAGATTCCCTTTGGAAAATTTGTCAAAAAAATAAATTTCAGCGCTTTACTCCCATAATAGATGCTATTGATACTTTTTGCTATGAACCTATTCATTCCCCTACCTCACCTCCCTTCATTCGAGATTCTGTAGATGTCAAGCGATGGATGATGCTTGTTGTCATTGCCCTTTTCCCTGCAACGTTCTTAGCAATATGGAACTCAGGACTCCAAGCCATCATCTACGGTTCAGGAAATGCTGCTCTTATGCAGAAATTTTTACACATTTCAGAATTTCGTAGTTATCTTTCCTTTGTTATCAATGATATCAAAGTGCTCTCCATCCTTAGGGAGGGCTGTAAAATCTTTTTTCCTCTTCTCCTTATCAGCTATGGCGTTGGAGGATTATGTGAAGTTCTCTTTGCAGTGATTCGCAAACATAAAATTGCTGAAGGACTTCTTGTTACAGGAATTCTTTATCCTCTTACGCTCCCACCTACAATACCTTATTGGATGGCAGCTTTAGGGATTGCCTTTGGTATTGTGATTAGCAAAGAGCTGTTTGGAGGAACGGGAATGAATATTCTCAATCCTGCCTTATCTGGAAGAGCTTTTCTTTTCTTTACCTTCCCTGCAAAAATGAGCGGTGATGTCTGGGTTGGGAAAAATCCTACGGTAATTCAAGAAAGTCTCATCAAGATGAATTCCGCTTCAGGAAAATCTTTGATCGACGGCTTTTCACAATCTACATGTTTACAAACACTAAACTCTACACCGCCTTCTGTAAAACGCATTCATGTAGATACCATTGCAGCACATATTCTTCACATGCCGCATGTCCCTACCGAAAATATAATCCAATCACAATTTTCTCTGTGGACAGAAGCTCACCCGGGTTGGGTTTTGGATAAACTTACACTACCTCAACTCCAAGACTTTGTCACTGCCCCCCTTGCTGAAGGTGGCTTAGGGCTTCTCCCCACACAATTTGATTCAGCATATGCCATCACAGATGTCATCCATGGTATTGGGAAATTTTCCACAGCCAATCTCTTTTGGGGGAATGTTCTAGGATCTCTTGGAGAAACTTCAACATGCGCTTGCTTACTCGGAGCTTTCTTTCTCATCCTCACAGGAATTGCCTCATGGAGAACCATGGTTGCCTTTGGCTTGGGTGCCTGGATCACAGCTTGGATGTTTAAATTCGTCAGTGTACTTATTTTAGGTAAGGGTGGGGCCTGGGCGCCCGCTCGCTTTTTTATCCCTGCCTATCGCCAGCTATTTCTTGGCGGTCTTGCCTTTGGTCTTGTCTTCATGGCTACGGATCCTATTTCTTCCCCTACAATGAAACTTGGCAAATGGATTTATGGGATGTTTATAGGGTTCATGACGATCTTAATTCGCCTGATCAATCCTGCGTATCCTGAAGGCGTCATGTTAGCAATTCTCCTTGGCAATGTCTTTGCCCCTCTTATCGATTATTTCGCTGTTAGAAAATACAGAAAAAGGAGAGCGTAGAGATATGTCTACAGGCTCTTCAAAAAGCCCTAGTCATCTAAACCAAACTTGGTATATCATCACCTTTATCCTAGGATTAAGTTTATTTGCCGGGCTCTTATTATCGACAGTATATTATTTGCTCTCTCCGATACAAGAACAAGCCGCTACTTTTGATCGTAACAAGCAAATGCTCTTGGCAGTCCATACTTTAGATTACCAAGGACATTTTCAGCTCTACGACAATAATGCTTGGGTGCCTGCTATTTATGACAAAGAGACTCAACTCTTGCAGTCCTATGAAGGCCGTTCTCCTGTAGTTTCTAGCCTAACTCTGGACCTTTATACCCAACGTTTTGTTCGTCCTTTATTAGCAGATAAACATGGAGCTATCTTCTCTTTTGAAGATAAACACAAGAACATTGTAGAGTTTATCAAAGAGTACCAAGAAAGTGGTTTTTACCACCAACCGCTTTTACTATTCTATGCTATTTTAGAAAACACAAACCGTGCTGCTATGATGTCAGCATCTGAAATTGCCAAAGATCCTTCTATGATCCAAGCCCTTGTCATTCCTATTTCAGGATTTGGTTTGTGGGGACCTATCTATGGCTACCTCGGGATTAAAAATGATGGAAATACGGTATTAGGAACTGCTTGGTATCAACAAGGGGAGACTCCAGGATTAGGAGCAAACATTGCAAATCCTGAATGGCAAGTGCAATTTTATGGGAAAAAAATCTTTGCTGCTGCTACCTCTGGGGTCACAGATTTTGCGATGGCTCCCCTGGGTCTTGAAGTTATTAAAGGTTCAGTACTCACAGCCTTTGGACATTCTCCCAAGGCACTTTCAGCTATTGATGGAATTTCAGGAGCTACCTTGACTTGTAATGGTGTGACTGATGCCTACATTCAATCTCTAGCTCCCTATCGCCAACTTTTGATAAGCTTTGCAAAGCTAAACAATTCAGGAAAAAAAGATGTCCATAAATAAAAAGTCTTATAAAAGTTATTTCCTGGAACCTTTATGGAACAATAACCAAATACTCATCGCTATTTTGGGAATCTGTTCCGCTCTTGCTGTAACTACAACGATGAATACCGCGATTACCATGGGTCTAGCTGTAAGTATTGTCACAGGGAGTTCTTCATTTTTTGTTTCTCTTTTACGTAAGGTCACTCCTGATAGTGTCAGGATGATTACGCAATTAATTATTATCAGTCTATTTGTTATTGTCATCGACCAATTTCTTAAAGCTTTCTTTTTTAATATTTCCAAAACTTTATCCGTATTTGTAGGTTTGATCATCACAAATTGTATTGTTATGGGCCGGACAGAAAGCTTAGCAAGACATGTTCCTCCTATTCCTGCATTTTTGGATGGCTTCGCTGCAGGATTAGGTTATGGCTGGGTACTTCTATTTACTAGTATATTGAGAGAATTCTTTGGATTTGGAACATTGCTAGGGTACCGTATTCTCCCTGAATCACTGTATGCCTCGGCAGCACATCCCGATGGCTACCAAAACTTAAGTCTCATGGTCTTAGCTCCCTCAGCGTTTTTTCTGCTTGGCATAATGATTTGGATCATAAACATTCTTGGTTCTAAGAACACAAAAGGGTAGCTCATGATGTGGTTAGGTTCTTATAATTGGCTCAATATTCTTGGTATTTTCCTTCAAGCGACCTTTATTCAAAATATCCTTCTGGCGAACTTTTTAGGAATGTGTAGTTACCTTGCCTGCTCTACTAGGGTTTCTACAGCAAATGGTTTGGGGATGTCTGTAGCTCTTGTTCTTACCCTAACCGGAAGTATCAATTGGTTTGTTCATGCGTTTATCACAGGTCCTAAGGCTCTTACTTGGCTCTCAACTTCTCTAGCCTCTGTGAACTTAGGATTTTTAGAACTCATTATTTTTATTGTTGTTATTGCTGCTTTCACACAAATCTTAGAACTTTTCTTAGAAAAAGTTTCCAGAAACCTTTACCTATCTTTAGGAATTTTTCTTCCCCTTATTGCTGTGAATTGTGCAATTCTAGGAGGTGTACTGTTCGGCATGACTCGAAATTATCCCTTCATCCCCATGATGATTTTTTCCTTAGGGGCAGGCTGTGGCTGGTGGCTTGCTATAGTCTTATTGGCGACGATTAAAGAAAAACTTACTTATTCTGATATTCCCAAAAACCTGCAAGGAATGGGAATTTCTTTTATTATCACCGGACTCATCGCCATGGCCTTTATGAGCCTTACAGGCATCGATATCTCCAAACCTACAACTACTACTCCACCTGTAGAAACAACAGTTACCCATAGTGTGCCAACTATTTTTTCTGACGAGAAGATCGTTTCGTAAAAAAAGAAATGCTTTGTAAGCCTTTGAAAAATAGAAATTAGAAAGGCACGACAGTGTGAATTTTTTATGATTCTGTAGTAGATAGAACTTGTTTTTGTTCGAGTACCTTACTAAGTATTAACGTTATGATTGAGACTAGTAAAATCGCAGTAGTTAAAGCAATGACACCATACATCATACAAAACACGCCTCCTGGAAATAAAATAATTACAGGAAACATTGATAACACAAATAAAGCAAGTAGAGTCAGCAAAACTACAAGAATTTCATGACAGATCCGAATATAATGAGGCGTTTTAGAAACGGAATACCTCTGGTGAGTCGAGGTATAGAACATAGAATCAGTTGTTTTAAATATCATTTTTACAATAAAGAAATATCTAAAATATTTTTGCTTTTTTGAAAGAAAAACCTAAAACATTTTTGCTTTTTTGAAAAATTTTTGTTTTCCCTAGAGAAATACCTAAAATATTCTTGCTTTCCTTTGTGTGAAGAATACGATAACGGTAATAAGTACAAAACAATAAAATCAAGATGAGACAACTTCCTATAATCCAAAAAATGAATTGCGTAGACACTGGTCCTATTATAAATAATCCACAAGCTATAATCCCAATAGCCAATGCACTCAGAATTATAATTACAAGGGAGAGGGTCTTCACACGAGGATTCTGAACGAACTTTGGTATATATTTTAAAAAAGTAGAAGAATCTACTGAAGCAGTGAGACGCATAATACAGATCTATAATTATAAACTATTTAATAAGAATTAAAAAGGTTTTAAAAATTAGAACTAAATCTAATCTTTTATTAAAAAGATTAAATACTGTAAATACAAAAGTTCATTCTTCACTAGAAGAAAATTGTGCAGTATCTAACTCTCCATCTAACCGCATAATAGCCAGCCACCCTTTCTCTTCGGGGGATTCATTAAGTTCTTTAGGATTTTCTGTTAATACTTGATTTACGTCTAGAATTTCTCCAGAAACAGGGCTTAAAACTTCAATAGCTGATTTTGAAGACTCTAGAATTCCCAAGACATCTCCTTTCTTACAGGAACTTCCTATTGAAGGCAAATCCACATGGAGTATCATTCCCAAATGAGTCTGCATTTTTTTCGTCAGCCCTAGACGTACTAAGCGATTGTGGATAGGTAAAATCCATACATGATAATCAGAATACCACATTATCCTACTCCTTGTCCAATGAAGCGTTCCATATAACTACCTACAACTTCCTCATTCAATCGATTTTTAGCAAAAAACAGCCTGTCTATACCCATAGGACAATCATTAACTGCATGTCCTAAACATCGGTAATAGTATGGACCTTCTTCCGAGTGTATTATCAGGCCAGAAAGCGCATCAATTTCCATAGCGAAGAGTTGATCAAATGGCTGAGGAAGATCACTATCTTCCCGTGTAAAGGTTCTCAAAGACTTTTCTAATCCCCAAAAGAACGTTCCTCCAGGATACGTTCCAGCTCTGTGCTCTTCCATTAATTTCCATAGACGCCTTTGCCACAGGGCGCTCCCTGTTTCTTTAGGATAACGAGCACGTAAAGCGTTAAGAATACGATCTGATTGCAATGCATTGCCATAAGCATTCACCAACTTTGATGCCAGACCTTTTTTTAGAACCTCGCGGTAAGAAAGAACCTCTTCACCGTCAAAGCAAGTTTCTACTTTGAATGTATAGTATCTTTCTTGATCTTGACTGTAACGTTCTATAATTTCATTTTCAAGCAGTACGTTTGCCAAAGCTTGACCATCTACAATCCCTTCAAGAATGCTATCCTTGCCTGGAGATAACAAAATCTCACGACTCTCTATAGAAGCAGATCTTAACGCCTCAGTAATTCTTTCAGGGTATGCTCTTAAAATCGCCTTGCGAGTAAACACAGAGATCTTATCTCTTAAGGAGGTCTTCAAACACTGAAAATCCTTAGGAGATTGGCAGGTTTCTGCGGCAGTAAACTCCTGAAGAATTTCCTGAAAATGTTCTGGATTTTGTTGCCAATGATCCACTTCCACTAGGGGAACTTTTGTCTCTAAGTCTTCCAAAGCTACTGTCTGATAACTTACTGCAAATCGTTTACCAATCAGCCGTGGTTCCTTAGCTTTTATTATTTTTATAGGTAAAAGCATGTAAGGAACATCCAAAGGATCTTTCAAAGGAGGAGCTACGAGATAGATATAGGTCTCAAAAGCAAGAAGATCCTGTTCTGTTTTAAAGCAGTATTCCTTGGGCAAGTTAACAAGCTCAACTTCTGTGGAATCTTTACCTCTATAGAAAAATTCACATAAAGGTTGATAATCAAAAGCTACACTTCCCTGCAGCAATAAAAATGCTCTCTTACAAAGAAGAATTTCCCGATACATTTTAAAAAATTCAGTCTCAGAAAGACCTAAAAATTGAAAATAAAAAGCAATAAACTGATTAAAGCTGAGTGAAAACTCCGAATACTTGCTTAACTTAGTAAATGCCCGTTTTGCCTTATCATAAAAATCATCTCGAGCTTCATTGAGTGAAGGAAGGACTAGAAAGCGTCTTTCTGCGTCAATAAAGCGGAGTAAAACTTCAACAGCAGCAGAAAGATAAGCATCTCCAAACCAATCTCGAACATTTCGATAACCAAATAAACGTAAATCTTTACCTCGACTTAAAGCACTATCTTCGGGAAGTGCGAACCTCTGTCTGCGATATTCTAACATCTGTCGCAGCACGTAATGGGGAAATTTTTTTTCTTCTAAGAACAGCTGCACTCTAAAAGCAAAACCCTCTGGAGATACAGGATTATCGATTTGCTGAAAACGATTTAAGATCTCTACAAGCCGAGGTACTGAAGATTTCCATACTTCTTCAGAAGAAATAAAGGGAGCGTCAAAACGACGATATGGCTGATAATTTTTTTCCTTAGCAAAGGCTGGAAAGCCTTGTGAGTAAACCCGAAAAAAGAGTTTTTCTCCTAATTTTGTTGTTAAAAAATGCTGGGTAAGCAATCCTTCATTTACAAAATTCCACTCTTTAGGGTTTCCTGTAAAAGGATAGGCCTCGTGCATGAGAAATTTCTTTATAGCAAGGACGTCTTTCTCTAAATATTTTTTACCCGATGCTGTAGTGAACACTACCCGACAAAATTCTATCTTTGAAGCATGCTCTCCACAGGAAAAACGTCCCCAACCAATTCCCACTCCCGAAACGCAAACAATAACAATTATGAAACCAATAAATTTTTTTTGATGCTTATAGAAGAACGCTAACAAAGCTCAACCTCTGTACAAACAGTAAAAGTGTAGTGTAAACGATAGTAAAGAAAAAAACCAAGTAGGATCCCACATAGAAAGGCGAGCACGTGGCAAGAAAGTGTTTGGAGTAAAGCATTTCCCTTTAAAGTGGGGAAGAAAAGATTAACCGGGCATCAAATTCCGTTGCAAATGGCCTACAGTGTAATGGACAGGATGAAAATACCAATCAAGAATTTCAGCATTTTCGACTTTTCGAGAAAGTGTTTTATCTTTTTCAAAAACTTTTTTTGCCTTTTGTGCGACTTCAGGAGACTCAATAACTAAAATACTTTCATAATCAAAGAGATCACTTTTCTTACCAAAATTGTAGCTGCCGATAACAAAAATTGCATCATCAACAATCATGCACTTTTTGTGAAGTTGCGTCTCTTTAACAGCAAATTCATAAATAGCAAGATTCGGATTGGATTGCTTTTTTAAGCACAGGAATTTCTGCCATAGAAAATAATAACTCCCGTAGCTTAAGGCAAAATAGTTTATGCGATTTCCCCATGCATAAATTGAAGTGAATAAGGGGCTAAGTTCATGACATCCATTAGTCAGTATATCCAACTGTATGTGTCGGGAAAAGGAGGCAGCAATTAAAGCCTCGATAAGCTCATCTTTTGGAATAAAATACATATTAGCAATCTGGATTGAAGATTGTGCATTACGAATTAATGTAAGATATTTCTCAGTTACGGGGTTGGGTGTGCCTTCATGAGGGCCTCCAAAGACGATTTTCACACGTGCAGAATCAACGAAAACAATATCCTTGTTTTCATCAAACTCAGGACAAAACATTTCATGAGCTTGCTCCCTAGTGAACCCGGGACAATCATCAGCAAAGTGTTCTGGATTATTTATAAACCACCAATGTTGAGCATAGTATTCCCACATTTTAAAATACTTATAAAATTCTTTCCGAAGTTGGCATCCTATGGTTACTGAACGGAAAGTGACATCTTGATCACGAAAAGCCAGAGGCCTTTGTACGCCACCGACATACAAACGTGATGTATCGACAATCTCAGGTTCGATATCTCCAGGAGTACACATAAAATCTTCAAAATTACTTCCCCCCATAATACAATATTTGCCATCGATGAGACAAAATTTCACATGCATTTCCATAACATTGGGATGCAAAACACTGTTTGATGGAGGACAACCTGTAAAGACATAAAAAAATCTCTGCGGATAGCGTTCCTGTGTTTTTTTAAGAATAAGTTGATCTTCTAAATTAATGAATGTAGGTTGGATGAGCATGTAAGCGCATAACGCAGGGGCGATGTCCATACGCCGACATAAATGGTCTAGGATTTCTTTTAGTAATCTCCCTCCTGCCATGCAAGGGCAGAGTTCCACATAATAGTTTGCGTGATCAATACAATGAAGGAGGTATTCAAAAGTTTCTAGGCCATTATCATGGACTAAAACAGCAACATGTTCTTCCTCAGAGGGAAAAGAGAGCACCTTAGCACAAGCAGGAATCTGTTCGAAGAGAAGCGAAGAAAAAATTCCCATTGCAATACAGCACAAGTTTATGCGGTTCATAGTTCCCCACAGCAAAATAATTGGATAAATGTTTCTTTAACATCTTTGCGAGCTTGTGAAAGTTCTTGCGGTATTGGTTCGATTCCTAGAGGGAAAAAAGCGTGCTTCTCGATTTCTTCCACTACTTCATCAACAACGGTCGGAAGCAAGAATTTTTGATAAAATTCTTTAGAACTCCCCGAAAGAAATAAAGACCCCTGATGAAGGAATCCTTGACGACTTTTACGTTGGGCAGCACCGCCCACTTTTTTTCCTTGTAAGAGAACATCATACTTTGAAGTTTTTGCCATACAAAAATTCCCAGACACCCTGAGTGAGGGAGCCTCATCTTGCTCGGCTAAACATCCATTTAAATGAAAAACTTGTTTTAGCACTTTAACTACTAAAGAATTTACCGTATGATAATTAGTTAAGACGGTGGAAGCGTATTGAGGATGGGTTGCAGACATAAGCAAAGAGAAAGCATAATCACTATGATGAAAGACAAATCCTCCTCCGCTGGGTCGGACTGCAGCATCTAATCCTTGGCTTTCAGCATTGGCAACTAAAAATTTTTCTTTGCGCATAAAATGCCCATAAGTCAGAGAAAAAGGACTTTCCCATTCGTATAGGTGCAAAATGACTTCATCCGCCTTAAGTTCGTCAAATAATTGGCGATCTTTTTTCATATGAGTTGCTGCTGAAGCTTTTCCTGAATCTATTATGCGCATTTCCATACAATGAATTTTAATGAAATCAAACCCAAACTATTTTAAAAGAAGTGCTCACTATTTTCTAAAGAAGTAGAATTACTGTACCATACTCTAGGGTTTGTGCAAAATATTCTTGTATTCTATGATAGAGATTTTGCTGATGTTTCCAGTCTACATCGAAGAGTTGCATCATTATCTTAAATTTCGTATATGCTTAAGGAAAGTTCTACCCCTGTCTTTTAGGTTTTTATGTTTGAGAAGTTTACTAACAGAGCGAAGCAAGTCATTAAATTGGCGAAAAAAGAAGCTCAGCGTTTAAATCATAATTACCTAGGCACTGAGCACATTCTCCTAGGCCTACTCAAACTTGGCCAAGGTGTAGCTGTCAATGTGTTACGTAATCTAGGGATTGATTTTGATACTGCAAGACAAGAAGTTGAGCGTTTAATTGGTTATGGCCCTGAAATCCAAGTTTATGGGGATCCTGCGCTTACGGGCAGAGTAAAAAAATCTTTTGAAGCTGCTAATGAAGAAGCTAGTATTTTAGAGCATAATTACGTAGGTACGGAACATTTGCTCTTAGGGATCTTACATCAAGCGGATGGGGTGGCACTGCAGATTTTAGAAAACCTTCATATTGACCCTAGAGAAGTTCGTAAAGAAATCCTCAAAGAATTAGAAACATTTAATCTTCAACTCCCCCCCTCTTCCTCTTCTTCTCGTAGCACTTCTTCCTCTTCAAAATCCTCTTTAGGTCATACGCTTGGCGTAGATAAAGGGGAGAAACTTTCTGCTTTAAAAGCCTATGGCTATGATTTAACAGAGATGTTTCGCGAGTCCAAACTCGATCCTGTAATTGGCCGTTCTGCAGAGGTCGAGCGGTTGATTTTGATTCTTTGCCGTCGTAGAAAAAATAATCCTGTACTTATTGGAGAAGCCGGTGTTGGGAAAACAGCGATTGTTGAGGGCCTTGCACAAAAGATTATCCTAAATGAAGTTCCTGATGCTTTGCGTAAAAAACGTTTGATCACCCTAGATCTTGCTCTGATGATCGCAGGAACTAAATATCGAGGTCAGTTTGAAGAACGTATTAAAGCAGTTATGGATGAGGTGCGTAAGCATGGAAACATCCTACTCTTTATTGACGAACTTCATACGATTGTAGGAGCAGGAGCTGCGGAAGGTGCTATTGATGCCTCCAACATCTTAAAACCTGCGTTAGCCCGTGGAGAAATCCAATGTATTGGCGCGACTACAATAGATGAGTATCGTAAGCATATAGAAAAAGATGCAGCTTTGGAACGTCGGTTCCAAAAAATTCTTGTTCAACCTCCGAGTGTTGATGAAACTATAGAGATCTTGCATGGTCTAAAAAAGAAATATGAAGAGCATCATAATGTTTTCATTACTGAAGAGGCTCTCAAAGCTGCAGCCACACTTTCAGATCAGTACGTACATGGACGTTTTCTCCCTGACAAAGCTATAGATCTTCTTGATGAAGCTGGAGCTCGCGTGCGAGTGAATACTATGGGCCAACCTTCAGAGCTTATGAAGTTAGAAGCAGATATTGAGAATACAAAGCTAGCAAAAGAACAAGCGATTAGTACTCAAGAGTATGAAAAAGCTGCGGGTTTACGTGATGAAGAGAAGAAGTTACGTGAGCGTCTTCAAAATATGAAGCAAGAATGGGAAAACCATAAAGAGGAACACCAAGTTCCTGTAGATGAAGAGGCTGTAGCTCAGGTTGTCTCGCTACAAACAGGAATCCCCTCAGCAAGGCTTACCGAAGCCGAAAGTGAAAAGCTTCTTAAACTAGAAGATACATTACGTCAAAAGATCATCGGTCAAAATGATGCGATTACTAGCATATGTCGCGCTATCCGTCGTTCACGTACAGGAATTAAGGATCCTAACCGTCCTACAGGTTCTTTTCTATTTCTTGGTCCTACAGGTGTGGGAAAGAGCTTACTTGCCCAGCAAATTGCTATAGAAATGTTTGGGGGTGAAGATGCCTTAATCCAAGTCGATATGTCTGAATATATGGAGAAGTTTGCTGCGACGAAAATGATGGGATCGCCTCCAGGTTATGTGGGTCATGAAGAAGGTGGTCATCTTACAGAACAAGTTCGTCGTCGTCCTTATTGTGTTGTTCTTTTTGATGAAATAGAGAAAGCTCATCCAGACATTATGGATTTGATGTTACAAATTTTAGAACAGGGACGGCTTACAGACTCTTTTGGCCGTAAGATAGACTTCCGTCATACTGTTATCATTATGACATCTAACTTAGGAGCCGATCTTATTAAAAAAAGTGGGGAAATTGGCTTTGGGTTAAGATCTCCAATGGATTACAAAGTAATACAAGAAAAAATTGCAAATGCCATGAAGAAGCATCTTAAGCCAGAATTTATCAATCGTCTGGATGAAAGTGTGATTTTTCGTCCTTTAGAGAAAGATTCTCTCTCTCAGATTATTCATTTGGAGATTAATAAGCTTGATTCCCGGTTAAAAAACTACCAGATGGCATTAAACATCCCTGATTCTGTAATTTCTTTCTTAGTCACCAAGGGCCATTCTCCAGAAATGGGAGCACGTCCCTTACGTCGGGTTATTGAACAGTATCTTGAAGATCCCCTAGCTGAGTTATTACTCAAAGAATCTTGCCGTCAGGAAGCGAGGAAACTCCGCGCTATATTAGTAGAAGACCGCGTGACTTTCGAAAGAGAAGAGACTTCTCTTCAAGAAGTAGAAGTGATTCTTCCTAAGCAAAGCGTGGAATCATAGGGACACTGATAATCCCACCGCCTAGACACTGCTCTCCTTGATAAAAAGCAATCACTTGTCCTGGAGTAATTGCCTTGACAGGTTGCGTGAAATGGACCAGAACTTTACGAGAAGAAGGGATACATTGAATTAGGCAGGCTTCATCCAGGGAGCGGTACCGCACTTTTGCTGTGCAGGAATATGCGACCTTAGGAGGGTCTATAAACCAATTCATATCTTCAGCTACAAGTTCTTGTTGGTAGAGTAGAGGGTGATCTTCACCACGAACAATATAGAGAATGTTTTTCTCCATATCCTTTCCCACAACATAGCAGGGTTTTTCAGATCCTCCGACTCTTAGTCCGCGCCGTTGCCCTATAGTGTAGTAATGTGCGCCTGAATGTGTTCCTATCACTTCTTGCCTATCCCAATCGACAATATCCCCGCTTGCGTTGGGAATAAACCGTTCGAGAAAATATTTAAAAGGACGCTTTCCTATAAAACAAATTCCTGTACTATCTTTTTTTGTTGCAGTAGCTAGACCTACCTGAGTTGCAATTGCACGCACCTGAGTCTTTGTCATCTCTCCCAAAGGAAACAACACATTAGCAAGAGCATTTCTAGATGTTCCTGAGAGAAAATAACTTTGGTCTTTATGACCATCACTACCACGAAATAAACAAGGTCCTTGACTATCGAAGCGTAGTCGGCAGTAATGACCAGTTGCTAAAAAATGGCCTCCCAGTTCTCTTACTTTTCTTTGCAATAGATCAAATTTGATTTCTCTGTTGCAAAGGACATCCGGGTTAGGAGTATAGCCTAAGGAATATTCCTTAAGAAAGCGGGAAAATACCTTTTCTCTGTACTCTTTAGCAAAAGATACCGTGTAGTAAGGAATGTCCAGCTGTACACATACCTTTTGAACATCTCCATAGTCTTCTGAGGAAGAGCAAGGGCCGTTGTCCATTTCCTCTTCCCAATTTTTCATAAACAATCCGACAACATTATAAGATGTGAAATGCTTGAGAAGATAGGCCACAACGGAGGAGTCTACTCCTCCAGACATTGCCACAATAACTGTTTGGTTCATCTTGATTTATAACATAATTGAAAAAAAATTAAGAATCCATACTAACGGGTCAATAAAATAAAAAAAAACCCTTTATTAAAATACCTTGTCAAATTATAGAATTACCCATTTAAGAACTTTAAGATAAGTTTTCCTATATTCTCATCTAAACTAGAATACAACGTAGAGCCACTGTAAGCTTAGTTTAAGAGCAACGCCTGTCTCTAGACTTGTAAGCCACAACTGCTTTCCATGAAAAAATCATATTAAACCATATGTCTACAGAACTATTTGGAAGAAAGTATTTGAGTAAAATTTCAATATTTACATTTATATAATTGTATAATATGGAAACAAAAGACTCTACTTATTCTATTTAAGAATTAAAAATATAATAGAAAACAACAAGGGTTTAAAGCCTCGCTGTTTATATCACCACATACTAAAAATAAGATTCTATGGGGTAGTTGCAGATCCACTACCCCCGCTAGGAATAGGAGTAGGAGTAGGAGTTGGGGCTGGAGTAGGCGAGCCATTTGAAGCATTGGAAATGACTACTGCTCCTACAATCATAGCAAGTACAGTAACTACCATAGTACATACGGATATACTTGTATGAGTTTTTCGCTTAGCAACACAAGAAGAACAAGGCCAATCGGTCTCTTCAGAATCGCAACGATACTGCTTAGCCTCAAGATAAGAAGCAATATTGGTGTTCCGCGTTGAAGATGCTGTTCGGTAAAAACCATTTGTGTTACTGCGTTCTGTTGTATTGTGAGCATTTTTTGGTGTTTGGCTAGAAGGAACTTTCTCCTCTACATAATCTAAGGACTCTTCCTGAGAAGCTACATCAGCTTCTTTAGAGAGAGAACGCTCTTCACGTCGTTTACAAGAAGACTTTTCTTCACGAACTTGAGGACATACACTACAGTTACGCTTTACTCGAATGGCTGCAGCTTTTTCCATGTCATAACGCAAGGTAGAAGTCACTTGTCTATCCCTGAGCAATTTATTTGTTTTTATACGGGGTTCGCGAGCTTCAAGAACTTCTCGTGCAGACTTTCTTGCACTCGTTTTTTGTCCTTTATGTTTTGCCAACTCTTGTGTAGGGCTCGGACGAACAACAAGTACGGGTAGAGCTGCACCTTTTGCTAACTCTTGTAATTCTACCTTTTCAGAACTTTGGGATATCTCAATATTATTCAATGCACCAGAAATTGTGTTTTTATCTTTTGAGACATCTTCAAAATTTTCACTTTTCACCATTTTCGCAGTCAATTTCTTAGCATTCATCGACGCTTGAATCTCAGAAGAGGACCCCTCAGGAGTTTGAACAATTTGTGTTTCAAAAGGTTCCGGACAAGAAACTTGAGACCGAGTAGCATAACGTTTCTTTACTGAAACTAAAGAATCTTCACGAAATATTTTCCTTAGCTTTGCTTTTTGATGAACATCACTTGAAAGTGCTCTTGAAGCTTTTCTAGAATTCTTACCTTTCACCATTTTCGCAGTCAATTTCTTAGCATTCATCGACGCTTGAATCTCAGAAGAGGACCCCTCAGGAGTTTGAACAATTTGTGTTTCAAAAGGTTCCGGACAAGAAACTTGAGACCGAGTAGCATAACGTTTCTTTACTGAAACTAAAGAACCTCCGCGAAACAAGCTACCCAGTTCTACTTTTTGATGAACATCACTTGAAAGTGCTCTTGAAGCTTTTCTAGAATTCTTACCTTTCACCATTTTCGCAGTCAATTTCTTAGCATTCATCGACGCTTGAATCTCAGAAGAGGACCCCTCAGGAGCTCGAACAATCTGTGTTTCAAAAGGTTCCGGACAAGAAACTTGAGACCGAGTAGCA